>NZ_JBWBYV010000064.1:0-14387 GCF_056174685.1 Janthinobacterium sp. BHSEK
TTAAATAGCGGCAAGTCGACATCGCCGGGCTTGACCAGCAATGGAATCTCCGTGCAACCCAGGATCACGCCCTGCGCGCCTTGCCGCCGCAGTTTCCCGATGATCTCCAGGAAAATGTTCCGGCTGGCATCGGTAAAGACATTCTGCACCAGCTCCGTATAGATAATGTCGTGTAGGATTTCCTGGTCGGCCGCGTCGGGCGTCACCGTCGCGATGCCCTGCTGCTCCAGCGCATCGTGATAAAAGCGGCCCGCCATCGTTTGCTTGACGCCCAGCAAGCCGACCTTGCGCAGGCCCGACTGCTGTACCCGCTTCGCCGTTTCCTCGACGATGCTGATAAAAGGCAAGCCGATGCGTGGCACGACGGCCGGGGCGAAACGGTGGGCGCCGTTTGCGCACAGCAGGAAGAAATCCGCCCCCATGCCTTGCAGGCGTTGCCCCTCCTTGACCAGAAATTGTTCGATGGCGTGGGAATCGGCTTGCGCCGCATGCGCGACGAAATCGGCTTGGTCGATGCTGACCAGCATGATGCGCGCGCTATGCGCGGGACCGATGCACGCCACCAGCATTTCATTGAGCAGGCGGTAGTATTCCAGGGTGGAAGCCCAGCCGATGCCGCCAAGTAAACCTATTGTCTTGTTTTGCACATCATTCCCAGCAAAAAGAATTGCGCAAATTATACGATAGCGATCACCCGCCATGAGTATGCCGACATTACGCGTCGATCCACGCAAACAGCGCCTTGCCCGGTGTGACGGATTGATGCCAGGCCGACTGCAGCTCCATGAGAAATCCCGCCAGGTCGAAGGGATTGATATCCGCACCCACCCAAGGAGCCGTCTTTGCCCACGCCACGGCGATATCCGACAAGTCGTCGGCCGCCATGCCCCCGATCGCCTGCCCTATGGCGTCCGTAAACACGTAAAGTTCCCGCCCCTGCATCGGCGCAGGCCGGAGCGCAGGCGCCGCCGAGCGGGTCAGCAACTGCGCCAGGGACGCGAAATCGAGCGCCCCCGGCAAGGTAATACCGGTGACGGGGAAGGCCTCAACCGCCTCCGTCCAGCTGGCGCATGCGCGCATGTCCGACGGGGAACACACAAAGAGATCGACTTTTTTCATATTATCTTCAAGCATCAGCCTACATCGTGCCCATTCGACGTCTGGCGGGAATATCGCTGCTCAAACTCGGCAGCACTACCGGCCTCGGACCACAAGCCCGCAACGTAATCGAACTCCCGCTCGAACGGCAGCTCAAAATCAGCCACGTCCGTCGCATACTCGCAATTGCGGCTCAGCATGACCAGCCAGTCCGGGTAAGCGAGCGCCGGGTACAGGCGGGTCAGGATGGCATCGAGCGACGTCACGCTTTCCCGGCCCGCCAGGTAGGCGGCGCGCAGTTCGACGATATATTTCCCCGCCAGGAACTGGTCACTGAGCCGCTGCGCGCCCCGGTAGCGTTCGATGATCACGTCGGCCAGCGCCAGCACCTCATCAGGGCCACGGGCGCTGGCCAGCAGCACGACTTCCAGGTCATCGCCTTCCTGGTCCAGGCGCAGGCGTTCCACGGCCCAGTCCACGCAACGGTCCGCCGGGGAGTAACCCATGCGGAGCTGGAAAACGGCGATTTCCAGTTCTGTCAGTTGTTCCATGTCGTTCATTTGAGAATGCCCTCCTCACTGCGCCTGCAGCATCTTTTGCAGCACCGCATCGAGCTCATAAAAATCCACGGGCTTGGTCAGGTGCAAGTCAAAGCCCGCGTCGGACGCCAGTTGGCGGTCCTTGTCCTGGCCCCAGCCCGTGACGGCCACGAGGATGGCGTGCTGGCCGCAGGGCTCGCTGCGCAACAGCCGCGCCACGTCGTAGCCGTTCATGTGCGGCAAGCCGATGTCGAGCAGGATCACGCGCGGCATAAAAGCTTGCGCCGCCGCCATGCCGGCCGCGCCATCGTAGGCCGTGCGCACTTCATAACCGAGGATGTCGAGCGCCAGCGCCAGGCTTTCGGCCGCGTCGGCGCTGTCGTCGATGACCAGCACCTTGCCCTCGCGCGTGCCGGCCAGCAGGCGTCGATTGGGCTCGGGCGGCGCTTGCAGGGGCACGGCGGGCAGCGGCAGGCGCAGTTCGAACGTGCTGCCCTGCCCCACGCCGTCGCTGCGGGCGCTGATGCTGCCACCATGCAATTCGGCCAGGCCCCGCACGAGCGACAGGCCAATGCCCAGGCCGCCCTGGGCGCGCGACAGGGCCGGCTCCAGCTGCGAAAACAGGTCGAACACGGTGTCCAGGTGTTCGGGCGCGATACCGATGCCCGAATCGCGCACGGTAACGTGCACTTCGTTTTCCGTACAGGCGACGGCCAGCCAGATGGCGCCGTTGGCGGGCGTGTACTTGACGGCGTTGGTCAGCAGGTTGGCGATCATCTGCCCCAGGCGCGTGGCATCGGCGTCGAGCCAGATCGGCTGCGGCCATTGCTCCACGTGCACGCTGTGGCCCGACTGCGCCGCCAGCTCCGCCACGCTGTGCAGGGCCGCTTCCACCACGGGCGCCAGCTCCACGCTGGCGCGGCGCAATTCCAGGCGCCCCCGCGTGATGCGCGACACTTCCATCAGATCGTCGACCAGGTGTGTCATGTGCCCCACTTGCCGTCCCAGCACGTCGCGGGCCCAGCGCAGCTGCGGGTCGTCCAGCTGCGCCAGGCGCAACACTTCCAGCACGTTGCGGATCGGCGCCAGCGGATTGCGCAACTCGTGCGCCAGGGTCGCCAGGAACTCGTCCTTGCGCCGGTCGGCGGCCGCCAGTTGTTCGTTGAGCTCGCCTGCTTCCTTGCGCGCCAACTGCAGCTGCTGCTCGTATTTGCGGCGGTCGCTGGCGACAAAGACGGCGATCTCGTCATAACGCACGCCCTCGTGCACGCGCCGCACGGCGTTGAACAGCATGGGGATGGATTGCCCGTGGCGCTGGCGCATGTCGAGCAGGATTTCCGACACGCTGCCCTGCACCTGCATCAGCGGCAGCCAGTGCGTCTGATGGAACACGCGCCCGCCGATAGTCAGCAAGTCCTGCAGTTTCTTTTTCCCGAGCAATTCCCCGGCGCCATAACCGAGCCAGCCGCAAAAGGTGGCGTTCGCCTGCACGATGGTGCCGTCGGCCGTGCACAGCAGCAAGCCGCAGGCCGCGTGCTGGAACAAGGTACTGGTATCAGGCAAGGAAGGCATCGTGTCCCGCATTACAGGTGCAGGCCGTCGAGAAAGTGGCGGATGGCGCGGTAGCTGGCATCGGGCACGCTCATGTGCGGGCAATGGCCCACGTTCTCGACCACGTGCAGGCTGCTGTGCGGCAGCATTTCCCGCAAGTACTCGCCCACGGGCGGCGGCGCGATGAAGTCGTCGCTGCATTGCACGATCAGGGCCGGCGTGCGGTTGTGCGGCAAGATGGCGCGATGATCGGACAAAAACGTCGCTTGCGCGAAATGCCGGGCGATGGCCGGATCGGTGCGGCAAAAGCTGCTTGTCAGGTCCTCGCCCAGCGCCGGCTGGCCGGGCGCGCCCATGATGGCCGGCGCCATGCCGGCGGACCAGCCCAGGTAATTGCTGTCCATGGCATCGAGCAAGTCATCGATATCGGCACGGCTGAAGCCGCCCCGATAGCCGGCCGCCGCATCGTCGACATAGCACGGCGACGGCGCCAGCATGACTTGCGCGGCGAACAGCTCCGGCTCGGCGATGCTGGCCAGCAAGGCGCTCATGGCGCTGACGGAATGGCCCACGCAAATGACGGGGCCGCCGCCGACGGCATGGATGATCTGGCGCAGATCGGCGCCATGCGCGTCGAGCCGCGCATAGCTATCGAAATCATAGGCGCCCAGGTCCGAAGCGCCGCTGCCGACCAGGTCGAACAGCACCGTGCGGTAGCGGGGACGGAACAGCGGCTCCAGGTAGCGCCACATGGTCTGGTCGCAGCCAAAACCGTGCATGAATACCATGGTGGCTGCCACGCCCGCCTGCGGCGCACCGCTGCGTTCGCTTACGCGGACATTGTTCCGTTCTTCTATACGCATGCCGCTTCAGCCTTGGACATTTCCATGTGGAATGTAAATTAATTTATTGCTAGCATCTTAGCATGCGCAATTTAGTCCTGACCAACACCATTGGCGCTGGACAAACGCCGCGCCCCATTGGATAATGAGAACGATTCCCATTATCAAACTACCAGGCGTGTGCCTGGCGTTTTCCTGTGCGCCGCCCTGGCGCCCGCTGGCGGCAACAAGCCGGTTTCATGTTGAAGGTTTGTACCGCATGCGCGCTTTCTGGACTGTCATACACCGCTGGGCCGGTCTCACCATCGCCCTCTTCCTCATCGTTGCGGGACTCACGGGCGCCGTCACCTCGTGGGACCATGAACTCGATGAATGGCTCAACGCCGACATCATGGACACCCCGGGCCGCGGCCCCCTGCAGGCGCCATTCGCGCTGGCGCGCAAGGTGGCGGCCGCCGACCCGCGCGTGGAAGTCAATTACATGACCCTGGGCCTGGAAGAAGGCCATGCGGCCGCCTTCATGGTGCGCCCGCTGACCGATCCGGCCACAGGTAAACCGTTCGTGCTCAGCTACAACACCGTCTACATCGACCCCGTCACGGCGCAGATCACGGGCACGCGCGATTCGACGGCCATTTCCCTGTCGCGCCGCAGCCTGATGCCGTTCTTGCGCCATCTGCACTACAGCCTGCACGTGCCCGCCTTCTGGGGCACGGACCGCTGGGGCTACTGGCTGATGGGGAGCGTGGCACTCATCTGGCTGCTCGACAGCATGGTGGCGTTCTATCTGACCACGCCGCGCCGTTTGCGCCAGCGCGCGCCGGACGAGGCGCCGCGCCACCGCGACGTCTCCAGCTGGTGGCAACGCTGGAAACCGTCGTGGGTGGTGCGCTGGGCGGCCGGCGGCTACAAGCTCAATTTCGATCTGCACCGCGCGGGCGGCCTGTGGGTGTGGGGCATCATTATCGTCATCGCGTTCACGTCGTTCTCGCTGAACCTGTACCGCGAAGTGTTTTACCCCGTCATGTCGCTCGTGTCGACCACCACGCCGGGACCATACGAAACGCAGACGCCGGCGCCGTACGGCAGCTACATCACGCCCGTCATCGGCTTCGAGCAGGCGGTGGACATTGCGAAAAAGCAGGCCGTGCAGCGCGGCATCACGGCGCCCATCGGCGGCATTTATTACGGCGGCAATTATTCGTTCTACAACGTCTCGTTCTTCGACCCGGCCGACGAGTTCGGCGCGGCCGGCATGGGCTTGTCGAACCTGTACGTCGACGGCATGGACGGCAGCATCATCGGCCAGCACAAACCGTGGGAAGGCACGGCCGCCGACGTCTTCGTGCAACTGCAATTCCCCCTGCACTCGGGCCGCATCCTTGGCTTGCCGGGACGCATACTGATGTCCTGCATGGGGCTGATGGTCGCCATGCTGTCGGTGACGGGCATCGTCATCTGGGAAAGAAAGCGCCGCGCGCGCCGGCTGCAGGCGAAAAGCCGCTGACACTCACTTCAAGTAGCCACTTCATAAGGGCGCAGGCGGACTGACTCAGCCTGCGCCGCACGCATTGCCACCGGCACGATCATGCGCCATGTGCAACGCGCAACGCGTAACACCCTCGCACCTCCTCACTTTGCACCACAGTCGCCGGCACATGCCGGCTGTCCGCGCTGCGCGCTTGCCGTGCGCCAGCCATCCCAAACCCTCAAATGCAATTTACTTGCAATAGCATCGGGCGCCAGCTATTATTGCAACTCGATTGCATCTATACCATCGCGCTGCGCCTGCATCCCGCGCCAGCCCCCATTCCGTCTTTTTAGAGAGTCCTATGCGCCATCACGTATTCGCAGCTGCCATGCTGTCCACCGCCCCGCTCGCCTATGCGGCAGACGACGTCACCCTGCAAACCATCAAGGTCCGGGCAGACAAGCCGGCAAGCGTCGACAGCGTCGTTCTGGTCGAGAATACGCAAGCCCAGAACAGAACGCTGGGCGGCATGCTCGAGCATGTCTCGGGCGTGCAAAGCAGCGCCTTCGGGCCGAATGCGGGCGCACCGGTGATCCGCAGCCTGAGCGGCAGCCGCGTGCAGATCCTGGAAGACGGCCAGTCCATCCTCGGCATGAATGCGCTCAGCGGCGACATCAACATTCCGTTCGATCCCCTGTTTGCGCGCAGCGTCACCGTGAACAAATCGTCCGATAGCGTGCGTTTTGGCGGCAATGCGATCGGCGGCAGCGTCGACGTCGATTCGGGCCTCGTTTCCCGCAAGATGGAGAGCACGCGGAAGGACGTGGAACTGGTGCTGCGCAAGGGCTTCAACGATGCGAACGCGCAAGGCTTGCGCGCGAACTTCAACGACGGGCAGCGCTTTTCGACGAATCTGCAGCTGTCATTCCAGAAGATCGGGCATTACGATATTCCCGGCAACAGCAAGGCAGGCGTGTGCAACAGCCAGCTGTTCCCTGTGAAAGGCGGCGTGAATACGTTCTTAGCCGACAGTTGCCAGAAAGAAGCGCGGATCCAGCAGGTCTACAACAAGGCGTCGCAGCCGTTTATCGACCAGTTCATGAAGGAAAATCCGGACTGGGCGGACGGCGATTTTTCCTTCTATACCAATCAGCCGACCTCCGTCTGGCAGCGCAAGACCTACGTCAACCCGGCCAACCCCGCCTACGTGCCGGGCACGCCATCGATGACCCAGAAAAAGATCAACAAGGACGTCACCCCCGATTACCACGGCACCCTGGGCAACAGCCACGCCAGCAATGCCCACTTTGGCGTCGGCAGCACCTACTTTTTCGATCGCGGCTACGTGGCCGTCAGCCTCGATTCCAAGGAAAGCGAATATGGCGTGCCGGGCTTTTCCATGGAAAACAAGTCGTTCGGCGCGAACTATGACGAGGGGCTGCCCGTCGGCGTGATCATCAAGCAGGATAAATATGCGCTGGAAGCCCATCTGCGCGACCCCGTCGCTTACATTGAAAGCGCACAACTGCGCGTGTCCCGCTTGAACAATACGTCGGGAGAACGCCTCGGTGCGGCCAAGGCGAATGACTACCGGTTTGACACGAATCAAGCCGAGCTCCTGCTGGCGCAGCGGCGCGCGGGCCCCTTGAGCGGCTTGCTTGGCCTGAGCCACAAAGCCAGGGATATAAGCGGTGCCGGGCCGCAGCTTTACCTGCCCGATGCGAGCACGCTCAGCCGCGCCCTGTTCGTCAAGCAAAACCTGGAATTCGACTGGGCCACCTTCGATGCCGGCTTTCGCCATGAAAACGTGGAGCACGACATCCGCAAGAGCGGATTCAAGACGTCGCGGAATGCAAGCAACTCCACACTCGAGGACAAGTCGTTCAGCCTGAACAGCTATAGCCTGGGCGCTTCAAGCAAGCTTGGCCAGCTGTTCGGTGCAAAGCTGCGCTACTCGGCGTCGGAAAGAGCGCCCGACGTCAATGAGTTGTATGCGAGCAACCGCCACTATTCGATCATGACCCAGGAAGAAGGCAACCAGAAATTGAAGGCCGAGCGCGCGCGCAATACCGAACTGACCGCCCTGTTCGCCAATCGCGGCTTCCAGCTGTCCGCGACGGGCTACGTCATGAAATACGAGAACTATCTCTACCTTGGTCACTCGGGGGCCCAGATGGCGAATCGCCTGCCCCTGAAGTACTGGAAGCAGACGGATACGACGGTCAAGGGATTCGAGGTCGATGCCTCACAGACCGTTCAACTCGGCGCCTACGGCAAGCTGAACCTCTCCGCATTTGCCGACCTGGTCAAGAACAAGGCGGACAATCCCGACAAGCTGCGCGCGCACAATGACGGCGCCTACCTGCCCAACATGCCCACCAACCGCTACGGCGCCAATCTGCAGTGGGAAAACCAGGGTTGGAAGACGCGGTTGTCAGGCACCCGCTACGACAAGCAGAAGTACCTGGGCAAGAGCGTCAGCGAGGAAGTGCCGCTCGACGGCTACACCATGGTGAACTTCCAGGTAAGCCGCGCACTGCAGGTGCCGAATTCGCCGTTTGCCAGCGTCGAGGTGTTCATCAGCGGCAGCAACCTGCTCGACGCGGATGCCAGGCCGCACAATTCCCCGCTGAAATACATCGCGCCCTTGCCGGGCCGTGGCTTCCAGCTTGGATTGAGCGCCAAGCTTTAAGGCGTAGTACCGCCCCGCTCCCTGGCCACCAACGCCAGCAGGCTGTCGCTCCGGTTGCCGTCGCAGCAGACGGCCACGCCATCCGTGAAGTCGGGCGCCGTCAGGCGCGTCAGCACGCTGCCCGGCGGCATTTCCAGCGCCAGCCGCGCGCCCCGCTCCCACGCCAGGCGCGCGGTAGCGGCCCATTGCACGCGCTGGGCCATGTTGGCGGCCAGGCTGTCGCGGATGCGGGCCGGGTCGAACAGCGCGCGCGCCGCACTGCTGCTGAGGTAGACGAGCGACGGGCGGCGGACAAACACGCCCTCGAAGGCGGCGGCCATGTCGGCGGCGGCGCCTTCCAGCAGCGGACAATGCGACGGCACGCTGACGGCCAGGCGCTTGGCCTTGCCGGCGCCATGTGCCATGGCCAGCGCCATCACGGCTTGCAGGGCGGGTTCGCTGCCGGCAATGGCGATCTGGCGCGGCGCATTCAGGTTGGCGATATACACGGGCGTGGCGGTGCCATGCACCCGGGCCAGCAAGGGTTCCAGCTGCGCCGGATCAAGACCGACGATGGCCGCCATGCCGTAGCCGGTGGGATACGCCTGCTCCATCAACTGTCCGCGCCGCGCCACCAGGCGCAGGGCATCGCCGTAATCGAGCGCGCCGGCGACGACGGCCGCCGCATACTCGCCGATGGAAAAGCCGGCCACCATGTCGGGCAGCGCGCCGCGCGCCGCCAGGGAGCGCGCCATGGCCACGCCCGCGATCAGCAGACACAGTTGCACGGCCCGCGTCGACGCCAGCGCGCAAGCCGTGTCCAGCGCCAAAGGATCGCAGCCCAGCACGGCCGCCGCTTCGGCCAAAGTCGCCGCCACCGCCGCGTCGCCGGGCAGCGCGTGCAGCATGCCCGGAGTCTGGGCGCCCTGGCCGGGAAAGGTAAACAACACGCTCATGCAAGCTCCCATGGCGTGGCCATCAGCACGGGACCGCGATCCGTCTTCAGCAAGATCCTGCCCCGGTCCGCCGCCCACTCGGCATATGCGAAGCCGCCACGGCCCGTATCGATCTGCAGGTCCAGCCGGCACGCCGCCACACTCGCCGCGATGGCGCGCAGGGCCTCGGCCTGCGCGGCGTCCGGCGGCGCGCCGATGCGCAGCACGAGATCGAGGTCGCTGTCGGCGCGCAGCACGGGCAAGCCGCTGGCCAGCGCAAAACCCACGCCGCCCGTCGGCCCCCAGCCCCAGCCCATGGCGTCCAGCAGCGGCGCGACCTGCCGCAGCGCGTCCAGCGCGGCGCAGGAAAAATCTGGCATAAGCGCATGCGTCAGCATTTCCGGCGTCACGCGGCGCAGCACGGCGGCCGCGTCCACCTCGCACGCATGGCGCTCGCTGCGCAGCAGGCCGCGCAAGCCCACCGGGATGCGCCCGGGCGCCGTGCTGGCGCGCCGCACCACCAGGGGTGCCACCCGCAGCCAGGCCGCGTCCAGCCAGGCGGGCAAGGATGCGCCGTCCGGCAAGCCGGACACCCACAGCAAATCATGGGCGCGCCAGGCTTCCATCAGGCCACCACCGCCTTGACGGCAAAGAACAGCAGCGAAGGGCCCAGCAGACAGCCCAGGCCCGTGTGAAAGGTGGCCACCAGCGCGCCGTACGGCACCAGCTTGCGGTCGGTGGCGGCAAGGCCCGCCGACACGCCGCTGACCGTGCCGGCCAAGCCGCCGAAGACCATCGCCGAACGGGGCGTCTTCAGGCGCAAAAAGCGCGCCGCGACGGGCGTGCCCACCATCACGAGGATGGCCTTGATGAGGCCTGCCGCGATGCTGAGGGCCATGACGTCCGAGCTGGCGCCGATGGCCGCGCCCGTGACGGGGCCGACGATGTAGGTGACGGCGCCGGCGCCGATGGTGGTCATGCTGACGGCGTCCGAATAGCCAAACGCGTATGCCACGCCGGCGCCGACGAGAAACGGCAGCACCACGCCCAGCACCAGGGCCACGAGGCCGACCAGGCCCGCTTTGCGCGCCTCGGTCGCCTGCACCTCGAAGGCGGTGGCGACGATGGCGAAATCGCGCAGCATGGCGCCGCCCATCAGACCGATGCCGCCGAACAGCGACAGATCGGCCAGGCCCTTGTGGCCGCCACTATGCACGCCGCCCCAGTAAGCGAGCCCCAGGCCGATCACGATGGCGATGGCAGAGCCGTGCACGCGGCCGAAGGTCAGATACTTCGACAGCGCCATTGAGACCAGCATGATCAGGCCGACAAAGGCGAACGCCGTCACCAGGCCATTGTGGATGGCCGCTTTTTCAAAGAGTTCAAGCATGACGGTGCTCCTTGACCAGCATCGACTCCGCTTCGGCGGCGGACGGGTTTTCCATGCGCGCGGTTTCCATCCGGTTCATCAGCGAGATCACGGCGCCGCAGACGAGCACGGAAGCGATGGCGGCCAGCACGGCTACCGGCCCGCCGCGCAGCGCCGCCACCACGTCCTGCTGCGCCGCCATGGCCACCACCACGGGAATATACATGGCGCCCCAGTATTCGACGCCCCGCTCCGTCATCTGCGGCAGCCAGGATCGGCGCTGCATGTAGAGCCGGGCGCAGATCAGCAGCAGCATGGCGATGCCCACCCCGCCCACGTTGGTCTTGACGCCCATCAGCTGCCCGAGCAGGTCGCCCAGGAAGATGCCGAGCAAATGGCACAGGGCCAGCAATGCGGTTCCGTAAATGATCATGATTGTCTCCGTTATTGGAATAGGAATGACTTGGTGTCTTCTCTGTTATTTCACTTACCACTGCTGCCCCAGCACCTCCCTGACTTTTGCCGACGCCTGGCGCTGCGGCGCGCCCAGGCGGCTGGAAAGATCCCTTTCCGGATCGGCGCGGATGTCGGCCAGCGCCGACTGCAGGCTGGCCGCCACCTGCGCCACATCCTCGTTTGACGGCGCGTCCGGCTGCGCCACCCGCAAGGTTTGCCACAGCAGGCCCAGGGTCGCGTAATTGGCGATGTCATAAGCCATCGGTGGAATCGTCGCGGCCAGCGCTTCGAGCGCTGCCACCGTGCGCAGGGTGATGCGTGCGGCCGAGGCCTTGCCCATCGCGTGCACCATCACTTGCGGATCGTCGAGCGCGATCAGGCGGTTGGCCTGGTAGCCATGCGCGAGAAAGGCGCCCGACATGGCCTTGCCGACGATCAGGCCGATCACGGGATGGCCGGCCAGGCGCGCCTCGGCATAGGCCCCCGCCGCTCCGGCCAGCGCCTGGTGGATGCCGTAGGCTTCTTCGCGCCGGCCATACGCCTGGCTGGCCACGTCGATGACGGCGACGATGGGCCGTTTCACGGCCAGGTCGCGGTCTTCAATCAGCACCTGCTGCACGGCGCGCGCCAGCTGCCACGCCTCGACCAGGCCAATTTCACCCGTGCGGGCGCGCGTAAAACGGTTGTCCGGGTCGGGCAGCACGGTGACATAGCGCGCCGGCGCGCCGGCCAGCGGCGCGTCGGCCACGCGCACGGAAGGCGGATAGCCGTCCAGCGGCGCAGTGTTATTCGTGAGTACCGCCAGCCAGACTGCGCCACGGCTCGTATCGGTGATGGCGTTCATGCTGCGACTCCTTTGCTATAGATGGCACGCACGGCTTCCGGCGTGGCTTGCACGGCCGCGTCGACATCGGCCAAGCGCGCCAGGTAGCTTTCCGCCTGGTTGCTGCGGTGCTGCGCCGGCACGCCGCGCGCGAACAGTTCGGCCACGGTGGCGCGCATCTGCGCCGTATCGTCTTCCACATAGGCGTCGGCCAGACCGCTCTTAAAACGCTGTTCGCCGCCCGTCAGGCTCCATATAAATGGCTTGTTGCGCGAGTCGAATTCGTCCACGCCCGCCTCCTGCTCGATCACGGCGGGGCCATTGAGGCCAAGTCGCGCCTCACGCGTCACTACAAAATAGCTGCACAGGCCCGCCGCGATCGACATGCCGCCGTAGCAGCCCACCGTGCCTGCCGTGATGCCGATCACGGGCTGGTAGCGGCGCAGGTCGACGATGGCGGCGTGGATGTCGGCAATCGCCGCCAGGCCCAGGTTGGCTTCCTGCAGGCGCACGCCGCCCGTCTCGAACAGGATCACGGCGCGCGTCGGCACGCCCTGGCGGTTGTCGCGCGCCGCCAGTTCCAGCGCGCCGGCGATCTTCGCGCCGCCCACCTCGCCCATGCTGCCGCCCTGATAGGCGCCTTCGATGGCCAGCACCACGGCCGGCTGGCCGTCGAACAAGCCCTTGGCCACCACCACGCCGTCATCCGCCTGGGCCGTCACGCCCTGCCGCGGCAGCCAGGGCGACGCGATGCCGCAGAACGGGTCGAGCAGTTCGCGCATGCTGCCCGCATCCAGCAAGGCGCGCGCGCGGCTGCGCGCCCCCCGTTCGATGAAGCTGTCGCGCTCCAGCAATTGCTTCAATGTGCTCATGCCGCCCTCCCCGCTTGCAATTCTTCGTAGGCTTGCTCGATGCGCATGCGCACCACGCCCGGCGTGGCGCCGCAATCGTTGATGACGATGCTAGCCGCCGGCAGCGGCTCGCCGCCGAACACGCGCAGCAAGAGCGCATCCCAGACGGCGCCCTTGCCGTCGACGGAGGTGTTGACGACGATGCGGGTCACGCCATCGCCGCCCGGCTGCAGCAGCACTTCCAGGTCGCCCGAACCGACGACGCCGGCCAGGGCGCGCCCCGATGCCGGCTGCCCGGCGGGGAATGTGTAGTCACGCGTTTCCATGCGCTTCTCCTTCTTGTAATCTGTCCAGGAACAGGGTCGCCGCCAGCAGGTCCGCCGCGCCGCCCGGCGACACGCCGCGCGCCAGCGCCACCGTTTCCAGCGCCAGCAGCGCCTGCGTGCCGGCCGCCGTGGCCGCGCCGCCGGCCGCCAGCACCCGCGCCGCCCCCGCCTGCAGGTCCAGCAAGGCCGCCTCGCCGCCGCGCGACAGCACGCAGGTGTCGTCCAGCTGGCTGACAATCGCCAGCAAGGCATTCAGGCGCGCCGTCGTTTCGTTGTCGCCGCGCGCCCGCGACGCGTGCAGCTGCGCCAGTCCCGCGCCCGTCACGAGGGGGAAGCCGGCGCGGGCCTGGCCGCGCGCGCCATCGACGTGATACTGGCGGCACGCCAGCTCGCCCTTGTTGCCGGTGGAGCCAGGCGCGCCACGGTCAGGCAAACGGGCCAGCGCGCCGGCCCGCGCCGCCACGGCGTGCGGCGCCAGCGAGGCCAGCGACGCTCCGCGCGCGCCCAGCTGCGCCGCCGCCGTCACCAGGAGGCCCAGGGCCCAGATGGCGCCCCGGTGCGTGTTCACGCCGCCCGTGGCCGCCAGCATCAGCGCCTCGCCATCGCGGCCGAGGGCGCCGATGCGCTGGCGCAGGTCATCGTCATCGTCGCTTTCCCAAACCGCTTGGGCCATGGCGGCAAACACGGGCTCCAGCACGCAGGCCGAGTGGCACATCAGAGCCCAGTTCAAGTCCGAGTGGGCGCCGCGGCTGCGCAAATCGACCAGGCCCGGTTTCGGCGTCAGGGTCACTTCGTCGAGCAGCGCCTGCAGCACCTGCCGCGCCAACGCGGCCGAGCGTTCCCGCACCGGCACCGGCGTCATCATCATTGTCGTCATCATTGCGCTCATTACCAGCTCCTGAATTTGGCGGGGGGTTGATACAGGCCGTCGGACCACTCGACCAGGTCGGCGATGCTTTTCGCCGCCAGCAACGAGCGGCTCGCCGCGCCGCGCTGCACGCCGATATCCTCGGGCAGCGCGATCAGGCCGTCGGCGCGCAGCTTTGCCGTCGTCTTCGGGTCGTGGCGCAGGCCGATGGGCGTCACGCCGGCCACGGCCGCCAGCATGGCCTTGCGCTCCTCAAGCGAACGGGCCTTGTACAGGTAGGCGATGCCCTCCTCCGTCAGCACGTGGGTGACGTCGTCACCATAGATCATCACGGGCGCCAGCGGCATGCCGCTGGCCTGGCCCACGGCCACGGCGTCGAGCGATTCGACGATCGTCGGCTGGCCGCCATCCTGGAACGTCTCGACCATCTGCACCACCAGCTTCTTGCCGCGCGCCAGCGGGTCGTCCGTCTCGATCAGGTCCAGCCAGGCCGGCGTCGGGTGGCGCCGGCCGTGCGGGTCGTGGCCCATATTGGGCGCGCCGCCGAAACCCGCCAGGCGGCCATTCGTCACGGTCGAGGAATTGCC
>NZ_JBWBYV010000065.1:0-90424 GCF_056174685.1 Janthinobacterium sp. BHSEK
TGCGCGATGTCGCGTTCGCAGCTGGTCTTGATCAATTCCTTTTCGTGGCGCAGGTCGGCCAGGCCGCCCAGGCTCAGGATATTTTTTACTGGCAAGTAGGTGTCGCGGTACAGGGGGCTGGTCTTTGGCAGTTTTTCGCGGCCGGCGATCCATTGCACCAGCTGGCCGCCGGCCGAGTGGCCCATGGCGAGGATGCGGCGCGTGTCGATCTGGTATTCGGGCGCGTGCTGCTGCAGGCTGTCCAGGGCCGCGTGCATGTCTTCGTAGGTGCCCGGATAGCCGCCGCCTGGCTCGTCAACGCGGCGGTACTCGACATTCCACACGGCGATGCCTTGCGCCACGAGGGCGCCGGCCACGTTGCGCATCTGTTTGATGCCGCCGAAGGCCACCGTCCAGCAGCCGCCATGGACGAGCACGACGACGGGGAACGGGCCGCTGCCTTCGGGCTGGAACAGCTGCGCGTATTGCGATGGCGCGGGGCCATAGGCGATCTGCGCCGTGGGGGCGGGGCCGTTCAGGGCCAGGTAGTCGTCCAGGCTCATGGGGGCGGCGACGGCGCCGTGGACGGAGGCGAGCAGGGCGGTGGCGATCAGGGAGGACGGCAAGGAGGTAGGCATGCTGGGATTCGCTTGAGAAGAGAGCAACACTTTAGCATAGGGCCGCGTGGCCGCGGAGATCAAGCAACGCGCTGTTTTCCTCCTGCAAGAGCGTTGCCCCATGGTATATTTCGGCATCAGTTTTCCCCTTATCGACACGGTGCACGCAAACAACATTCTTTCCTTGCTGGACGCCGAGCATAGTGCGCTGGGCAGCATCGCGGCAGGCGCCGACCTGGCCCATGCTCTGGAACACTTGTTGCTGGCGCTGCAAGACCTGGCCGAGGGCGGCGCGCATGCCTGCCTCGTGCTCATCGACGAGGCCGACCGCTTTTGCGGCTTGTCCGCGCCCAGCCTGCCGCAAGACCTGTGCCTGGCCTTGCGCCACGGCGGCGACCAGCCGTCCCCGTTCGGCACGGCGGCCTTTTCCGGCGCGCCCGTGTATTGCGGCGACATCACGCGCGACGTGCACTGGAGCGCGGGACGCAAGGAAGCCATGCTGCACGGCTACCGCGCCTGCTGGGTCGCGCCCGTGTTTGGCGCCAAGGGGCATATCCTGGGCGTGCTGGGCCTGTTTTTCCAGGCGCCATGCCATCCCACGCAACCCGAAATCGAACTGCTGGCGCTGGCCGCGCGCGTGGCCGCGCATGTCATCGAGCGGGGCCAGCTGGAACAGGCGCTGCACGACAGCCGCGAACACTTTCATTACGCGATAGAACTCAACACGCAAGTGCTGTGGACGGCCGACGTCGACGGCAAGCTCGACTATGTGGCGCAGCGCTGGCGTGAATGGACGGGCGGCAGCGGCCTCGGTACCAGCTGGCTCGATGCCATCCACCCCGAGGACGTGCCCCATTCCCTGGCGGCGTGGAGCGAAGCGGTGGGCAGCTGCCAGCCTTTTGACGCGGAAATGCGCGTGCGCCGGCAGGACGGTCTGTACCGCTGGGTACATTCGCGCGCGTACTGCCGGCTCGACGAGCGGGGCAAGCCCGTGAAATGGTATGGCTCGTGCGAGGATATCGACGAGCACTGGCAGGCGCGCAATGCCTTGCTCGACAGCGAGGCGCAGTTCCGTTCGCTCGCCTCGACCATGCCCAACCAGGCCTGGCTGGCGCATGGCAGCGGCGCCACCTACTGGGTCAACGAACAGGTGTGCGAATACACGGGGCAATCGATGAAGTCGCTCGTATCGAACGGCTTTCGCCACTGCGTGCATCCGGACGACGTGCAGGCCACGCAGCTCAGCTGGGAACGGGCCGTCGCCACGGCCAGCGCCTACGAACACGAGTTCCGCTTGCGCCGCGCCAGCGACGGCGCTTACCGCTGGTTCCTGGCGCGCGCCTTGCCCCTGTTCGACGAGGCGGGGAAGGTGCTGCGCTGGGTGGGCACGAATACGGACGTGCAGGAACAAAAGAACGTGCTGGAAAAGATGGCCTACCTGAATTCCTCGCTGGAACTGGAAATGGCCAACCGCACGGCCGACCGCGACCGCATGTGGCGGCTGTCGACCGACATCATGCTGGTGGCGGACCTGGCCGGCATGATCATCGCCGTCAATCCCGCCTGGAGCAAGATTCTCGAGCGGCCGGAAATCGAATCGCTGGGCATGGATTTCATCAGCCTCGTGCATCCCGACGACCGCATGGCGGCCCTGCAGGACTTGTCGCGCCTGGCCCACGGCGCGCCCACCTTGCGCATGGAAAACCGCTACCGCCGGCGCGATGGCGGCTACCGCTGGATTTCCTGGACGGCCGTGCCGGCGCAAAAGCTGATCCACGCCATCGGCCGCGACGTCACCGATGAGAAAGAGGCGCGTCTGGCGCTGGTGCGCAGCGAGCAAGCCTTGTTGCAGGCGCAAAAGCTGGAATCGATCGGCAAGCTGACGGGCGGCGTGGCCCACGATTTCAACAACGTGCTGCAAATCATTTCCGGCAATTTGCAGTTGCTGAAGCTGACGGTGGCCGACAATCCGCAGGCGGCCAGGCGCCTCGATTCGGCCGCCTCGGCCGTCGAGCGGGGCGCCAAGCTGTCGTCGCAACTGCTGGCCTTTGCGCGGCGTCAACCGTTGAAGCCGCTGGTGACGGACCTGGGCCGCTTGCTGCGCCGCATGCACGAGCTGATCCGCCGCGCCCTGGGCGAGGCGATTGCCGAGGAAACCTTCATCAGCGAGGGTTTGTGGCATACCCTGGTCGACCCGAACCAGATGGAAAATGTGCTGCTGAACATGGCCATCAACGCGCGCGACGCGATGGACAAGGGCGGCCGCCTCACGTTTACCTTGAGCAATGTCACGCTCGACGCCGCCTATGCCAGCCTGCATGCCGATGTGCTGGAGGGGCAATATGTGCTGCTGACCATCACGGACACGGGCCACGGCATGGAGCGCGACGTGATCGACCAGATATTCGAACCCTTCTTCACGACGAAAAAGGAAGGCGAGGGCACGGGCCTGGGCCTGTCCATGGCGTACGGCTTCATCCGCCAGAGCGCGGGCCACATCAAGGTGCACAGCGCGCCCGGTGCGGGCACGACGTTTAAGATTTATCTGCCCCGTTCGCTGGAAAAGCTGGCCGAACCGCCGCCGGGCCTGACGGGCCCCGTGCTGGGCGGCGGCGAGACCATCCTCGTGGTGGAAGACGATGCGCCCGTGCAGCACACGGTGGTCGACATGTTGCGCGGCCTCGGCTACGACGTGCTGCATGCGGACGACGGCGCCTCGGCGCTGGCCCTGCTGGGCACGGGCGTGGCCATCGACCTGCTGTTTACGGACGTCGTCATGCCGGGTCCCGTCAGCAGCAAGGAGCTGGCGCAGCAAGCCAGGCTGCTGCTGCCCGAGCTGGCCGTGCTGTTTACCTCGGGCTATACGCATAACGCCATCATGCGGGGCGGGCGCCTGGACCCGGGCGTGGAACTGTTGAGTAAACCCTACCAGCGCGAAGACCTGGCGCGGCGCATCCGCCATTTGCTGGCCGACCGCCGCCTGGTGGGCGCGCCCGACCCGTCCGGGCGGCGCATCCTGCTGGTGGAAGACAATGACGATGCGCGCGAAATGACCACCGAGATGCTCAATATGCTGGGGCACACCGTGCACGGCGTGGCCAGCGCGGAGGCGGCCATGCCGCTCCTGGCCATGCCTGGCCTGGACGTGCTGGTGACGGATATCAGCCTGCCCACCATGTCCGGCCTGGAACTGGCGCGCCATGCGCGCGCGCACTGGCCGCAGCTGGACGTGGTGTTTGCTTCCGGACACGACTGGGGCGCCAGCCTGATGCAGGACGCCAGCGCGCGCTTCCTGCGCAAGCCGTTTGGCCTGGAGGAACTGGCCAACGCGCTGAAGGCGCGCCAGCTCGACGTCTACTGACCTGGCGGCAGCAAGGCCCGTTGCAATTGCTCGACGGTAAATGGTTTCACCAGAAAGCGCGCCTGCGGGTCCAGCACGCCGGAATTGGCGGGGGCATGGCCGGTGGAAAACACCACTTCCAGCTGCGGCTGCTCGCGGGCGGCCAGTTCGGCCAGCTCGGCGCCCGACATCTGCGGCAGGCTGATATCGGTCAGCAGCAGTTCCAGTCCCGGCGTGGCCAGCAGCGGCAAGGCTTCCTCTGCCGTGCCCACGGCCAGTACCGTGTGGCCGAGCATGGCCAGCAGTTCGCTCGTCATGGCGCGCGCATCGGCATTGTCTTCCACCAGCAGGATGTGCCTTCCCTCCGGCCGCGTCGGAGCGGGCTGCGGCGCCAGCTGCGCGCGGTACTGGTGCAGGGCCGTCACGTGGCGGCCATTGGCCAGCAGGTGGCGGATGCGCCGCGCCAGGTCCTCGCGCCGGTAAGGCTTGCTCAACAGTTCCACGCCCGGTTCCAATCGGCCGCCCTGCATGATGGCGTCCTGCGTGTAGCCCGAGGTAAACAAGACGGCCAGCTGCGGTAGCAGCAGGCGGGCCTGGCGCGCCAGTTCCGTGCTGGCCACCTTGCCCGGCATCACCACGTCCGTAAACAGCAGGTCGATGGGCACGCCGCTGCCGACGATGGCCAGCGCGCTTTCGCCATCGCTGGCGCGCAGCACGACGTAGCCGAGGCCGCGCAGCATGTCCACCACCGTCGTCTGCACCTGCACGTCGTCTTCCACGACGAGGATGGTTTCCTTGCCGCCCAGCACAGGACCGCCCAGTTGCAGCGGCAGTTCCGTTTCCGCTTCCAGCGAGCGCGGCAGGTAGATGCGGAAGGTGCTGCCGTGGCCTGGCAAACTGTCGACCGTCAGGTGGCCGCCGCTCTGGCGCAGGAAGCCGTACGCCATGGACAGGCCCAGTCCCGTGCCTTCGCCCTCGCTTTTCGTCGTGAAGAACGGTTCGAAAATCTTGTCCAGCAGCTCGGCCGGAATGCCCGTGCCCGTATCCGAGACGGCCAGCTGCACGTAGTCGCCAGGCGTGACGTCCGCATGGCGCGCCGCGTAGTCGCTGCCCAGCACGCTGTTGCTCAGTTCGATGGTCAGCTGGCCCTGGCCAGCCATCGCGTCGCGCGCGTTGATGGCCAGGTTGAGGATGACGTTTTCCAGCTGGTGCGGGTCGACCAGGGCGCGCCAGCAGTCGTCGGCCAGCAGCCAGCGCGTCTCGATGGTTTCGCCGGTGGCGCGCCGCAGCAGCTCTTCCGTCGAACGCAGCAGTTGCGCCAGGTCCGTCACCAGCGGCTTCAACGGTTGACGCCGCGCAAAGGCCAGCAACTGGGCCGACAGCTTGGCGCCCCGTTCCACGGCGGACGAGGCGCTGGCGATGCGCTTGGCGGCCAGCGGGTCGCCGTCCAGGGTCATCTGCAGCAGTTGCAGATTGCCCGAGATAATTTGCAGCACATTATTGAAATCATGGGCCACGCCGCCCGTCAGCTTGCCCAGCGCTTCGAGCTTTTGCGACTGCAGCAGGGCCATCTCGCTGTGGCGCAACGATTCCTGCATGCGGCGCAAGGTGCTTTCCGCTTCCTTTTCCAGGGTGACGTGGCGCCCCGTGGCAAACACCAGGTCGCCTTCGGTGGCCGCCACCCACGACAGCCAGCGGTGGCCGCCATCGCGGTGCCGGTAGCGGTTTTCAAAGCTGGGCATGGCTTCCCGCGATACTTGCGCCAGCGCCTGGCGCGTGGCGGCCGCATCCTCGGGCAGCACGAAGTCGAACAGGCTGCGGCCCAGCATTTCCTCGGGCAGCCAGCCCAGGATGGCGCCGGCGGCCGGGTTGACGGCGGCAAAGCAGCCGTCGGCATCGATGGCCACCATCAGGTCTTGCGCGCTGCGCCACAGCCGCTCGCGCTCGCTGTTGCGCGCGGCCAGGTCCGCTTCCAGCTTCTTTTCCACGGTGATGTCGCGCGCGCTGCAATACACCTTCTCGCCTTCGGGCACGGCCACCCACGACAGCCAGTGCCAGCCGCCCAGCTTGTGGCGGTAACGGTTTTCGAAGCGTAGCGCCGGCTGGCCCTGGTTGGCCGCTTCCCAGGCCGCATACGTGCGCGTCAAGTCTTCGGGATGGATCAGTTCAAAAAATTTCGTCGTGCGGATTTCTTCCGCCGACCAGCCCAGGGTGGCTTGCCAGGCGGGGTTCGAGTGCTCGAAATAGCCGTCGAGGTTGAGCACGCCCAGCAAGTCGGGGCTGACGTTCCAGGTGCGGCCGAACTCGCGCGTGCGCTCGGCCACCTGCGTTTCCATGCTGGCACTGAGGGCGCGCAGGCGCGATTCCGCCTGCGCCCGCAAGATGGTCGACCAGACCCGTTCCGACACTTGCACTGCCAGTTCGATCTCGTCCGCATGCCACAGGCGCGCCGCGCTGCTGTGCACGACGAACAGGGCCGCCAGCCGGCCTTCCTTGGCAATGGGAATGTTCAGGAAGGCGCGGATGTCCAGGCGCGTGAACGTGGCCAGCGCGGCCGGCATGGCCGTGCGCGGGTCGCTCGCCACATCGCTGACGGCCAGCGCCTGGCCGGCGGCCAGCGCATCGGCCAGGCGGGCGGCATAATCGCCGAGGAAATATTCGCCCGTGGCGCCCGGCGCCAGGCCGTCGCTCCACGCATGCTGCAGGGTGGGGCATTGCAGGGTCTGGTCGATATCGAAACAGGCCACTTGCTGGGCGCCCAGGCGCTGTCCCAGCAGCTGCGCCGACAGGGACAGGATCTCGCCCGTGTCTTGCAGCAGCCGCAGCCGGCGTTCCAGTTGCAGCAAGAAGGCGACGCCGCTGGCGCCGGCCTGGCTGCGGGGGGCGGGTGTGCTGCTCATGCGGGCCTCAGCTGCCGGCCAGCGGCAGGGTGACGCTGAACAGGGCGCCATTGCCGGGCTGGCTTTGCAGGGTGATGGCGCCGCCATGCGCATCGACCAGCTGCTTGGTGATGAACAGGCCCAGGCCCAGGCCGCCCGTGCGGTCCTGGTGCATGACGCGCTCGAAGGCGTCGAAGATGCGTTCCTGGTCGCGCGCGTTGATGCCGATGCCATGGTCGCGCACTTCGATGACGGCGCTGTTCTGCGTGTGCGCCAGGCTGATTTCCACGGGCTGCCCCTGGCCGTAGCGCACGGCATTGCTGATCAGGTTGACGACGATCTGCTCGACGCGGAAGGCGTCCCAGTAACCCTGGATGGGCTCGAAGGCCAGCACTTCCAGCACGCTGCCCGTGGCGGCCGCATACGGGCCCAGGTCGTCGGCCACGCGGCGCACCAGGCTGGTCAGGTCGACGGCTTCGCGGCGGATCGACAGCTTGCCGCTGGTGATGCGCGACACGTCGAGCATGTCGTCGATCAGGCGCACCATGCTGCGGATCTGCCGCCCGTCGCGCGCCACCATCTTGCCCAGCTTTTCAGGCTCGAAGGCGGCCAGGTTGCCCCGCTCGAGGTTGACGGTGCGCATCTGCGTCTCGAGGAACAGCGTGTTTAACGGCGTGCGCAGCTCGTGCGCCACCATGGACATGAATTCGTCGCGCAGGCGCAGCGAGCGCTGCAGTTCCGCCTGGGTGGCGCGCAGTTCCTTCAATAACGCTTCCTGCTGCTGGCGGCTGTGTTCGAGCGCCTGCACCTGGCGCCGCGTCTCGCTGCGCTGCTGGTGCAGGGCGACGAACACGTTGACCTTGCTTTGCACGGCATTGATGTCGAGCGGTTTGTGCAGGAAGTCGACGGCGCCGCTTTCATAGCCCTGGAAGGCGAAATTCATTTCCTTGCCGGCCGCCGTGACGAAGACGATGGGGATGTGGCGCGTCTTTTCCGTACCGCGCATCAATTGCGCCAGCTCGAAGCCATCCATTTCCGGCATTTGCACGTCGAGGATGGCCAGCGCGAAATCGTGTTCGAGCAGCAGGGCCAGCGCTTCTTCGCCCGACGATGCCTGGTAGACGCTGCGGTCGCTCTCGCGGATCAGCGCATTGAGCGCGCGCAAGTTTTCCGGCAAGTCGTCGACGATCAGCAGTTTGGTGCTTGTTTCATTCATCATGTTTCATTCCTGGCATGTGCCGTCCAGCGTAATGGGAAGCGGCGTGCGACGGCGCACGCTTGCGGTAGAGCTTTTCGGGACCCGGCAATGGCTCGAAGTCGGCGGCAAAGCGCGTGAAATGCGTGCTTTCCTTGCTGCCCAGGCCCAGGAAACCCCGGTGGCACAGCGAATCGTGGAACAGGCCCAGGGCCCGCTCCTGCAAGGTTTTATTGAAGTAAATCAACACATTACGGCAGCAAATCAATTGCGTTTCAATAAAAACGCTGTCCGTGGACAGGCTGTGGTCGGCAAAGTTGATCCTGTCGAGCAGGCGCTGCTGAAAACGCGCCGTGGCATGCTCGACCGTGTAGTACTCGTCCAGTTGGCCCAGGCCGCCCGCGGCCACGTAATTGGCGCCATACTCCTCGAGCCGGTGCAGCGGATACACGCCGCGCGCGGCCGTGGCCAGCGCCTGCGGATTGATGTCCGTGGCGTAGATCGTGCTGCGTTCGAGCAAGCCTTCCTCGTGCAGCACGATGGCCAGCGACAGCGCCTCTTCGCCCGTGCAGCAACCGGCCACCCAGATGGTCGGCGACGGGTAGGTCTTCAGCACGGGCACGACATGCTCGCGCAAGGCGAGGAAAAAGGCCGGATCGCGGAACATCTGCGTGACGGGCACGGTCAAAATCTGCAGCAGCCTGCCAAAGGCGGCCCCGTCGTCCAGCACCAGTTGCTGCAAGGCAGGCAAGTCGGCGCAATGGAAGCGCTCCAGCGCCTGGTTCAGGCGCCGGCGCTGCGAGGGCAGGGAATAGTCGCGAAAGTCGTAGCTGTAGCGCTGATAGATCGCTTCCATCAGCGCGTGCAGTTGCGCATCCGTGTAGCGCGGGAACATCAGCAACCTTCCATCGCGTGGCGTGGCATCAGATGCGTTCCATCTTCGGCATCCACACGCGCAGCAGCGAATACAGGCGGTCCAGGTCAATCGGCTTGGCCAGGTAGTCGGAGGCGCCCGCCTGCAGGCATTCTTCCTGGTCATTCTTCATGGCCTTGGCCGTAATCGCAATGATGGGCAGCTTGTTGTAGCGGCCATCGGCGCGGATCAGGCGCGTCGCTTCCAGGCCATCCATGCCCGGCATCATGACATCCATCAACACCAGGTCGATATCGTCCACGCTGTTGAGCTTGCTGATGGCTTCGAAGCCGTTGCGGCCGATTTCCACCACCACGCCTTTCTGTTCCAGCGCATTCGTCAGGGCAAAGATATTGCGCACGTCGTCGTCCACCAGCAAAATCTTGCGCCCTTCAAACACGCGCTCGCGGCTGCGTACCTGCTGCAGCATGCCCTGGCGCTCGCTCGACAGTTCAGATTCCACCTTGTGCAGGAAGAGGGTCACTTCGTCGAGCAGGCGTTCGGGCGAACGGGCGCCCTTGATGATGATCGAGCGCGAATACTTCATCAGGTCCGCTTCTTCCTCGCGGCTCAGGTTGCGGCCCGTGTAGACGATGACGGGCGGGAAGGAGCACAGCTCTTCATGCTCCATGCGTTCGAGCAATTCGTTGCCCTGGATGTCGGGCAGCTTCAAGTCGATGATCATGCAGTCGAAAATCTGTGTCTTCAGCAATTCCAGCGCCTGTTCGCCCAAGGCCACGGCCGTGATTTCCACGTCGTTGTCGCTGATCAGGTGCACCACGCTTTCGCGCTGGCGTTCGTCGTCCTCGACCAGCAGGATGCGCTTCATCTGCTGCGTGAATTTCGATTCGAGCTTGCGGAACACCTCCTTCAGCTGCTCGCGCGTGCGCGGCTTGGTGGCGTAGCCGATGGCGCCCAGCTGCATGGCTTCCTGGATCTGGTCGTTGCCGGAGACGATGTGCACGGGAATGTGGCGCGTCAGCGGGTTTTCCTTCAATTGCTGCAAGACCAGCAAGCCTGGGCGGTCCGGCAAGCCCATGTCGAGCAGGATGGCGTCGGGCAGGAATTCTTCGGCCAGGCGCAAGCCTTCGTCGGCGCCGTGCGCCACCAGGCAGCGGTATTGCATTTCATGCGCGAGGTCGAACAGGATGCCAGCAAACGACGGCTCATCCTCGATCACCAGCACGGAACGCTGGCCCGTCTTGGCCGGGGGCACGCTATCGCGGTCATCCTGGAAGGTTGGCAGCGGCACCGGCTTGGCGGCGGGGGCCGCCTTCGGTGCGGCGGCCGCGACTTTCGCGGGCGCTTGCGGCGCGGCGTGGGGTACTGCCGCCGCTTCCACCGTGCGTTCCGGCATGACGGCCGGCAGCACCAATGTAAACGTACTGCCCTGGCCTGGCGTGCTGGCCAGTTCGATGCTGCCGCCCAGCAAGGCGGCCAGGTCGCGCGAGATCGACAGGCCCAGGCCCGTGCCGCCATAGCGGCGGCTGGTGGTGCCGTCGGCCTGGTGGAAGGCGTCGAAAATCTTGTGCTGCTGGTCGTCGGCGATGCCGATGCCCGAATCCTGCACCTGGAAGCGCACCTGGCCGGCCGCATCGGCGCTCACGTGCAGCGACACGGTGCCCGCATCGGTAAACTTGATGGCGTTCGACAGCAGGTTCTTCAGGATTTGCTCGAGGCGCTGGCGGTCGCTGACGAAGGACGGCGGCGTGTCCGGCGCCACCTTGACGTCAAATACCAGTTTCTTTTGCTGCGCCTGGGCGCCGAACAGCATCCTCATGCTGCTGAGCAGCTCGTCGAAAGGCACGGCGTCCGGCGTCAATTCCAGCTTGCCCGCCTCGACCTTGGAAATGTCGAGGATATCGTTGATAAGGGTCAACAGGTCGTTACCGGCTGAATAGATGGTTTGCGCAAACGTCACTTGCTCGGGCGTCAGATTGCCGCTGCTGTTGTCTGACAGCAGCTTCGACAGGATGAGCGAGCTGTTCAGCGGCGTGCGCAGCTCATGCGACATGTTCGCCAGGAATTCGGATTTATAGCGGCTGGCCCGCTGCAGCTCGTCCGCGCGTGCTTCCAGCTGGGCGTGCGCCTGGCCGATGGCCATGTTCTTCTGGTCCAGCGACAGCGCCTGCACGGCCAGCTGCTCGTTCGACTGCTCCAGCGCCGCCTTTTGCTCTTCCAGGTGGGCTTGCGACTGTTCCAGCACGCGCGACTGCTCGCCCAGCTCTTCGTTGGCCGTGCGCAGCTCTTCCTGCTGCACTTCCAGTTCTTCATTCAATTGCTGCGTTTCTTCGAGTACATTTTGCAGGCGCTGGCGGTACAGGGCCGCTTCCAGCGAGGTGCCGATATTGGCGCCAATCAGGTTCAGCCATTCCTTGGCGCGGGCGCTGACGGGATGCGTAAAACCCAGTTCGATGACGCCGTTGACGACGCCTTCATTGTTGACGGGCGCCAAAACCAGTTCCAGCGGCGCGCCGCTGCCCAGGCTCGACGTCACGGTCAGGTAATTCTCGGGCACTTGCTGCACATGCTTGAGGCGCTTTTCGCGCGCCGTCTCGCCCACCAGGCCTTCGCCCAGCTTGAACACCTGTTTTTCCTTCACGCCCTGTTCGTTGAAACCGTACACGGCCGTGCGGCGCAGACTGCCATCCTCGTCGACGACGTACAGGGTGGCGACGGCCACTTCCAGCCGGTGGGCGAGGAAATCGAGCACGTGCCGTCCCAGCTGAGGCAGGCCCAGCTGGCCGCTCGTGTGGGCCGCCAGCTCCGTCTGTCCCGTGCGCAGCCATGCTTGCTCCTGCAGCACGTCGTTGTCCTTGCCGCGCTGCTCGAGCGCATCGTTATAGATATCGGACAGGCGCAGCAGCTCGCGCCGTCCCAGGTAGGCGAGCAAGCCGGACAATCCCAGGCTGAGGATCAGGAACACCACCACGGCCAGCATGGTGCGTCCTTCTGCCGAGTCGGCCCGCTCCTGGCGCAGGCGCTGCTCCATGGACAGGAAGGTGAGGAATTCGCGGCGGATTTCGTCGAATTCCAGCTTGCCTTCGCCTTGGCGCACGCGCGCGAGGAATTCCTGGTTGTTGCGGCGCTGGGCGATCACGGCTTCCGCGTACTCCATCCACTGGCCTTGCAGCGCGCGGATGCGGCGCAAGCGGTCCACCTGGATGGGGCTGTCGGAAACGAGCTCGAGCAGGGTGCTCATTTCCACGGCGATCTTTGCCTTGCCTGATTTATACGGCGCCAAAAACGTTTCATCGCCCGTCAGCAGATAGCCGCGCATGCCTGTTTCCAGGTCGACGGAGAGCTTCATGACCTCGTTCGCATTGCCGATCACCCGTTCGGAATGCTCGACCGAGCGCAGGGCCGACAGCAGGTAGGCGATCAAGCCGACAAACACGAGGGCCGTGACGACCCCGATAAGCAGCGGCAAGGTGACGTTGCGGGCGAGGATGCGGCGAAAGCTGAAGGAGTCGATCGGGGTCTTGGTATTCATCATGTCCGTGTAAGGCTGTCGCGAAAAAGTCAATTTTAATTGAAATGCAAGATTTCTTGTGGCCAAGCATAGCGTGCGCTAGCATAACAGCCTTGCGCCAAATTGCCGACTCGCAAGGCGGTGCAAAGCGCGCCAGCGCACAGATGATCTTCGGGGAAAATCAAGCTGGCCGCGATTGAGGCAGATCAAAGAGACAAGCGGTTCGCATCCTAAGATGCAGGAGGTGGCGGCGTCCCCGCGGATGACCGCCGTGTGCAAACCAGCCCTTGCAGGAGGACATCATGGCTAATCAATTGACCCGTCGCGATCCGCAAAACCCGCTGGCACGTTTCGACCCGTTCAGCGACATGGAAGATTTCATGCATGACTTTTTCGCGCCCGCCTTGCGCCTGCGCGATGCGGGTTCGTCACGCATGCGTGTCGACATTTCCGAAACCGAGCAAGCCTATCAGGTGCAGGCAGACATTCCAGGCGTCAACAAGGACGACATCAAGGTCTCCATCGACGGCAACCGCGTCTCCATCAGTGCCGAACTCAAGGATGAAAGGGTGACGCGCGACGGCGGCGGCAAGACCGTGCGCAGCGAACGCGAGTACGGCCAGCAATACCGCAGCTTCGTGCTGCCGCACGAGGTGGACGAGGCCGGTGCGCAGGCGCGCTATGAAAATGGCGTGCTGCTGCTGGAATTGCCGAAGAAGGAAGGCACGGGCGGGCGGCAGCTGGCGATACAGTAAGCCTGGCCGGGGCATGAAAAAACGCCGGACGGTGCCGGCGTTTTTTCAGTGCAGTGTGCGCTACACACACTATATATATGTCAGTCGCGGATTTCCAGCGCCCGGTTCAGGCTCAGGGCGGCCAGCGAGGCGACGGCGCCCGACAGCAGGTAGAAGCTGACATAGGCGAGGCCGAAGTTGGCCGACAGACCCAGCGCCACCAGCGGCGCGAAGCCGGCACCGACCAGCCAGGCCAGGTCGGACGTCAGGGCCGCGCCCGTATAGCGGAAGCGGGCAGGGAAGTTGGCCGTCACGGCGCCGGCAGCCTGGCCGTAGGACAGGCCCAGCAGGCTGAAGCCCACGAGGATGAACACGTCCTGGCCCGTATTGCCGCCGCCCATCAGGGTCGGCACGAAGGCGCTGAAGATGGCGATCAGTACGGCCAGCACGCCCAGGGTGGTGCGGCGGCCCACTTTATCGGCCAGCAAGCCGGAAATCACGACGCCGACGGCGGCCAGCACGGCGCCTATCATCTGGATTTGCAGGAAGTCCGGGGCCGAACGCGTCTGGTAGACGGAAATCCACGACAGCGGGAACACGGTGACCAGGTGGAACAGCGCATAGCTGGCCAGCGCTGCGAGTGCGCCGATCAGCACGTTGCGGCCCTGGCCGCGGCTCATTTCAAACACGCTCACGGGCTGCAGTTCGCGTTCGTCGAGCAGGCGCGCATATTCATTCGTCGACACCAGGCGCAGACGGGCAAACAGGGCGACCACGTTGATGGCGAAGGCCACATAGAAGGGATAGCGCCAGCCCCAGTCGAGGAAGTCTTCATCCGTCAGGCTGGTCAGCATGAACCAGAACAGGCCGGCGGCGATCAGGAAGCCGGTGGGCGCGCCCAGCTGGCCCAGCATGGCGTACCAGCCGCGCTTGTTTTCCGGCGCGTTCAGGGCCAGCAGCGACGGCAAGCCATCCCACGAGCCGCCCAGGGCCACACCCTGGCCGATGCGCAGCACGGACAGCCAGATGATGGCGGCAAAGCCCAGGTGGGAGTACGTCGGCAGGAAGGCGATGCCGGCCGTCGACACGCCCAGGAGGAAGAGGGCGAACGTCAGCTTGGCGCTGCGCCCCATGCGGCGCTGGATCTCCATGAAGATCACGGTGCCGAACGGACGGGCGATGAAGGCGAACGAGAAGATCAGGAACGCATATAAGGTTCCCTCCAGGCGTTCCTCGAACGGGAAGAAGACGCGCGGAAACACCAGCACCGAGGCGATGGCGTAGACAAAGAAGTCAAAGTATTCGGAAGCGCGGCCGATGATCACGCCGACGGCGATCTCACCGGGGTCGATATGCGATTCGACCGTGCCGGCCCCGCGTGCGTCGCGCAGGGAATGGGGGGAAAAGTCGGCGGGTACATCGCCGCTGTGTGTGCGCGTGCTGGACATGATGATCGTCTCCAATATCGTTTCGAGTTCGGCCAACGCGTAACTTACCCCGGGTGTCTCACGCCCGGAGCAGGACTATTCATTAGATAGTTGTAGGAGAAGTCCTCGACTACCAAGTGAAAGTCCGAGCAAGGGGTAGGACAAAACGTCCAATTGCCAGTGCGCTCCAGTGAGAATACAGTACCATATCTTCATCCCCTGTACTGGACTTTCCTGTATGTTTTCATTAAAAGTTCGTCGCGGACTGCTTCTTTTACCTCTCGCATTGTTGGCTGGTTGCAATACGGTGGTACTGAATCCGTCTGGCGACATCGCAGTTCAGCAAGGCAATCTGATTGTCATCTCGACATTGCTGATGCTGTTGATTATCGTTCCGGTAATCGCCCTGACCCTGCTGTTCGCATGGCGCTATAGAAAAAACAACACCGCGGCCAAATACGAGCCGGACTGGGACCACTCGACTCGCCTCGAGCTGATTATCTGGGGCGCGCCCCTGCTGATCATCATCGTGCTGGGCCTGCTGACCTGGATCAGCACCCACACCCTCGATCCATACCGCCCATTGAGCCGTATCGACGCCAACCGTCCCATTCCCGCCAGCCACAAGCCGATGATCGTCGAAGTCGTGGCCCTGGACTGGAAATGGCTGTTCATCTACCCGGAGCAAGGCATCGCTTCCGTGAATGAACTGTACGCGCCCGTCGATCGTCCGATCCGCTTCAAGATCACCGCGTCGTCCGTCATGAACTCCTTCTTCATCCCCGCACTGGCAGGTCAGATCTACGCCATGCCGGGCATGGAAACGCAGTTGAATGCCGTCATCAACAAGCCGGGTGTCTATAAAGGCTTCTCCGCGAACTACAGCGGTGCCGGTTTCTCGGGCATGCGCTTCAAGTTCCACGGCGTCAACGATGCGGACTTCGACAAATGGGTGGAATCGGCACGTGCCGGTGGCGGCGCGCTGAACCGCGACGACTACCTGTCGCTGGCCCAGCCTAGCGAACGCGATCCGGTGCGCCGTTACAGCGCCGTGCCTAACGATCTGTACAAGGCAATCCTGAACCGCACCATCGTTTCCGACGCCCTGTGCGTGACGCCGGTCGAGCCATACAAATTGACGATGGCAAAAAGCCCGGTAGCGGCCGTAACGGCAGTAGTCGCTAGCGATGCAGTGGTTGAAAAGGGCGTTCAAGCCAAGTAACGACTGCATGAATCCCGCAGCGCATTGCGCTGCAGATACTGGCGCCGCTTGCCTGGCGCCTCCCTTTTTTCTCTGAGAGTAACAATGCTAGACCATATTGATCTGACGAAGCTTATATTCGGCCGTCTGACTTGGGATGCAATTCCATTTCACGAACCTATCCTGCTGGTGACCTTTGCCATGGTCGCCCTGGGCGGTATCGCACTCGTTGCGGCACTGACGTATTTCCGCGTCTGGGGTACCCTGTGGCGCGACTGGATCACCAGTATCGACCATAAAAAAATCGGTATCATGTACATGATCCTGGGCCTCGTCATGCTGCTGCGCGGCTTTGCCGACGCGCTGATGATGCGTACCCAGCAGGCGATCGCCTTTGGCGACAATGCCGGCTTCCTGCCACCGCATCACTACGACCAGATCTTCACCGCCCACGGCGTGATCATGATCTTCTTCGTCGCGATGCCTTTCGTGACGGGTCTGATGAACTACGTGGTGCCGCTGCAGATCGGCGCGCGCGACGTGGCTTTCCCTTTCCTTAACAACTTCAGCTTCTGGATGACCACCATGGGCGCCGTCCTGGTGATGGCTTCGCTGTTCGTCGGCGAATTCGCCCGCACGGGCTGGCTGGCCTATCCGCCGCTGTCGGGCATCGTCGGCAGTCCGGACGTGGGGGTAGACTATTACATCTGGTCCTTGCAGATTGCCGGGGTCGGGACGCTATTGTCCGGTGTCAACCTGATCGCCACCATCGTCAAGATGCGCGCGCCTGGCATGACCTGGATGAAAATGCCCGTCTTCACCTGGACCGCGCTGTGCACCAACATCCTGATCGTCGCCGCCTTCCCGGTGCTGACGGCTGTATTGGCCATGCTGTCGCTGGACCGCGTTGCCGGCTTTAACTTCTTCACGACGGAACTGGGCGGCAACGCCATGATGTACGTCAACCTGATCTGGATCTGGGGTCACCCGGAAGTCTACATCCTGATCCTGCCGCTGTTCGGCGTGTTCTCGGAAGTGGTCGCCACGTTCAGCAGCAAGCGTCTGTTCGGCTACGCCTCGATGGTGTACGCGACCTGCGTCATCATGATCTTGTCCTACCTGGTATGGCTGCATCACTTCTTCACCATGGGTTCGGGCGCCAGCGTCAACTCCTTCTTCGGCATCACGACGATGATCATTTCGATCCCGACGGGCGCGAAGATCTTCAACTGGCTGTTTACCATGTACCGCGGCCGTATCCGCTTCGAACTGCCGATGCTGTGGACGATCGGCTTCATGGTCACCTTCACCATCGGCGGCATGACCGGCGTGCTGCTGGCCGTACCGCCAGCGGACTTCGTGCTGCATAACAGCCTGTTCCTGATCGCCCACTTCCATAACGTGATTATCGGCGGCGTGGTGTTCGGTGTATTTGCTGCAATTAACTACTGGTACCCGAAAGCCTTCGGCTACAAGCTCGACGTGTTCTGGGGCAAGTGCTCGTTCTGGTTCTGGTTCGTCGGCTTCTACCTGGCCTTCATGCCGCTGTACGTGCTGGGCCTGATGGGCGTGACCCGCCGTGTCAACCACTTTGAAGATCCGTCGCTGCAAATCTGGACCATCATCGCCTGGTTCGGCGCCGTCTCGATCGCGCTGGGCATCGGTTCCCTGCTGATGCAGTTCTATGTCAGTTTCCGCAACCGTCACGCCCTGCGCGACGTCACCGGCGACCCATGGGGCGGCCGTACGCTGGAATGGTCGACGTCGTCGCCACCGCCAGACTATAATTTCGCCTTCACGCCACAAGTGCACGAACTCGATGCATGGACTGACATGAAGAAACACGGTTACCAGCGTCCGACGTCCGGTTTCACGAAGATCCACATGCCGAAGAACACCTGGGCTGGTTTCGTGATCGCCGCACTGTCCGCACTGGTCGGTTTTGGCCTGATCTGGCAAATGTGGCTCGTCGCCAGCATTGGCTTCGTGATCATGATGGTCACCATCATCGTCCATACCTTTAACTACAAGCGCGATTACTACATTCCTGCGGAAGAAGTGGTCCGTACCGAAGACGCTTATACTAAATTGCTGAGCAGCCATGTCTGATACCATCGCCCATAACACCGGCGCCGCTGGCGCCGCACCAAGCACGCGCAGCTACTTTGTGCGCGAGCACCACCCGGAAAACGGCAGCCTGCTGGGTTTCTGGCTCTACCTGATGAGCGATTGCCTGATCTTCGCCTGTCTGTTCGCCACCTATGCAGTGCTGGGCCGCAGCTATGCGGACGGCCCGACGGGCGCCGCGCTGTTCGACCTGCCGCTGGTGGCCGTCAACACGGCCATGCTGCTGCTGTCGTCGATCACCTACGGCTTCGCCATGCTGGCCATGCAGCGCAAGCAATTGCGCAGCACCCTGGTCTGGCTGGGCATCACGGGCCTGTTCGGCCTGGCCTTCCTGTCGCTGGAAATGTATGAATTCATGCATCTGATCCACGAAGGCGCCGGTCCGCAACGCAGCGCGTTCCTGTCGTCGTTCTTTGCCCTGGTCGGTACCCACGGCTTGCACGTGACGTTCGGCGTGATCTGGCTCGTGACCTTGATGTTCCAGTTGAACAAGCATGGCCTGACCCCGGAAAACGGCCGCCGCATGATGTGCCTGTCGCTGTTCTGGCACTTCCTGGACGTCATCTGGATCGGCGTCTTCACCTTTGTCTACCTGATGGGAGTGCTGCCATGAGCGACCACCACACACACGGCGATAGCCACCACCATGACAACCACGATCATGGCAGCCTGAAAAGCTACGCCATCGGTTTCATCCTGTCGGTGATCCTGACGGCCATTCCGTTCTGGCTGGTGATGACGAAAGCCATCACCAACTCGGGCACCATGGGTCTGGTCCTGCTGGCGTTCGCGGCCGTTCAAGTGGTGGTGCACATGGTGTACTTCCTGCACATGAACACCAAGTCCGAAGGCGGCTGGAACATGATGGCGCTGATCTTCACGATCATGATCGTGGGTATCGCCATGGCCGGTTCCCTGTGGGTCATGTACCACATGAACCACAACATGATGCCGGATCTGATGCCTGAGTACATGCATACGAAAACGGCTCCATGATGAGTAATACGCGCCCAAGCAACACCGGGCGCGCCCCTGGCGCCGCATCGCAAGATGCCGCGCCAGGCCCACGCGGCATGGCTGTGCGGTATGCGCTAGCCTTGCTGGCGGGGATCTTGTTTGCCGGTTTCTGTGCCCTGGGCACCTGGCAAGTCAAGCGCCTGTTCTGGAAGCTTGACCTGATCGAGCGCGTCGAACAACGCGTACATGCGCCCGCAACGGACGCGCCTGGACCCGCAGCCTGGGTCAGCATCACGCCACAAACGGATGAATACCGCCACGTGCGACTCTCCGGTACCTATCTCCCCATTTTGAATACCCTGGTGCAGGCAACGACGGCATTGGGCAGCGGCTATTGGTTAATCACGCCCTTGCGCCTGACCGACGGCAGCACCGTACTCGTCAACCGCGGTTTCGTGGCCAAGCGCGCCGGCATCGCCGCCGGCACGCCGCCCGGCATCGTCGAGGTCGACGGCTTGCTGCGCGTCAGCGAGACGGGCGGCGGTTTCCTGCGTGAAAACAGTCCCGCCACGCAGCACTGGTATTCGCGCGACGTGGCCGCCATCGCCGCCTCGCACATGCTCACCAACGTGGCGCCGTATTTCGTCGATGCGAAGGAAAAATCGGAAACGGCCGTTGACGCCCCCGTCGGCGGCCTGACCGTGATCTCCTTCCACAACAACCATCTCGTGTATGCGCTGACCTGGTTCGCCCTGGCCCTGATGGTGGCCGGCATCACGTGGTGGATCGTGCGCGAGGACAAGCGCCGCCGCGCGCGCCGTAGCGCCGCCACGCAAGAAAGCGACCATGCCGGGCAGGATTGAAATCCTGCCCAACCGCGAAGTACTGGAGCGCGGTACGGTGGCGGCCGAGATGGAACATCCGGCCGGCCACCAGAACATGAAGCTGCTGATCCAGCTGCGCTGGCTGGCCGTGATCGGCCAGATCAGCACCATCTTCGGCGTGGGCGTGGGACTGGGCATCGCCTTGCCCGTGCCCTACATGCTCGAAGTGCTGTCCTGCCTGATCGCCTTCAATCTGGCCAGCCTCTTGCGCTGGCACGAACGCCAGCCCGTTTCCAATACGGCCCTGTTTCTGGCCCTGCTGGTCGACGTCACCGTGCTGACGGCCCAGCTCTACCTGAGCGGCGGCATCAGCAACCCGTTTGCCTTCCTGTACTTACTGCAAGTCATCCTCAGCGCCGTGCTGCTGGAAGTGTGGTCGACCTGGATCATGGTGGCCATTACCAGCCTGTGCCTGGCCGGCCTGGCCTTGCTGCCGGGCCCCCTGATCCTGCCGATCGACCCCGAACGGGGCTTTTCCAGCCTGTACGTGCAGGGCCTGCTGATCTGTTTTATTTTGAACGCCGCCTTGCTGGTGGTGTTCATCACGCGCATCAACCGCAACCAGCGCGCCGGCGACGCCAAGGTGGCCGATTTGCGCCAGCGCGCGGCGGAAGAAGAGCACATTATCCGCATGGGCCTGCTGGCCTCGGGCGCCGCGCACGAGCTGGGCACGCCGCTGGCGACCTTGTCCGTCATCCTCGGCGACTGGCGCCGCATGCCGGAACTGAGCAAAAACAGCGAATTGCTGGAAGAAATCACGGAAATGCAGGCGCAATTGCAGCGCTGCAAGAGCATCGTCAGCGGCATTCTGTTGTCGGCGGGCGAGGCGCGCGGGGAATCTTCCGTGAAAACGACGATCAATACCTTCCTCAACGACCTGGTCGACGAGTGGCGCAGCAGCCGCCCGATCCAGGATTTCGAGTACGATAACCGCATCGAGCACGACGTGCCCGTCGTCTTCGATTCGACCCTGAAACAAACCATCTGCAACGTGCTCGACAATGCGCTGGAAGCGTCGCCCGAGTGGCTGCGCTTCGAAGCGACGCGCGAAGCGGACGCCCTGCACCTGGTCGTTACCGATGCGGGCCCCGGCTTCGAGCCGTCGATGCTGACGCACCTGGGCAAGCCATATCAAAGCAGCAAGGGCAAGCCCGGCGGCGGCCTGGGTCTGTTCCTGGTGGTCAATGTCGCGCGTACCCTGGGCGGCACGGTGACGGCGCGCAACCGGGTGCAGGGCGGGGCGGTGGTGCACCTGGCCTTGCCGCTGGCGGCCATCAAACTGGAAAGAGAAAGCGACCACCATGCAGGATGACCGTCTGTTACTGATCGTGGAAGACGATGCCGCGTTTGCCCGCACCCTGGGCCGCTCGTTCGAACGGCGCGGCTACCAGGTCATCCTGGCCACCAATTTCGACGAGGCGAGCGCCTTGCTGGAGCAGCATTGCCCCGACTACGCCGTCGTCGATTTGAAACTCAATGGCAATACGTCCGGCCTGGCCTGCGTGCAGATGCTGCACCAGCACGACCCGGAAATGCTGATCGTCGTGCTGACGGGCTACGCCAGCATCGGCACGGCCGTCGAAGCCATCAAGCTGGGCGCCTGCCAGTACCTGGCGAAACCGTCGAACACGGACGACATCGAAGCGGCCTTCGGCCATGTGGCCGGCAACGCCGACATCGAACTGACGAATCGCGCCACCAACATCAAGACCCTGGAATGGGAACGCATCCACGAAATGCTGGCCGAGACGGATTTCAATATCTCGGAAACGGCGAGAAGGCTGGGCATGCACCGGCGCACCCTGGCGCGCAAGCTGGAGAAGCAGCGGGTCAAGTAGACATTTCGGTAGTCACTGCGCAGTGTGGTCGTTCTCGAATGTCAGTTCGATCGTACTGTCGTCGCTCCAGTCCTGCTCCCGCAACGGCGGCGTGAACGACGAGCCGCTGAATGGCACGGGCGCGCTTTTGCCGTTGAAACTGATCGTCGCAGCCGTGATGCGCCGCCCCTCGGCAAAGCTGTAGGTGCCTTTCTGCGACACAAAATTGCAGGGCCCGCCCATTGCGCTCATCATGGTGCGCATGGCGAAAGGCAAGGTATCCTTGTCGATGGCCCAATGGACTTCGCAGGCCAGCCGCAAGTCGCCCAGACGGCGCAGCGTGTCGCTGGTCGCCGGGCTCCTGACGTAGGGAATCCACCTGACCGAGCCCGCCTTGCGGTTCACTGTCAGCTCGGCCTTGTCGTACAGCGGACCCTGTCCGACGGGCAAGCTGAAGATATTGCGCTCCTCCAACGGTATCGCCATGCCCGCCTCGTCGCTTTCCAGCCTGAGCGCGATGCCATGCATGTCAACGTCGGCACGGCGCGGCTCCAGGATGAATTTCAACTCAGTGCCGGGCGCCAGCGCATGCTTTTCCTCGAAGCGTTCGACGCCCTTGAGCATGGCACTGTAGGGCTTCCAGTCCGGATCCCGCATGCCTTTTACGTTGACGGACGCCGCCGCCTCCTGGCTGGCCTGTTCCGCGGCTGGTTCCGTATCAGCGCAGGCCTGCGCCGCAGCACCGCACAAACACAGCAGAAGCCCCGCTCTTTTAATGGCACGCATACCCGATCTTTCTATTCATCAATGAAAACGTGAGTGTAGAAAAAAACACAGGGACGAGCAGGTTTTTAAGACAGAGCGTCAATTGGGATGAATGAAGTGCTTGAAACCGCTGTTTTCCCGGATTCGATGGCAAGATATCGCATAGCCGCCGGACTGGCCGCCGGATACATAACAAAATAAGGCCATTATGCCGGCACCCGCCACTCCATCTTCTGCACCTGAATATGCGGATGGCTTTCCAGCGCTTCCCATTCCGGCAAGAACACAAAGCCCTGTTTCTGATAGAACGCTGCCGCGCGGGCATTCTCGGGCGCGACGTCGAGTACCAGCCGGGAATGGCCATTGTCCACCGCGCATTGTTTCACGGCGTCGACCAGGCCTTGTGCCACGTCCAGGCCGCGATATGCGGACTGTACCCACATGGCGATCAAATGGCACTCGCCATTGCCGGCCACCACTTGCGCGGCCAGGCCGATGGCTTGTTCTCCATCAAAGGCAAGGAAAAACGTGCGCTGCGGCGTGCTGACGGCGCGCTGCCGCCAGTCGGCATCGGAAAAACGGGCCGCGCTGGCGTGGCTGGCGCCAAAGGCCGTGGGGGCATCGAGCAGCGCGGCCAGGCGCGTGGACTTCAGCGCCGGCCAGTCGGCGGCGCTGGTGGGGCGGATGATGATGCGGTTCAAATCTGTGACATTTCTTCACTTGTGGGCACGGCCGTGGACGAGGAAATCTTCTTGTACGCTTCCGCCAGCATCTTGACGGTCGCCACGTCGTTCACGCTGCGCGCCTCGATGACTGTCTCGCCCGCAGCGATGGTGACGTCGCCGTTCGCATAGCTGGCGGGATAGCGCCGCTCGGTGATCTTGTTGGTCAGCACATTGCGCGCGTAGCGCAGCGCCACGAGCCGCTCGCCTTCCTGCCTGATGACGACATAATTGGGCACGGTGGTGCGTTCCAGTTTCCAGGTTCCAATAAAGTCTTCGACGGGGGCGGCGGCGGCGTGCAGCGAGCAGCAGGCGGCGAGGGCGCCCAGGAGCAGTTTTTTCATGGTGTTGACAGCCTATGCAAAAGTGGCCTGCGGTGCAGGAAAATACGTCACATATGCTTGAATGGCGTGGCGCTACGCTCCATGCGTCGCCCGCCATTTAAGTATTTGGCAATATTAACAGGTACGCGGGCTTGCGCATTCGTATTTGTTGCGTGCGACCTAAGATTGGTCCCACACTTCAATGCTCAGCAGTTGCCCGGGCGTGCACGCGGCAATACGCTGCGGATACACGGTAATGCTGCCGGGCCAGCCCGTCAGCTGATCTTGCGGAAACTCGCCCTCCTGCGCTTCGGCGATGCCCGCCAGCAGCAGGGGCGCGATGACGCCGGCCTGGGCCGTGTAGCGGTTGGGAAAGCCGTTGAAGGCCAGCTGAGTCGCCTTGCCTTGCTGGCACAATTGCGCGATCCAGTCGGCGCCGAACAGGCCCGCTTCCCAGCTGGCGAGAAACGCATCCTTGTTGACTTTCGTCATATCGGCCATTTGCTCCGGCGTTTCCGTCGAGATAATCGTCCACCAGCCTGACATGGGTATTCCTTGTGAAAAGTGAAAATTAACGGGTCATGGCGCGGCGCAGCAGGTAGCTGAGGCCATCGACGGCGGCCACCATCAGCAGCATGGCGACGATGACGGTGGCGGCGTTCTGCATCTGGAACAGCGACAAATGGTACTTCAGCATCTGCCCCAGGCCGCCCGCGCCGACGACGCCGAGGATGGCGGCGGCGCGGATATTGTTCTCCCAGCGGTACAGGGTGTAGGACATCATCTGCGGCCCGCACTGCGGCAAGGTCGCGTACAAAAAAGCCACGGCGGGGCGGGCGCCGTTGATGCGCAGGGTGGCGGCCGGCAAGGGCGGGCAATTTTCAAAGGCATCGGCAAACAAACGGCCCAGCACGCCCACCGTGTGCAGGGCCAGCGCCAGGGTGCCTGCGAACGGGCCCAGGCCGGCGGCGATCAGCAGGATCGAGGCCCACACCAGTTCCGGGATCGAGCGCAGCACATTCAACACGCCACGCGTGGCGTTGCGCGCCAAGTGACCAAAACGGCCGCTGGCGGGCAGGGCCAGCAGCGCGCCCAGCAGGGCGGCGATCACCGTGCCGATGGCCGACATGGCCAGGGTTTCGAACGTGGCCACGCCGACTTTCATCAGGAAGGGGCTGGCCAGCTCGGGCGGGGCGAAGCCGTGCAGGAAATCGGCGCTCGTGCGCACGGCGTCGGCGCTGAAGAATTCTCCCCATTTCAGGGGCAGGGTGGCGAAGCTGGCGATGACCAGCAGCACTAAACCGGCCAGCAAGGCCCAGGTCGACCAGCGCACGGGAGGGGAAACCGGGAGCATGGATGTGTCGCCCTTCATGCCAGCCTCCGGCGCAGCATGGCGGACACGGCATCGGCGCCCGCCACCAGCAGCACGAACACCATCAGCATGGTGGCCAGCTCATTGCCTGCCATCATCTTCATCGATTCATCCATGCGCTGGCCCAGGCCGCCCGCGCCGACAAACCCCATGACGACGGAGCCGCGGATCGCGCATTCCCAGCGGTAGATCGTGTACGACACCAGTTCGGCGGCCGATTCGGGCAGGGCGCCGTACAGCAAGGCCTTTAATCTGCCGCTGCCGTTGTGCAGTAAAGCGTTGCAGGCGGACGCATCCGACGATTCGAGGATTTCCGCGTACACCTTGCCCAGCATGCCGCAATACGTGAGGGCGATGGCGATCACGCCGGCCGTCGGCCCCAGTCCCACGATGCGCACCAATAACAATGCCCACACGAGTTCAGGCACGCTGCGCAGCAGCACCAGCAGCGCGCGCACGCAATGGCGCACGCTGGCGGCCAGCGGCGACACCTGGCCGGAGCCGATGCGCGAAATCGACAAACGCTCCGTCACCAGCAAGGTCAAGGGGATGGCCCCCAGCATGGCCAGCGCCATGCCTGCCGTGGCCATGGCGATGGTTTCCCAGGCGGACGTGGCCACCAGTTGCAAAAATTCCGGCGTGTGGGCGGGCGGCACGAAGCTGGAAATAAACTGCCAGGTGGCCGCCAGGCTTTGCGCATCCCAGAGTATCCACGGCTTGAACTCGGCCTGCACCAGCATCGGCCACAGCACGAGCAGGACCACGACCGTGATGGCCAGGCGGCCGCGCCAGGCGGGATCGCGCGGCATGGCGGTATTCTTCAGCAAAGGGGCCTCGCGGCGTCCAGTTGCGCTGCGACCGATTCGAACTGGGGCGCAGGATCGGCCTCGTTGCGGTACAGTTCGGCGATCATGGCGTCGCTGACCTCGGAGCCAGGCAGGTCGAAGACGATCTGGCCGTCGCGCAAGGCGACGATGCGCGTAAAGCAGGCGCGCGCGATGTCCACCTGGTGCAGGCTGCAGATCAGGGTGGCGTTGCGCGCCGTCGCTTCCGCCTGCAGCACATGGATCGTCCGCAAGGCCAAGGTGGGGTCGAGCGCGGACAGCGGTTCGTCGACGAGGAAGAGTTGCGCATCCGACACGAGCGCGCGCGCCATGCCGCAGCGCTGGCGTTCGCCGCCGGACAGGCGGTCGACCCTGGCGTACAGCTTATCCTGCAGATTGAATTTACCTAAAGCCTCCCACGCGGCGCGCGGATCGACGGGTGCCAGCAGCGAGCGGATGGCCGTCCACAAGCTCCATTGCGGCAAGCGGCCCGCCAGCACGGCGTTGACGACGCGCTGGCGCGGCGGCAGCGGCGGCGTTTGCGGCGCCAAAAACAGGCGCGCGCGCAAGGCGTGGCGTTCGCCGTTGGCAAGTTGCCAGGGAGAACTGCCGAGTATGCTCAAGCTGCCGGACTCAGGGCGCAGCGCGCAGGCCAAGGTGTGCAGCAAGCTGGTCTTGCCGGCGCCGGAAGGGCCGATCAGGGCGATCTGTTCGCCCTGGGCCACGTCCAGGTCCACGTCGCGCAGGGCCAGCGCACTGCCGGCGGCACCCGCGTGGTGGACGCAGACCTTGTGAAGTTGGAATGTCATGCGATGTTCGGTGTGGGGGGGGCGGTGGTGTGTCGGATGACGCCATGCGACGGCAGCGTAGGTCGGATTAGGCCGGAGGCCGTAATCCGACAACATTGTTGGCATTATCGCTTGTGTCGGATTACGCGGCTTTGCCGCTAATCCGACCTACGATAAAACGCGTCGACGTCGTTTACTTCAACAGCTTCGCATCGCGCGCGGCCGCTTCGATATCCTTGTAGTTCTCGGCCTTGGTCGGAATGAACTTGGTGGCGCGCTGCAGCTCGAGGATTTCCTTGCCTTCGGCCGTCGATGGGTCCAGCGCCAGGAAGGCGTCCGTCAGCTTCTTGCGCACGACGGGATTCATGTCGGCGCGCACGCTCCAGTTGTAATCGTAGTAGCCCGGTGTCGTGTAGAACACGCGCACCTTGGCTGGGTCGACCTTTTTCGCTTCGACCAGCTTTTCCCACACGGAAATGTTCAAGGTGCCCGCATCGACCTTGCCGCCGGCGACGGCGGCCACGGTGGCGTCATGCGCGCCCGAGAACGCGATGCGCTTCATGTCCGTGTCCGGGTTGATCTTGGCGGCCAGCAAGTAGTAACGGGGCATCAAGTGGCCCGAGGTCGACGATTCCGAGCCGAATGTGAAGTTCTTGCCTTTCAGGTCAGACAATTGGTTGATGTCCTTGCTGGTGGTCACGAACACGGAGCGGAATTTCGTGTCTTCCTCGCGCTGCACCAGCGGCACGATCTTGCCGCCGCTGCGCACGTTGGCTTGCACGAAAGTAAAACCGCCGAACCAGACCATGTCGAGCTTGTGATTGATCAAGCCTTCCACGGAGGCTGCGTAATCGGTGACGGGCGTAAATTCCACCTTCATGCCCAGCTTTTTCTCCAGATAGCTGCCCAGCGGCTTGAACTTGCGCTGCAATTCCGTCGGCGCTTCGTCGGGGATGGCGGACACACGCAATACCTGCTGCGCCTGCGCCAGGCCGCTGTGGATGGCCAGGGTGGCGGCGACGGTGGCCAGGATGGCGGGGAACTTGTTGGAGAACGTGGTCATGGGAATGCCTTTGAAAGATTGTTCATTAATATACGGAAACACCGGTCGTGCCATCCTGCATCTCGCCGATGACGACGGCGTCGCCAAAGCCTTCGGCGCGGAAAATCGCCAGCACTTGCTCGACGGCTTCCGGCGCACACGCCACCAGCAGGGGGCCGGCCGTTTGCGGGTCCGTCAGGATCGCCTTGTCGATGGCGCTGAGGCTGCCGTCCAGCGCCACTTGCGCGCCGTAGCCCTGCCAGTTGCGGCCCGAGGCGCCCGTGATGTTGCCATTCTGCGCCAGTTGCTGCACTTGCGGCAGCAGCGGCACGTCAGCCATGGCGATACGCGCCTGCAACTTGGCGCCGCGCGCCAGTTCCAGGGTGTGGCCCAGCAAGCCGAAGCCCGTCACGTCCGTCAGCGCATGCACGCCGTCGAGCAGGGCCAGTTTCTTGCCCGGGGTATTCAATTTGGTGGTGTTGTCGATCAGCGAGGCGTAGCCGTCCGCGTCGAGCGCATTCTTCTTCAGCGCGGCCGACAGGATGCCCACGCCGATCGGCTTGCCCAATACCAGTTTATCGCCGGCGCGCGCGCCCGCGTTGCGCTTCACTTGCGACGGATGCACCAGGCCCAGCACGACGAGGCCGTAGATCGGCTCGACGGAATCGATGGTGTGGCCGCCCGCGATGGGGATGCCGGCCTGGGCGCAGATGGTTTCGCCGCCTTTCAAGATGAGGCCGATGGTTTCCACGGGCAGCTTGTTGATCGGCATGCCGACCAGGGCCAGCGCCATGATGGGCGTGCCGCCCATCGCGTACACGTCGGAAATGGCGTTGGTGGCGGCGATGCGGCCGAAGTCGAAGGGATCGTCGACGATGGGCATGAAGAAATCGGTCGTGGCGATCAGCGCCTGCTCGTCGTTGAGCTGGTAGACGGCCGCGTCGTCGGAGGTTTCTATGCCGACCAGCAATTCCTTCGGCAGGGGAAAGCCACCGCTGCCCTTTAAGATGTCGGCCAGCACGCCGGGCGCAATCTTGCAGCCGCAGCCGCCGCCATGGGCAAATTCGGTCAATCGGATGGGTGTATTGGATGTTGCTGCGCTATCGGACATGGTCGTCATCCTGCTCAAAAAGGTCACTAAAAGCTGCGCCGGCGCTTACGCGGCGCTGGCGGTACGGGGTTCGCCGACGATAGCACATAATGCGCGCGCGGCTTGCTCAAAGGCATGTTCTGAAATATCGGGCAAGACCAGCGGCGTCGCCTGGGCGTAGCGGCTGAAGTTGCGGGCGATCGATTGCCGGTAGACGGGGTCGTAATGCTGGACCAGCAGTTCTTCCACCAGTTCGGCCATCTGGCCTGCCGTCGCCAGCTGCTGCCAATGGGCAATTTTCTCCTTGCCATGCAGCTGCGTCAACAGGGCCAGCTGCACGTTCAGGCGCTGTGCATCGCCGACGAAATGCGCATAGTCCTGCATCAGCAATTGCACGCGCTGGGCCGTATCGAGCCGCACGTCCGTGCAGGCGGCCGCGCGCATCTTGTCCATCAGCGCGTCGGGCACGCGCACGCGGCCCACTTTCTTGCTTTCCGATTCGATGAAGACGGGCAATGCCGGGTCGAACTGGCGCAACTGCTGCCACAGCGCGCTTTCGAACGCCTTTTGCGAGGGCTGGTCTTCCTCGGGCAAGCCGCCCAGCACGGAACCGCGGTGCGCTGCCAATTGTTCCAGGTCGATCACTTGCGCGCCTTGCTTGTCCAGCACTTGCAGCAAGCGGCTCTTGCCGCTGCCTGTCGGGCCGCACAGCACGTTGATGAAGTCGAAACGCTCGGGCAGGGTGGCCAGTTCGGCGTTCACGTGGCGCCGGTAATCCTTGTAGCCGCCGTCGAGCTGCGTGACGGGCCAGCCGATGCGCGCCAGGATGTGCGCCATGGCGCCGCTGCGGTTGCCGCCGCGCCAGCAGTAGACGAGCGGCTTCCAATGCTGCGGATGAGCGAGGAAACCGTCTTCGATATGCCGCGCGATATTCTTCGCCACCAGCGCCGCACCCAGCTTCTTCGCTTCGAAGGCACTGGTCTGTTTATACAGGGTGCCGACGCGCACGCGCTGTTCGTCGTCGAGCACGGGCAGGTTGATGGCGCCCGGCAAATGATCTTCCGCGAACTCGGACGGGCTGCGCACGTCGATGATGGCGTCGAATTCATGCAGGCGTGGCAGGATGTCGCTGAAGGGAAGGACTGCGGGGTATTTCATCGTGGCGCGGCTGCTTGGAATGGGGAAAGACGTATTATCCCCGATAAAGGCCGCCGGCGTGGGGCTTTGGCGCCGCCTTTCACACTTCGCGTGCCGGGCCGGCGTCCCGCATGCCCGTGAAGAACTGCACCAGGCTGTGCGGGGCATCGTCGCCGAAGCACAGGCGCAGGATGCGCTCCGACTCGGCCGCGGCCGCGCTGCTGCGCGCAAACAGGGCCGTTTCATACGCCAGCAGGGCCGCCGCCACGTCGCTTGGGTGCGCGGCAAGCGCCTGCGCCAGCTCGGCGCCGTCCAGCATGGCCAGGTTGGCGCCTTCTCCAGCCGGGGCCATCAGATGGGCCGCGTCGCCCAGCAAGGTCACGCCCGCCACGCGCTGCCAGCGGTGGCCGGCGGGCAGCATATGCACGGGACGGGGCACGGGCGGCGTGTCCGCGTCCGTGATCAGGGCCGTGAGCGCCGGCGTCCAGCCGGCAAACTGGGCGGCGATGGCTGCCCGCGCGGCGGCCGGGTCGGCAAAATTGATGCCTGCCAGCCACTCCTCGGGTTGACTCAGGGCCACATACGCATGCAGCACGCCATCGGCTTCGCGGTGGGCCTGGATGCCCTTGCCTGGCGCCAGCGCGAACAGGGCGCCGGCGCCCACGGCTTGCGCGCTGGCCGGATGGCGGCGGTCGCTGTCGAACAGATACGTTTCAATGAAAACAATGCCGCTGTAGGCGGGCTGCGCGCTGGAGAGCAGCGGCCGCACCCGGGACCAGGCGCCGTCCGCGCCCACCAGCAGGTCGCTGGCCGCCGTGGCGCCATGCGCAAAGTGTAAAAGGTGTTGGCCGCCGTCCAGCGTTGCGATGCCTGTCAATTTGTGGCCCCAGCGCACGCAGCCGTCAGGCAAGGCATCGAGCAGCATGCGGCGCAGCTCGCCGCGCGGCACTTCGGGGCGGCCGCCCGTGCCGTCGTCGCCTTCGTCGTGCAGAACCGTGCCGTGCTGGTCGAGCACGCGGCTCGCTTCGCCGCCCGCATGGATGAGGGCGCGGAAGGCGTCATGCAGGCCGGCCGCCCGCAGCGCTTGCTGGCCGCTTTCTTCGTGGATATCGAGCATGCCGCCCTGGCGGCGCGCCTGCGGCGATGCATCCGCTTCATACACGGTGGCGGCGATGCCGTGGACGTGCAGCACGCGGGCGAGCATCAGCCCGCCCAGGCCCGCGCCGATGATGGCGATATGCATGGTGATCCTTCAGATGGTTTTCAAAACAATGATGGAACAACGTTCCAGAGGAATTTTGCGGCAAGCCAGCATCTGTGTCAAGATAGGCTATGCCCCATACCGTAACGACCCCACCACGACGCGCCGACTCGCTGACGCGCGACACCATCATCGACGCCGCCATCGCCCTGCTCGACACGGCGGGCGAGGGCGGCCTGACCTTCCGCGCCCTGGCCGCGCGCCTGGCGACGGGGGCGGGTGCCATCTACTGGCACGTGGCCGACAAGGACGACCTGTTCACGGCCGCCAGCGACGCCATCGTCGCCCGCGCCATGCAGGCCGCCCCGTCCGGCGATACGCCGCAGGCGGGCATCCGCGCCGTGGCGCTGGCCATGTTCGAGGCCATGGATGCGCATCCGTGGCTGGGCTCGGCCCTGTCGCGCGCGCCGGGCCAGCTGCCGACCGTGCGCATCCTGGAACGCCTGGGCCGGCAGGTCGATGCGCTGGGCGTGCCGCAGGACCGGCAGTGGATGGCGGCTTGCGCCTTGCTCAATTATCTGCTGGGCGTGAGCGGGCAGAATGCGGCCAATGCCGTCATCGCCCGGGAACGGGGCCTGGAACGCGCGCATTTCCTCGACACCCTGGCGGGCGCCTGGTCACGCCTCGATGCGCAGGCGTTTCCGTTTGCCCGCAAGGTGGCGGGCCAGCTGCGCGCGCACGACGACCGCGCGGATTTCCTGGCGGGAATCGACCTGATCGTGCATGGCATGCAGGCGCTGCAAGCGGGCAGCTAGCCCAGCAAATGTCCCAGCAGCGGCGCCAGCAGCACCGTCACGACGCCGGAAAAGATCATCGTCAAGCTGGCCACTGCGCCTTCTTCCGTGCCCACGCGGCGCGCCACGGACAAGCCAAAGCCGTGCGCGGCCGCGCCGTATGGGGCGCCGCGGGCGATGCGCATGCGCAAGGGCAGCAGTTTTAACAACGGCTTGCCCAGCATCAAGCCGAACAAGCCCGTCATCACCACGAAGATGCCCGTCAACTGCGCCGAGCCGCCCATGTGGCGCGACGCTTCCAGCGCGAACGGCGTCGACACGGAACGGGCCAGCAGGCTGCGCGCCATGTCGCCGTGCACGCCAAATACCCGGTCCAGCAGCAGGGTGGCGGCGACCGATGCCACGATGCCGGCGCAGCTGCCCAGCGACAAGGCCAGCCAATGCTTGCGGATCAGCTTGCGCTCCTGGAAGATGGGCAGCGCAAACGCGATGGTGGCCGGACCCAGCAGCCACGGCAGCCAGCGCGTCTCGCCGAAATACGTGGCGAACGGCGTCGACGTGGCCTGCACGATGACGATCAATATCGCCGAGGTGCAGATGGCGGGCGTCAGCAAGAAGTGCGGATGGCGGCGGTGCACGGCCTGGTTGGCATAGAACAGCACCAGGGTCAGCAGCAAAAACAGCAGCGACAGCAGCAGGGTGCTCATGCTGCCGCCCGGGCTCTGCGCTGGCGCAGCAGTTTATTCAGGCGCAGCTTGCGTTCATAGCGGCATACCCATTCCACCGTCAGCGCCGTGGCCAGCATCACGCTGGCAAAGCCCAGGCCGATATTTACGAACAGCATCAAGCCCTGCGACTTCAACAGTTGCGTAAATTGCACCACTGATACCACCAGCGGTATGAAGAACAGCAGCATATTGGCCAGCAGCCAGTTCGCGCCCAGTTCGATGGCGCTGGGGCGCACCCAGCCCGCCAGCAGCAGGGCCACCAGCACGAACAGGCCCACGACGCCGCCCGAAAACGGCAAGTGCAGGGCGGACGCGGCCGCGTCGGCCAGCCACCAGGCGGCAATCAAGATACCCACTTGCCACGCGGTCTGCGCGGGCTGGCGCCAGACGGGGGCGGAGGGCAGGGCGGCGGTGGAACAAGGGACGGCTTTCACGGCGAGCTTTCAAACGGCTGGGGAGGTTTTCATTGTAGTGAGCCCACATCAAAAGATAAAATGACTTAAACTCATGATTATCATTCGGTATTGGAATGCATCATGGATATCCGCTCCCTGCGCTACTTCGTCGAAGTGGTCGAACAGAACAGTTTTACGCGGGCGGCCGCCAGGCTGCACGTGACCCAGCCCACCGTCAGCAAGATGATTGCCCAGCTGGAGCAATCGCTGGACCTGGCCTTGCTCGACCGCGCGGGCAAGCGTTTTACCCTGACGGACGCCGGCAAGGTGGTGCTGTCGCGCGCGCATGAGCTGCTGGCCCTGCACGCGGAGCTGAAGGTGGAATTGCGCGACCTGCAAGAACTGGAGCGGGGAGAATTGCGGGTCGGCGTGTCGCCGCAGACGCACTCGACTCTGGCGCCATGGCTGGCCGAATACCACCAGCGCTATCCGGGCATCGAGCTGAAAATGTACGAGAGCGGCACGCAGGCCATCGAGCGCGACTTGCGCACCGGCACGGTGGAACTGGGCACCATGCTCGACTACCCGGGCAATGCGGCCACCTGGCAGGATTTCGAAGCCTTGCCCCTCGTGCGCTCGCCGCTGTGCCTGCTGGCCGCGCCTGGCTCGCCGTGGCAGGGCCGCGCTGCCGTCGCCCTGGCCGAGCTGGCCGACAGCCCCTTCATTTTCTACGGCGCCGCATTTGCCCTCAACGACATCGTGCAGGATGCCTGCCAGCGCGCCGGTTTCGCGCCGCGCATCACGGGCCGCAGCGGTCAGTGGGACTTTATCGCCTCGCTGGTGCGGCTGGGCGTGGGTGTGTGCCTGCTGCCGAAGATGTATTGCGATACGCTTGATGCCGCGCAATTTGACGTGATTCCCTTGGACGGCCCGCCCGTGGAGTGGAATTTGATGCTGGCCTGGCGCCGGGGCGGGCGGCTGTCGTTCGCGGCGCGCGCCTGGCTGGAGCTCGTCAGGGCGCGCATGGCGGACGCGGCACGTTTACAATAGACGAATCCCAACTTCCGCCCGACCCGATGAACATCAACGTCAATACCAGACTCAAACGCACGGCCGGCTCATTGCTGCTGGGATTGTTATGCACCGTAGGCCTGATGAGCGAAATGGGCTACGCCCAGGCCGCCTTGCCCGTATATGGCTATTTCGTCAAGAATACCTATCCGCACGATCCCCAGGCGTTCACGCAGGGCTTGCTGTTCAAGGATGGGCATTTATATGAAAGCACGGGCCAGAACGGCCAGTCTTCCTTGCGCAAGGTGGAGCTGACGACGGGCAAGGTCTTGCAGAAAAGCATGCTCGATAAAAACGTGTTTGGGGAAGGCATCACCGACGTGGGCGATGAAATCCTGGGCCTGACGTGGATTTCGCAGACCGGCTATGTCTTCGACCTGAAGACCTTCAAATTGAAACGCAAGTTCAGCTACCAGGGCGAAGGCTGGGGCCTGGCCAGTGACAGCCAGTTCGTCTACATGAGCGACGGCACGGCCGCCATCCGCGTGCTGAATCCGAAAACGATGGCCGAGGTGCGCCGCTTCGAGGTGAAGGCCGAGGGCCGCCCCATCGAGCGGCTGAACGAGCTGGAAATGGTCGATGGGCAACTGCTTGCCAATGTGTGGGGCGCGGACGTGATCGCCCGCATCGACCCGGCCAGCGGCAAGGTTGTCGGCTGGATCGACCTGACGGGCTTGCTGCCGCCCGAGCAGCGGGGCACGGCCAATCCCGACGCCGTGCTCAACGGCATCGCCTGGGATGCACGGGGCAAGCGCTTGTTTGTCACGGGCAAACTCTGGCCCAAGCTGTTCGAGATCGAGCTGATCGAAATCCAGCGCCGTTGATGTTGGCTATCGGACAGTGTTGCTGGCGATGAATCGTTTATGATGGCATCCTTCGCCCGGTGCGACCTTCACAGGATGCCATGTTGTCCCTATCTTTATGCCGTCTGGCGGCTGCCGCCAGCTTGCTTGCCGCCGTCCTGCCCGCCGCGCAGGCGCAAACATCATACGTGCCGGTGATGCAGCAATACGGCGACTTTGTCGTCACGCGCGATCGCCACGACCCGCTCGTTACCTTGACTTTCCGCAAGCACGGTTATTGGCCCGGCGGCGCGCGCGAAGTGGTGGAAGTGCGGCCCCTGGCGGCCACGCGCGAGGGCCAGCCCATGCTGCTGGCATTCACCAAGGGTTATACGGGTCAGGGCACCATCCTCATCGGCGTGCAGAATGGCGAACCGCTGATGCGCCCCATCAGCCCCCTGCAGCGCGACAACATGGTGCGCACGGAGCGCGACCCCGAATGGGGCGTGCCGCAGCCGGGCCGTCCCGAGATGCTGCTGTTCGCCCGCGACGGCCGCGCGCTCGATACGCGCACGGGCGAGCTGCTGTGGTTTGACGTGGCTGGCGGCGTCACCGGCGATTACGCGTCCGCCATGCTGGTGTCCGTCTCGCCCGACGGGCGGCGCGGCGCGTATCTGACGAATGCGCTGACGAAGGTGGGGATCATCGTCGCCACGCGCGACGACGGCGTGGCCGGCGTGCTCGCTTTGCCGCCCGATACCTATCAGCGGTGGCTGAAACCGCTGTCGGATGCCGCTGCCGCGCAGGCGGGCGCCGCCATCAAGGCGCGCCAGGGCCGCACGGATTCAAACCGCATCCGGCGCGAGCTGGAACTGGCCTGGTTCGGCCAGCAATTTCAATGGAAAGAAGGCAAGGGCGGCTGGCAAGTGACGGGCCTGGGCCTCGCTTCCGCGCCGCCGGAGGGAAAACAGCCATGAGCATACCTAGACTGATCGCCGGCTGCCTCGCCGCAGCCCTGCTGGCCGGCTGCGTGCACAGCGAGATCGCCCCCAGGGATTATCTGGCGCAAGACATCGACAAGAGCCAGGCCCTGGTGGAAGTGGACGTCGTCATCGGGCAAGCGCCCGATGACAAGCTGACGTCGCGCATGACGGCGCGCAACAGCGTGGAATACGGGGGCGCGCCGCATATCGTCGTGCCGTTCTACCAGAAGGGCCTGGGCTTCGACCAGGGTTTCGCGGGCACCTATATGTTTGCCGTGCCGTATCCGATCGCCAAGGTCGAGACGGCCACGGCCAGCAGCCGCGTCTTCGGCCAGAAACTTGACGGGCAGCAGCCGGGCAGCCCGCGCTACCGTTTCCGCGTGCCGGGCAAGGCGCAGTGGAACAGCAATGAAACCTTCATGCTGAGTTTTGCGCGCAAGGGCCGCCGCGAAGAAATCACTTTCCGTTTCAGCAACGAGCAAAGCTGCCCGTCCGCCTTCCTGGCCACCACGCCAAGATATGGCTTTCCCATCAAGGTCGTCGCCACCTTCAAGGACAATAAAGGCTGCCTGAAAGTGTGCGACAGCCGCGACCAGTGGCCCGGCTTTTGCGCCTTCCAGCCGCCGCCGGCCGCCTGACTATCATCATGCAAGCGCCGCGCCGGCGTTGGACGGCGCGGCGCTTATACACGCGCGCGTTTTGCCGATTCTATTCAATTGTCATCGAATGATGGCGTAAAACGCCTATTTTCACGGCCAAAGCGCAGCTGAATTGATGCAGATCAATGCCTGGAGCAGTGCATAAATCTTGCCGCAAAAATATCTTTCTCAGGCGTATGATTTCTGTGCCGTGAGCAGCGCACGCAGATGGCGCGGCGCGGCCCGATATCCGAAACGCATCCTTCCTGTGGAGAGACAGAATGAAAATGCCCGTTTTAGGAAGCACCCAGGCCGCCATCAGCAACCGTCCGCTCGACATGCTGGCCACCGACACTGCCGCCGTGCGCGCCATCGCCCAGGCGGCCGTCAGCGTGGAGCTGTTCACGATTCCCCTGTACATGGCCACCATGTATTCGATCCAGGGCACGCACCAGATCAACTCGAAAGGCATCACCTACTACGAAGGCCGCCAGTGGCCGGGCATGGGCACCACGGCGCGGCCCGAACTGAAGGAGCAGAAGGCTTTCAATATCATCTTCAGCGTCTTCATCCAGGAAATGCTGCACCTGCAGATGGCGGCCAACCTGGCCACGGCCATCGGCACGGCGCCATGCTTCACGGGCTCGGAGCTGCAATCGCAAGACCACGGCTGGACCTGCTACGGCAAGGACTGCACGCTGATCCCGCACATCGTCGACTTGCAGGACACGGCTGACTACCGCCACGTGCGCGTCAACCTGGAAGAGCTGAACGACAACCAGTGCGACCTGTTCCTCGCCATTGAGCAGCCGGAACAGCAGGCGCGCGCCCAACTGGCGAAGTTTGACGCGCACAACCACACCAAATATTTCCCCGAGGTACCGTTCGTGGGCTGGACGCCGGGCAAGCACGTGCATGACCTGCCCCTGTTCGGCACCATCGGCTACATGTATGAATGCTATGCGCGCTACATCAGCATCGAATACACGGATGGCCAGACCTTGTGGCACAAGCTGTTCGTCAACGGCTCGGTGCAGCAGGACATGTTCAACAGCCAGGTGCAGGGCCATGCGCGGGCCGAGTTTCCCAAGTTCGACACCTGCTTCGGCCCGCAGGACCAGGATGGCGGCCAGACGGGCTCGTTCAACAAGGCCATCGACATGATGGCGGCCATCACCGACCAGGGCGAGGGCAGCGATACGGCCATCCAGCGCTACCGCCGTGACGCGGCGCAGCGCCTGATGGCCGTGCAGCCCGACTACCGCGAAGACCTGGCCGCCCTGAAGTGCGATTACCCGTCCTACGCGAACAATGGCAAGGACGCCGAATCGCGCGATGCGGCCGCGCGCCACGACAGCGCCCCGTTCGACCATTACGAGCGCTTCGGCCAGGTCAAGGCCATGCTGCCCGTGCAGACCTGGGCCGGCTGGCACAGCGAAGGGGGGCGCTGGAGCGAGGCCATGCTGACCAACGAGCGCTACAACCCGGCCACCGCGCCGAAGAACATCCCCGCGCCCGCTGCCGTGGCGGGCGCCCTGAACCGCCTGAAGGACGCCGGCGGCACCCTGCAAATGCTGAGCACGGTGGCCACGGGCGCAATCTATGGCATCACTTCCGTGCTGGACAAGTACTGGCTGAACCAGAAACTGGAGTTTCCGTATCCGTCGATGGTGGGGGCGGGCGACCGCATGGCCATCTGCTGGGCCGTGCTGGGCCAGGCGCCGAACCTGGCGACGGGCGTGCCGCTGGCCGAGAAGGGCGTGCTGTACCACGCCTGCCAGGGCATGCATCTGGAGGGCGAGGCGTCGTCCACCTGCGCCGCGCTGGCCGTCTACCACACCTGCCGCGGCTCTAACGGCTGCCACGCCCAGGGCGGCTGCGGCTTTGCCCAGCCCGACACGGGCGGCTCTTCCTGCGGCCATTCGGTCAAGGCTGCCGCGGCGCCGGGCAGCGAGTGCTACGTGCCGCCACCGCCACCGCAGGACGATCAAGTCTACAGCGCGCCCAGCGACAACAAATGCGGCGGCTTCGGCGGCTGCGCCGTGCCGATTTCGGCCTCGCAGCTGTATCCGAACACCACGAAGAAGGACCCGCCCGAACCCGCCACCATGACCCTGTACGATTTCGGTCCCGCGCCCGAGCACCGCAGCATTCCGCTGGGCCAGAGCATGCGCTTCGCGCTCGGCGACAATGTCTACGACAAGGCCTGGGAAGCCTACGGCAAGGTGATGGCGGCGCGCGGCACGCCGGTGGGCGCGCCGCCGGCGCCCACCGACCTGCGCCTGGCCTTGCCTCCGTCGACCTGATGCGGGGCATCCTGCACGAGGCGCGGCCGCGCCTGGGCCTGCCGAACCTGGGCCTGGGCGTGGGGCTGCGCCCGCCCCATTACGCGCACATCCTGGAACACGGTCCGCAGGTGGACTGGTTCGAGATCATCAGCGAGAATTTCATCGACAACCACGGCTATGCGCGCCATGTGCTCGAGCAGGTGGCGGCGCAGGTGCCCATCGTCATGCATGGCGTGTCGCTGTCGATCGGCAGCAGCGATCCGCTGAGCCTGGCCTACCTGCGCAAGCTGCGCCAGCTGGCCGCCGAGATCCGCCCCGCGTGGATTTCCGACCACCTGTGCTGGACGGGCGCCGCCTCGCTCAACAGCCATGACTTGCTGCCCTTGCCGCTGGACGAGGCCAGCCTGCGCCACGTGGGCGCGCGCGTGCGCCAGGTACAGGAATTCCTGGGCCGGCCCCTGATCCTGGAAAACCCCAGCACCTATGTGGAGTTTGCCCAGTCCAGCATGCCGGAATGGGAATTCCTGGGACGCCTGGCCGAGGAGACGGGTTGCGGACTTTTGCTCGACGTTAATAATGTCCACGTCAGCGCGCATAACCACGGCTATGACGCGGCCGCCTACATCCGCCAGCTGCCGCACGACCACATCGTGCAAATCCACCTGGCCGGGCCCACCGTCTGCGGCGACGTGCTGATCGACACGCACGACGCACCCGTGCCGGCCGCCGTCTGGCGCCTGTACGCGCTGGCGCAGCAGTTGACGGGCGGCGTGTCGGCCCTGCTGGAATGGGATGCGGATATCCCGCCCTATCTGCAGCTGCTGGCTGAACTGGACAAGGCGCGCGCGGCCGGGCGGGGAGAATTCGCCGACGCGGCGCCCGCCACGGCCAAGATTGCCGCCGCCGTCCCGGCGCCGCTGGGCTTTCACCTGGAGGCGGCCCATGCCCCGTAGCGCCGATGGGGATGCCCGCGCCCCGCTGGTGCAGTTGCAGGCGTGGTTTTTGACGGCCATGACGGCGCCGGGCGGCGTGGCGCGCGGTGCGCAGCTGGCCAGCGAGCGCCACGGCCTGACGCAGGAGCAAGTGCTGAAACGGGCGCGGGGCGGGCCGGCGCCACTGCACATCCATGCGGACGGCTACGTGCAGCGCCTGCTCGAATGCCTGCAAGCCGACTATCCCGTCTTGCGCAAGGTCATGGGCGACGAGCTGTTCGCCTTCTTTGCCCGCGCCTATGTCTGGCGCCACCCGTCCGCGTCGCCCACCCTGTATGACCTGGGCGGCGGCTTTGCCGATTTTCTCGCCGCCAGCCAGGGCGCGGCCGGCGCGCAGGGGACGGCCTTGCGCTTTCCCGTCGAACTGGCGCGGCTGGAGCGGGCGCGCAGCGAGGCGGGCAGGGCGCCGGGGCTGGAAAAGCGGGCGCAGCCCGTTCTGCCTTCCGGTCTGGACTTGCTTTTGGGAAATGCGCCGGCCTGGCGCCTGGCGCCGTGCACGCGGCTGCTGGCCCTGTCATTTCCCTTGTGTGCATTCTGGCAACAGGTGCAGGCCGCGCCGGACGCTGCCGTGCCGGCCCAGCCGCAGGCCAGTTCCGCTTACGTGGCCATTTCGCGCATGCATTACCGGCTTGCCATGCACGAGTTGCAGCCCTGGCAGTTTGACTGCCTGCAGGCGCTGGCCGGCGGCGCGCCGCTGGCACAGTGCGCGCGGCAGGCGGCACAGTCCAGCGGCAGGGCGCCGGACGAGGTGCTGGCCGACACCATGCTGTGGCTGCCCATGGCGGCCGCGGCCGGACTGGTCACCAGCACTGCCTGAGCGGAAAGCGGCGGACGCAAAAAAGGCCGATGAAAATCGGCCTCGATGACAACTGCAGGTGTTGCTTAGCGGTAAAACGCTTCGACTTTGCCTTTCAGCTTGATCTGCAGCGGACGGCCGCGGCGGTCGAGGGACTTGGTGGATGCGACCTTGATCCAGCGTTCGCTGATGCAATATTCTTCCACGTCAAGACGTTCCTTGTCGTTGAAGCGGATGCCGACGTCGTTCTCGAACACGGCTGCAACGTGGTAAGGGCTGCTCGGGTCGATCGACAGGCGATCGGGCAATGGGGGTAAGGTAGTGGTATCGTTCATGGGCGTAATTATCGCCCAGAATGCCGATCCAGACAACGGCCTTTCGCGCGCCATCTGTGTGGGCGGGTGCAAAATAGCGGGGCGGCCGTAGCACACCCATGGAGCGGCACGGCCACGCCGCACCGGTCCATGCTGCTACGGATGACCGGCTGACTTGCCGGCAATCACACTGCCCGGGAATCAGGATTTGTCGTCATTCTTGTGGCTTTGACGTCCCGCTTCCACGTGCTGCTCGTGCGTGCCGCCCCGAGAACCGGAGCCGGAACCCGATTGTTCGCTGCCGCTCCTGCCCTGGCCCGATTGCTGGCCCGACTGCTGCGAACCCGATTGCCTGTCGCCGTCATTCTTGTGGCTTTGGCGGCCCGCCTCGACATGCTGCTCGTGCGTGCCACCCTGGGTGCCGCCCGACGATTGGCGGCTGCCGGACTGCTTGTCCGACTGTTGGCTGCCCGATTGCTGTTTGTCCGATTGGCTGCCGGATTTGTCGTTGCTGTTCGAAGTCATGGTCATTCCCCTATGGTTAGTCTGCGTCATCATCCGGTCCGACATTGGGGCGGATGCTCCTGCCTGCGCTCCGGCGCCGTGCGGCACCGTTGCGACGATTCTCGCCGCCCGCGTCGGGCTTAACCATAGGGACACTCCTTGCCGCCACGTAGGAAAACTCCGTGGTAGCTGACAACCATTTCTAGATTTGCATTATCTACAGATGCCGCGTTTCCTGCGGCGGCGTGTCCCAGTCGTCATGCCAGCCATCGACAAAGGTGACGGGCGCCCGGGCCAGCTCGGCCACCGCCGCATCGTCGAGGCAGTTCACGCCGATGCCGACAAACGGGCCGCTGCGGGGCGAATCGCCGCGGCCAAACGGGCGCACCCCGCAGTGGCGGCAAAAATAGTGGCGTTCGCGGCCGGCGCCGAAGCGGTATTCGCTCAAGGCCTCCTCGCCGGCCAGCAAGCGGAAGTCAGCGGGCGGCACCTGGCTGGCCCAGCAGCGGATCTTCAGGCAATAGGAACAGTTGCAGCGCAGGCTGGGGTCCGCCAGGTCGATCTCGGCCGCGAAGCGCACGGTGCCGCAGTGGCAGCTGCCACGGTAGGTTTTTTTCATCGTGCCCACTCTACAGCGTGGCCGTGCTGTCATGCAACTGCTGGAATTGCGACAGCTGCTGCTGCATCAGCCGCGCATACTGGCCGCCCGCGCGCAGCAGCTGGGCATGCGTGCCTTGCTGGCAGATCTTGCCATCCTGCATGACGATGATGCGGTCGGCCTTGACGATGGTGGAAAAGCGGTGGGCGATGATGATGGTGGTGCGCCCTTGCATCAGGGTATCGAGCGCCCGCTGCACCAGCTGTTCGCTGGCCGCGTCGAGCGCGCTGGTGGCTTCGTCCAGAATCAGGATTTTCGGCGCGCGCAGGATGGCGCGGGCAATCGCGATGCGCTGCTTCTGTCCGCCGGACAATTGCACGCCCCGTTCGCCCACCACGGTGTCGTAGCCTTCCGGAAACGTCTCGATGAAGTCGTGGGCGTGCGCCAGGCGCGCCGCTGCCAGCATTTCGTCGCGCGTCACCTGGCGGTCCGGCACGGCAAAGGCGATATTGTCCGCGATGCTGCCGGAAAACAGGGCCGGCTCCTGCTCCACCACGGCCATCTGGCGCCGCAGCTGCGCCAGGCCCAGCACCCGCGCATCGATGCCGTCGAACAGCAGGCTGCCGGCCCCGGGCTGGTAATGGCCAAGTACCAGGCTGGCGATGGTGGACTTGCCCGCGCCTGAGGCGCCCACCAGCGCGATCTTTTCCCCGGCCCGGATGGACAGGCTGACGCCGTCGAGGGCCGTCGCCTGCATCCGCTCGGGGTAGGAAAAGCGCACATCGCGCAGCGCGATATGGCCGGCCAGCGGCGGCTGCGGCGCCGCGTCGGGCACGGGACGGTGGCTGCGCAGGATCTCGAAGATGCGGTCGGTCGAGCCCATGGTGCGCATCCAGGTGTTCCAGAATTCGCTGATGGAGCCGGCCGTGTCCGTCACCATGCTGGCATAGATGACGAAGGCCGTCAGCTGGCCCACCGTCAGCTGGCCCTGACCGATCAGATGGCCGCCGAAGCACAGGGTGGTCAGCAGGGCCACGAAGGCGAGCAGCCCCTGCGCGCCCTGGAACACGGCCAGCAGCCGCGTGCCGGCCAGCGACACGTCGAGCAGTTGCCGCATGGCTTGCGCATAGCGGGCCATGGCGCCGCCTTGCTGGTTGAAGGCCTGCACCAGGCGCGCATGGGCGAAATATTCCTGCGCCACCTTGCCGCTGGCGGCCAGGCTGGCGGAAATGGCCCGCGAACGCAGCCGGTAATTGCTGCCTGATAACTTACCGAAATACAGGCTGATGGGAATGAACAGGGCCAGCGGCAGGCTCAGCATGGGTGACAGCTGCAGCAGCATGGCGATGCCGCCCAGAAACACGCACAGCGAGCGCAAGGCATTGGCCGCGCCGATGGTCAGGCTTTCGTGCAGGGCCGACACGTCGGATGTGAGCCGGCTGTTCAGCTCGCCGCCATGGTGCTTGTCGAAGAAGGCGATGGGCTGGTTGATCACCACGTCGAACAGACGCCGGCGCACGCCCATGACGACCATGTGGCCGCTCGACTGCAGCAGGTAGAAGCGGGCAGCCGACGCCAGCGCATACAGCACGCTGAAGGCCAGCATGGCGGCCGCCATGCCGGGCGTGATGCCGCGCCGCGTCAGTTCCGCCACGTGGTCGATGAAATACGCGATGGCTTGCGGAAAGGCCAGCTGCGCGCCCACGGTGAGGGCCATGCACAGCAGGCCGGCGGCGATGCGCCAGCGCACGGGGTACAGCAGGCGCAGGCGTTCCAGGTGGGGAGCGGCATTCATGCCGCCTGCTCCTCGGGACGTGCTTCCTGTTCCAGCTGCTGCGCCAGGGCCAGCCAGTCTTCGTCGCCGATCAGGCCGCTCGCCTCAAGCATGCCCTCATGGTTGACAAAAAGATAGGATGGAGAGCTCATCAGCGGATTCAGGCGCCGGTAGTCGCGCAGGCTGACGCGTGCCGCCGCCGCCCGCAAGGGGCCGTCGGGCAGGAAGGCGCGCAGGCGGCGCGGCACTTCCTCGCTGAGCAGCCACACGGCCAGGCCCGCATCCCGCGCCAGCGGCAGCAGCCGTTCGATGCCGGCCAGCTTTTCCGCGCATTTCGGGCAGCGGCTGGCGAGGAACAGCAGCACGGCCGCCTGGCCGCCAGCGCCCGGCTGAAAAGGCGCGCCGCCAGCCAGCGCGCGGGCTGGCACGGCAGGCAGGGGCTCGCCCGGCGCCAGCGCCGCGGGCACGATGCGTTCGCGGCGGCTGGCGCGCAGCACGGCCAGGCTGAGCCAGATATTGCCGGCGATGGCGAACGCCAGTGCCGCCAGCACCAGTTGCAATGTGGTGGCATCCATCAGTCCGCCTTTGCCAGGGTGGCGATGTCGTGCAGGGAAATGATGGCCACGCAGGCGATGGCGGCCAGGCCGGCTGCCAATACAGTGGTGGCCACGGGCAAGGCCGTTTCCTGCGCCAGCGCACAGTAGGCGCCGTTGATGGCGACCGCCAGCACGTTGCGCAGCAGGTCGTAGTGCGACACGGGCCGCGCCGCTTCGCCGAAGCAGCTGCAGCGCACCACGCTGTGCGTGAAGTAGCGCCAGGCCAGCACGGCGGTGAGGGTACTGAGCAGCAATAGCGACAGCAGCATCGGCAGATGCGTGCCGCCGGCCAATATCCAGCCCGCCAGCAGCAGTTCGGCCGTGACCAGGGCTGGCGCGGCCCAGGCAGCGGCGGCGGGCGGCAGGCCGAACGAGGTGGCCAGGTTGCCGCGGAAGGCAGCATAGCTGCGCAGCTTGCCCACCCCGGCCGCCAACAGCAGCAAGGCGATGCAGCAGCGCGCAGTATCAGATAGCAATGCCGTCAGCATGGCGGCTGCGCTTGCGTAGTCCACAGGGGCGCGAAGCCGCCCGGACGCTGGCGCCGCAGCTGCACGCCGTCGCGCGAGGCCAGCAGCGCATCGTTCCACGCCTCGTCGGGCGCGCTGCGCAGGGCGCCGCCTATGCTCGCCTGCAACTGGACCGAGATGGCCCAGCCCAGCCGTTCAGCCTGGGCATCGCGCGCCATGTTCAGCCCCAGCTGGGCCAGCTCTTCGCGCGTCAAGGCATAGTTGTGCGAGTGGTATCCGGTCACCAGTTGCGCGACGATGGCGCGCCGCGCCTCTGGCGTGGCATCGGGCAATTGCCACGCCAGCAATTCCTCGCCGATCTGCGCCAGTTCCAGCGTGGTGCGGTAAAAGGCCGTCAGGGACGGGGGAAAGATGCTGCCGCACAGCAGGGACAAGGATTGCTGGCGCGCTTCGCCGGCATCGACGCCGAACCACTGCTGCGCCATGTCGCCGAAGACCTTGATGTCCAGGCTGGACATTGAGCCGCCGTCCACGCCGTCGAGCTGCGGGTCGATGGGCGAGAACAAGGCCAGGTCGCCGGCGATGATTTCGTCGGCGCCCAGGGCCAGCAGGGTGGCGGCCGACTGGCAGTGGAAGGGCACGATAAAGCTCAGGTGGCGCGCATGCTGGCGCAGCAGCAGGGCGATGCGGCGCGCCGCGTTGACGATGCCGCCCCGTCCGTGCAGCACCACGTCGAGGCGCGCCACGGGGCCGATGCCCTGGCACAGCTGGTACAGGGCGGGCAGCAGTTCCATGTCCAGGTGCGAGGCGGCCAGGACGATGGCGCGGCTGTCGCGCGCCTGCTCCAGTGCGCACAGCTGCGCCGGCAGCAGGGTCAGGTCTGGCTGTGGCATACGGCTCCTTCGATCAGGGTATCGGCAACGCTTTCCAGCAGGGGTAGGGCGGGCAGCAGTTGTTGCACATATAAAAATTGCCCGACAGGATTGTTTTCCAGGAAAACATACTCGCCCTCGGGCGTGACGATCAGGTCCAGCGCGCCGTACTCGAGACCATAGCTGTGCACGAAAGCGAGGCAGCGCTGGTGTATCTCGTCCGGCAAGGTGGCCGCCTCATAGCGGATGGGCGCCGACATGTCGCGCGAATCGATGGCCGTGCGCGCATCGTCCTGGGAATACAGGCGGGCGGCAAACAGTTTCTGGCCTATCACGGTGATGCGCAGTTCGTATTGCTTGGCGATATATTCCTGGAACTGGCAGCTCAGTTCGCCGACGGCGTCCAGGCTGTCGAGCATGGCGTCGTCGACGACGGTGGTGCCGATGCCCGCGCTGACCCTGTCTGCATCCTCGACGGTTTCGGCCGCCAGGGTGGGCGTGGACATGCTCTTGAAAATGATGGGCCCGCCAACGGCGGCGCGGAAAGCGCGCACGTCGTCGGGCACGTTGCTGATCATGGTGGCGGGTACGCGAAAGCCCATGCGCGCGGCCCTTTCCAGCTGTTCGCCCTTCCATTGCGCGCCGCGCAGGGCGAGAGGATGGCTGAGCCAGTAGCAATCGAGTCCGTACAGCACGCTGAAGATGGCTTGCTCCGTTTCCAGCCGGGCGTAGGCGCGCTCCTGCGGCGTCAGGTCGGCGCTGGCGTAGGCATAGTCGGCCGGCTTGCGCAGCCAGACGGCGCCCACTTGCCGCAGGTCCAGCCAGTCGCCGTCGGGCAGGCGGCGCAGGCGCGCGCTGGCCTGGCCGCGCAGCAGGCGCTGGCACAGCTGGTAATCGCGGGGGAAGGCATCGAGGTCGATACGGAAGGGGGCATGGCCGCGGGCGGCCAGGATACGGGAAACCAGGTCGGCATGCAAATCGCCGCTATGGCTGATAATCAATACCTTTTTATGCATTCAGGGGCCTGCGGCGAAGGAAAATAAAAGGCCTTGCCGTGGCAAGGCCTTCAGTTGGCTACGGTATCAGCAATACACGCCCGTATCGTTGGGCGCAAAGCGCGAACTGTCGCGCAGATTGTAATCTTCCGGATCGCCGTAATACGTGCAGCCGGCCACGGCTACGCCATCGCGCACCTGCCATGGTTGCTTGACTTCCTTGCCTGCCTCCTTTTCCGCCAGTTTGAAAGCAAACAGCTTGGTTTTATCGTGCATGAGATCCTCTATTAATGGTGGTGTTTCGATTTTTGCCGATAGCTACTTTTAAAAAATGGAATCTCCAATTGAAAGGCGTTGATATATTCATCGCGCGCGGAAAAGCCGCGCCGCACGGCGCCAGTTTGAATATGGGAGAATATAGGCAAGCCCCGCGCCCGGCGGGGTTATGGCGTGCCGGGAATCAGCAATACTGGCCGCTGTCGTTCGGCTTGAGGCGCGAAGAGTCGCGATATTGATCATTGGTGCCGACCGCGGTGCAACCGGCAACGGCGACGCCGTCGCGCACTTTCCAGACGGTGGCGGGCGCCGCTTGTTTTTCTACCTGTTTCTCAGCCAGCTTGAACGCGAACAATTTGGTTTGGTTTTGCATTGTACTATCCTCTTGTGATGGTTAAGTACTGCTTGCGCTGTATGCCATGGTATATGGCCATTCGATATTGGCGCCGGAATAAATAGGCGTCAACTCGAATTGAATCGTATTCGCGATTATATTTCCAGGATACTCACCAAATATCACGCGGTTCATTTATATTATTGCGGTGCGGTAGATAATAAAATGGCGCTTTAAATAAGGGGTGGGTCGTTTGATTATGAATGCGAAACGGATCGACCATGGCCGCGGCGAGGCACTATAATGGCGCCTGTTGAATGGATAAGGCAGGAGTCACTCTATGGAAATGGCGGTTACCGACAGCCTGCGGCAGCTGGCATACGCGCAGGCCGCGGCCTTCGTGCAAACGCTCGATCGGCGCGATCCTGTTGCGCTGCAACGCGACTGGGGCCTGTCGCCGGCCGTGGCCGCGGAGATCGTCGACATGCTCGACAGTTATTTTGCGCGGGCAGCGGCCCTGTCCCTGGCGCCGCTCGCGCAAGCGTTTGTGCCGGGCAAGGGCGGCCGTCCCGGCGTCGACGTGTATGCCACCGACGCCGGCCCGCTGGGCCTGGAATGCATGCTGCTGGCCGACGGCAAGCCGGGCGAAGCGATCTTGCACCTGGAAATGTCCGGCCACGATGGCGCGCTGCGCCTGCATTACCGATACATCGGATCCTGAGAGCACCATGACTGAACTGATCAGCGAAACACAGCAGCGCATCTGCGACAAATTCGGCTTGCCGGCGCAAGCGCCCGAGCCCATGGTGGCCCTGGCCATCGGCAGCCTGGCGCAGTCGCCCATCTACGGCACGCGCATCGTGCTGCCGGAAAACGGCACCATCAGCTGGTTCATCCACTGCGGCGAACACGATGACGCCAGCGGCTTTTACCAGGCCCTGCATGCGGAGCACCTGCACGAGATGCTGCCGCAGGTGGTCGATTACCTGGCCTTGCCCAGCGGCGCCAAGTTCATCCTCGACCGCGAAGGCTACGAGGACGTGTGGCTGGAGGCGGCGGACTAGGCCTGTGCCTGTAAGTTTTGCTCAGTTATAAATATTTCTTGTGGACTAGACTTTCATTTCCCTAATCTCCCTGCATACGGAGCCGAGATGAAAAAGTCAGCCGCGGAAGTTGGATTGAAATGGCAGTTCCACAAGCGCAACGGTGTCGACACGATCGTGTTGCTGAACGCCAGCCAGCAGGAGCTCTACATTTCCTGCCTGGAAATCACCCTGAATATCGCCATCGGCACGGTCGTGGGCGGAAACAGCCTCGATGCCATCATGGTGGCGAAAAAGATAGAAGAGAAGGACTGGCCGCAGAAGAAGCAAGAGTTTTTTCTGGAGGAAATGAACAAGCACGAAGGTCCGCTGGACAAACGGGCCATCGCCGCCACGGACGTGTTCTTTGCGCCATGGGGCGCGCTGGCCTCGTCGGAAGAGCATCCGGCGGAATACTCGCGCTCGGTGAGCTACAAGGGAGGCGACTATGAGGCCGTGATCAGTGTCGGCACGGAAGCAGCGGGCCGCATGGAACTGGGCGGCATGCCGGAATATGTCTACCAGGTCCGCTATCTGCGCAAGCCGGCCGTGATCCCGGCCAACCTGGGCCGCGACCTGTCATATGTCAGCAGTTTTAAATACCTGGTCTGCCGCTCCTCGATTGATGGCCTGACCCGCCTGCCAGCTATCCGCGTCCAGCTTGACGGTAGCAGCGACTGGCTGGAAGTGCCGCTCGACCTGCTGCAAGCGAGCATGGGCGACAAGCGCAGCCGCGTGATCGACCAGTCCTGCCGCGGCCTCGTCTCTGCCGCCGCCTTTTCGCGCCGCTCGCTTGGCTATTACGCGAACTATTTCGGCTACCAGCGCGACGTGTTCATCCGCGACGTGCCGTTCCAGAACATCAACGAGCTGTCATACGGCATGTTCACGATCAACCTGGACGGCACCCCGGCCAGTTCCGATCCCTGGGGCGACGACTGGCAGCTGTCGTCGCTGCAGTTCATGAAGCAGCTCAATCCCGACCTGAAAGTGCACCTGATCGTCGGCGGCTGGCCCAAGGTGGTGGAATTCGACGTGGGCGACTGCGTCACCCTGCGCGAGATGCAGGAGTCGGCGGCGCGCGATGTGCCGCTCAACGACGGTGTCACGATCAGCCTGTACCGCGTCAAGGAGGGGGAGGACGGGAGCGAAATGTACTACCGCCTGTGGCAGCCGCTGACGGTGAACGGCAGCGTGCTGCAACCCAGCGCGACAGCCACGCGCTTTGCCTGGGGCAAGGGCTTGTTGACGCAGTATCTGAGTGGATACTGGGGGAATGTCGCCCTGGTGCTTGGCAGCGCGATTGTCGGCAACGGCAGGCGCCAGGACTATCCAGCGGAATACAGCGTGCGTATCCAGCTTGCGCTTGCCGCCGCCTTGCAGCAAAAAATCCAGCCGGCGGCAGAGCTGTTCAGCATGGTCGGCAACGACCCGGCCAAGGCCCGGCGTTTTGCCGAGGCGATGGTGCAAAGCGTGGTGCTGATGGGCTTTGACGGCATCGAGATCGATTGGGAGTATCCGGGCAAGGACGACGGCCCCGCCTACGTGCGTATCCTCGAGGCGCTGCGCGCCGCCGAAGCCAACCCCGGCTTGAACCCCGAGCGCCGCAAGATTTACCTGGGCATCGCCTCGCCGGCCGCGGCGGCAAAGATCCGTCTGATTGACAGCGGGACATTGCCGTCCGGCACAGACACCTACTGGCGCCCCATCGGACGGCTGGTCGACACCATCCACATGATGACCTACGACTACGGCGGGCCATGGCTGAAGTATTCCGATTTCAACGCGCCCATGCTGCCCGCTTCGGACGCGGGCACGGGCGAACAGCCGAGCGGCGTGCGCGAGACGCTCGCCACCATGCTCGACTATGCCGACCGCCTGTGCTTCACGCGCCAGCAGCTCTCGCTGGGCTTGCCCATCTACGGGCGCGGCGTGAAAGTGGTGCCGGAAGCGGGCGGCCAGCGCGATCCCGACGCACGCCTGGGCATCAATTGCCGTACGGATGGCCCCGCCGAAGGGCAGTTCGCCGACCAGCCCGGCACCTATCTGTACAGCCATATCGCCAGCCAGATGAAGCTGGGCAGCCGCTCGGACAAGTTTCCCAATTTCGTGGCGCCCGGCCTGCACCCGAAGGCGCGCGCGCCCTACCTGTACGTGCCGGCGCGCAAGGACCAGCCGGCCATTTCCGTGACGTATGACGATCCCGCGTCGATACGCGAGAAGATCCGCTATGCCAAGACGGAATCGCTGGGCGGCGTCATGGCCTGGGACCTGTCCGGCGACTTGCCGGCCAGCGACCCGCGCTCGCTGCTGCGCGCCATCGGCGACGAACTGCGCCAGGAACGCCCGGCTGCGCAGCCTGAACTGCTGGCCTTGCCCGATTCCAGCCTGTACCGGCGCGCGGCCAGGGAAGGCACGGCGCTGCCTGCCAGGCCCCTGTGGAGCGTGGGCCGCGACTACGGCGCGCCGCTGGCCAGCCGCGACATGGCGGTGAGCGCCGAGGTGCTGGCGATGGCGGCCCTGCCGGGCGGACGCCTGGCCCTGGCCCTGGCGGACGGCGCAGTGCAGATCATGGCGCCCAACCGCGCCGTCGCGCCGTGGGAATGGGAAGCGCGCGCCGTCTGGCACCTGGCCAGCCCCGTGGTCGCACTGCTGGCCTTGCCTTCAGGCCGCCTGCTTGCATTACAGCAAAATGGCGAGCTGGCGCGCATCGATGCGCAAGACGGCACGACGCCCGTGCAGCGGATTGCCGCCGGACTGGCGCCGCAGGCGGGATGCTTGCTGGCCGGCTGGGGCGAACAGGCGCTGTGCTTTGACGGCGCGGCGCTGCGCACCGTCACGGCGCCGGCCCGGCACGAGCAGCCATGGCAGGTGTCGCCGCCCATGCCGCTGGCGGCAACGGCGCTCGTCGCGCTGCCGGGCGGTTTGCTGCTGAGCGGTGCGGCGCGCAGCGCCGAGCTGCCATCGGTGGCCTTGTGGAAGATCGATGGGGGCAAGCTGGCCTTGCAGGCGGCCGTGCCCCGTTCCGGCAGGGAAGACTGGGGCGCCATCGCGTTCCTGAGCGCCTTGTCCGACGGTTCCGTGGCGGCCCTGACGGCAAATGGTAATTACCAGGCCTACGGCCCGGCGGCGCTGCAGCCGGCGCGGCCGCAGGCAGCCGCGTGGAGCGCGCTCAGCGACGGCGAGCAGGTCGGACGCGCGCTGCTGCCGCTGCCGCAGGGCGGCTTTATCAGCATCAGCGATGGCGCCTACATGTTCTGGGGCCGGCGCGGCACCGGCTATGTGATGCTGCAGCGCCTCAGTTCCAGCCGTTCGGCCGACGCGGCCGCCGTGCTGGACAACGGCGACGTGGTGATCGCCAAGGGCTGCGAACTGCGTTACCTGGCGGCGCGTGGCTGGCCCCGTGCGCAGGCTGGCCTGCATTCTAGCTGGAATTGGCGCGACGGGGATAACGGCCGTTCCTGGCTGCATCATCTGGCCGTCTCCGGCAACCAGGCCGGCATGGCGCAAGCGCTGGCGGAAGGCGCGCCGCCCGAATTGCAGGCCACCGATGCGGCCAGCGGCGCCCAGGAAAGCCTGGCCGAAACGGCCTTGCGCGCGCAGCACTGCGCCATCGTGCCTCAGCTGACGGCCGCCGGCGCGCCCTTGTGGAGCGGCGACAATGCCGAACGCACGAGCGCCTTGCTGAACGAACCCGTGCTGGCCGCCTTGCTGCCGCCGGAACTGCTGGCCAGCACGCCGTATCTGTTGCCCGACCTGCCGCTGGCGGGCGCACCGATCGCGCCCGCGACGGCGGCCTTCCTCAGCGACAATCCGCGCATCGCCACCCTGATCGCCACGGCGCTGGCGCCCGTGCTGCCGGAAACGGCGCGCCAGGTGCAGCACCTAGTGCAGGACTACGCCATCGATGACGCCTTGCTGGCGGCCGCGCGCGGGGAAGGCGATACCTGCCTGATGCATGTGCTGGTGCCCGATGGCGCCAGGGCCGACGATTGCAAGCAGGCCGAGGGCGTGGGCGAGGATTTGCGTCAGGTGCTGGTGCAGCTGCTGGGCCAGCGCCATGCCGACCCCGACGCCTTCATCGCCGCCATCGATGCCGTCTGGACGGCGGCGGACAAGGTGCGGCCGTGGCGCCGCCAGGAGTGCCGCCAGTTGGTGGCCGCCGCCGCGCGGCCCAAGCGCCCGGACGCCTACCGCGTCGTCAGCGAACCGGCCGTCTACGAGCAGGCGCTGCTGCATTACGCCGCGTTGGTGGAGCTGGGCTGGCCGGCGCCCGCTGGTGCGCCGCAGGAACCCCTGTCCCGGCGCGCGCCGGCCCACTATCGCATGCTGATGCAGGCCGGACGCGACGCCCTGACGCCGAACGGCTGGGATGATCCCGTGCTGCGCACCGACCTTGCCAAGCGGGCCTTGCCGAACGAAGTGACGGCCCTGCTGGACATGGCGCCGTGGATGGCCGCGCCCATGGGGGCGGCCGCCGATGCCCTGATCGGCGGCATGGGGGCGGCCGTGCGCGCCTATCACCAGCAGGAACTGGACGCCGGCCGGCTCGTCGCGTCCGACCTGGCGGCGGTGCAGGACCCGTACACGGCATTGGGCGAATTTTCCGGCGGCCCGGCCATGGCCGGCCTGGCCATGCAGCAATTGCTGCTGTGGTCTTGCACGACGCCGCAAGGCGCCGTCCTGGCTTTGCCCGCCGCGGCCGCCTTTCTGGCCCTGCGCGCGCCCGCGCCGTGGATACCGCAAGGCGATGTGAATGCGTATGCGCAACAGTGGTTCAGCTGGGCGGAGGATCCGCCGTATCTGGCGCAGGACCCGACGGCGCTGCCGGAACAGACGGACGCCGTCACGCCGCTGCCTGCGCGCAGCAGCAATGCTCCCGTGCGCCGCGTGCTCGATCCGGCCGACACGTCGGCCGTGCCCGGTATCGAGGAGGAAGCCAGCCGGCGGCGGCGCCTGGAACAGAGCGTGCGCGCCACGCAGATGAAATTCATGGTGCAGACGTGGCAAAACAATATGCTGGTCGACAGCAAGCTGCAGGCACAGGAAGATGAGCGCCTGCTGAAAAGCCCGTATACGGCGCGCATCGACGAACTGACCCGCAACGCGGCGCAGGCCGATGCGACGCTGAGCAATACCCGCGCGCGCCGCGAGCTGGTCCGGGACCTGGAAAACAAGCCGTTCGGCATGTCGGCGGCCGAGCTGCGCAAGGCGGGTATCGACGTCAAGCTGCCGGCGGGCATGCGCGACGACCAGCGCTTGCCCGACGACCTGTACGACGACGCGCTCGAACACGAGCATGCGCGGCTCGACGGCGTGGAAAAGGACGCGGTGGCTGCGCGCAGCAAGGCGATCGGCGAAGTCGACAGCCTGCGCCGCAAGCGCGACATGGACCCGCAGCGCCTGCGCCAGCTGGAGCAGCAGGCCAAGCTCAAGGGGCAGCTGGAGGCAGCCCAGCGCAAGATCAGCAAGATGCAGGATTACGCGCTGCTGGCCGACAGCATCGCCTATTATGGCGCCTCGGCACTCGACTGGCTGCACGACAAGGGCGTGATCTCGGGCAAGTTTGCCGAAGTGGCCAAGACCATACTGACGTGGGCCAACCGCATCGTGCAGATCGGCATCGCCGTGGCCACCATCGCCTATGGCTGGAAACAGATGCGCGCCATGCAGGGGCTCGGGTCGATCGGCAAGGGCGGCGGCATCTCGATGATGTTTTCCATCGGCATGGCCGCGTTCAATATCGTGCAGTGCGCCATCTTCGGCCCGCCGCCCGACCCGATGGAGGAAATGTACAAGGCCTTGAGCAAACAGATCGAAGAGGTGGGCAAGGCCTTGCAGGAAAGCCTGGCCGCCATGTCGCAGCAGCTGGCATCGATGCAGGCCGGCATCTACAACCGCCTGGACGGCATCGAGGACAAGATCGACGGCCTGGGGCGCGAACTGGGGCGCCAGATGGCGGAACTGTCGGCGCAGATGGACGAAGGCTTTGCCGCCGGCCGCGCCGAGACGCGGCAAGCCACGGCGCAGGTGCTGCTGGCCATGCAGCGGGGCTTCGACAGCGTCGAGCGCCGTTTCGACCTGATCGAGGACAGGCTGGGCAGCGACTTGCATTATCTGCAAGAAATGATGACCGTCAGCCTGATGGATGACTATGCGACGATGGATATCGCCATTGCCAACGCCGAGACGGAAAGCTTGCACGGGGCGACGGTGGCGGCGGCCGACGGCCCGCGCCTGGCCGACGACCCCGCGCGCCTGGCGGACTACCGCAACCGCCTGGTGAACGGCGTGCGCAATAAGCTGCTGGGCCTGCCGCGCCGGAAGCTGGAAGACACGCTCGACAGCAGCTGGCTGCAAACCTGGCCGCTGCCGGCGGGCGCGGCGACGCGCCAGGCGGGGCAAGTGAGCATCAACCGCATCGGCGACTGCCATGATTTCTATGTGCGCCGCAGTACGGGGGCGGAGGAAGCGAGCCAGCGCGTGTATTTTTCTGCCGCCTATGGCAAGACGCTGGCCAGCCGGCTGCTATGGGTCTCCGAACACCTGATGCAGTTTTCCGACCATCCGCAGGGCATGATCGCCGACCTGGACGAGCTGATCGTGGCGCCGTCGGAAACGCTGCAGGGCTTTCTCAGCGATTTTGCCGACAATCAACCGTTCCTCGACGGCTTGCTCGACGATTATGTGCAGGCATTGGCGAGCCTGGCGGCGCGCTGCCGCGCCATCATTCCCGTGCAGGGCAGCCAGGATTGGCGGCTGCCGCCAGGCCGGCTGTGCGATGCCGCCTTGCTGCATGGCTTGATGTTCGACGCCGTGCCCGTGCTCGACCTGGCCGAACTGGAAGTGGAGAGTGTCGCGGCAACGCAACTGGCCGAGCGCGCCAGCCACCTGGGCAGCATGTCGCGCTTCCTGACCAGCCCCAGCCTGGGCTGGCGCGCCGTCAAGCTGCAGCGCGTGCTGGCCGTGGCCCACGTCTTGCGCGTGGCCGAGCTGTCGCTCGTCAGCGACGAGGGGCAAGTCACGCTGTGGGTGGCTTTCCGCGGCGCGCGCCAGCCGGTGGCGCAGCTGCGCCTGGTGGCGGGGCAGGTGGTCGACAGCCAGTTGTTGATCATCGGCAATAGCCTGCTGGTGCAGATCCAGTGCGCCATGCACCCCGTGCAGCAGCGCTGGATCGCGCAGTACAACGGCCGCATCGGGGCCGATGCGAAGGCGGAATTGGCGGCGCTCGACGGCAGCGTGGCGCGCCTGATCCAGTTCATGGCGCTGGCGGGCCTGGCCGAGACGGCCATGTCGGAAACGCTGAGCCTGATCTGGACGTCGGGCCGCCTGGCCGCCTATCTGTCCAGCCAGGCCAGTCTGGCCAGCAGTACGCAAGGCAGCCAGTTCAGTCCGCCCGTGGCCGCCATGCTGCAGGCGGGCCAGCTCAGTGCCGAGGCGGCGCGCGCACGCCTGCGCGCCACCCTGGCGGCGCGTGCTGGCCGCCAGGCCGACGACGTGGGAAGCGATCCCCTGGTCGACCGGCTGCGCCAGGAAACGCATGACTTGCTGGAACGCACGCTGGCGCACCGCGCCATGCTGCAGCGCTGCGTGCTGCCGCCACTGCTGGGAGCGCTGGATCCCGAGCCGGCGCCCAGGTTGCAGGGGGAGGGGGCCTTGACGTAGGCAAGCCGGCGTATCCGCGTCTATACATTTATTTGCAATAGTGCTATTTTGCAATAGTGGTCCGTTCGGGCCGCCATGCGCCGCATGCCCGGCTTGGCCGGATATGCGGCGCTTTGTCGTCCGGGCCGCGCCAGCGCGGCAGGCCCGCTTGCCCAGCATGATCCAGATTACGAGAGAGAGCCGTACGATGCGTGTCCATTTTTCATCCGCCGCCCTGGCCCTGACGCTCGCCACGGCGTTTCCGGCAGCCGCCACGGGCGCCAGCGCCTTGCCCGCCGCCCAGCAGCAAGGCCAGGTCCAGCGGGACATCGCCGCCTTTGTGCGCAGCGAAATGCGGGAGCGCCAGATTCCTGGGCTGCAACTAGCCGTGATCCAGCACGGCAAGGTCGTGCTGAAGCGCAATTTCGGCCTGGCCAGCCTGCAATACCAGGTGCCGGTGACGGACGCCAGCCTGTTTTCCATCAACTCGGCCACCAAGGCGTTTGCGGGCGTGGCCGTGATGCAGCTGGTGCAAGAGGGCAAGGTCGACCTGGCCGCGCCCATCGGCCAGTACCTGACGGGGCTGCCTGTAGCCTGGCAAGCCGTGACGGTGACGCAATTGCTCAACCATACCTCCGGCTTGCCCGACGTGCTGGACCAGCGCAGCGGCAAGCTGGTGGGGGCGCAGCCGGACGATGCCGACGCGGCGTGGACGGCCGTGCAGGCGCTGCCCGTGGAAGCGCCGCCTGGCCAGCGCTACCGCTACAACCAGACCAATTACGTGTTGCTGGCGCAATTGATCGAGCAGCAGGGCGGCCAGCCCTTTACCAGCTTCATCCAGCGCCGGCAGTTCGGCGTGGCGGGCATGCCGCACAGCGGTTTTGGCGATGCGAAGGACGTGGTCGTGGGCAAGGCCAGTTCCTACGTGCTGGACCGGGGCGTCAACAGCTACCGCAACGTGATCGAGGACTTTCCCGTCTTCATGCGCGCCGGCGCCGGCATCAACAGCAATGCGGGCGAACTGGCCAACTGGCTCATCGCGCTGCAATCGGGGCGCTTGCTGGCGCCCGCCAGTGTGGAACGGCTGTGGCAGCCGACCAGCTTGAACGACGGCAAGCCGGCGCCGTGGGCGCTGGGCTGGCCCACCATCGGTCGCGCTGCGCACCGCGCCGTGGCCGGCATCGGCGGCGGCCGCTCGGCCTTCTATGTGTATCCGGACGATGGCCTGGCCATCATTATTCTCAGCAACCTGGCTGGCGGCCAGCCGGAGCAGCTGATCGACACCGTCGCCGGCTTTTACCTTCCCGCCCTGCGCCAGCAGCGCGGCGGCGCGTATGCCGCGCATTTATTGCGCAACAAGGCGGCCAGTACCGGCTTTGACGGGCTGGAACAGAAACTGGCCGCCATCCGGCGCCAGCATGGATTGCCTGAACCCGCCGAAGACGACCTGAATGCCTGGGGCTACCGCCTGCTGGGCCGGCAGCAGCCGAAACAGGCGGTCGCCGTCTTCCAGCTGGGCGTGCAACTGTATCCGCAAGGGGCGAATGGTCACGACAGCCTGGCCGAAGCGTACGAGGCCGATGGCGCGCCGGCGCTGGCCGTCACGCATTACCGCCTTTCGTTGGAGCTGGATCCGGGCAACACGCACGCCGTGGCGCGCCTGCGCGTGCTGGCCGCCGATTAGCGCGCCGCAGCGGCCTGGCCGTGCTCGGACCCGTGCATGGCCAGGTAAGCCGTCAGGTTGTCGTCGGCGATGCCCAGGCTGCGCAGCACTTCCCGCGTAAAACTGACGGGCGCCGTGCCCGGTGCCGTGACGATGCGCTGGTCGGCCACGGCCCACGGCACGTCCTGGTACAGGGCGGCGCCCGCATAGCCGGTGTCCATCAGGTTGGCGGTGCCGTTGGATGTATGGCGCACGGTGTCGAGCACGCCCGCCTGCGCCAGCACGCGCGTGCCGTCGCAAATGCCGGCCAGCACCACGCCCTTGTCGCGCGCGGCGCGCAGCAACGGACCCAGGTCGGGCGCCTTGCCGCTTTGCCAGTGGCTGCCGCCGCACACCATCAGCAAGTCGAGTTCCTCGAGCGAAATGGCTTCCAGCGCCAGTTGCGGCGTGACCAGCATGCCGCCGGACGAGGTGACGGGCAAGCCGCCCGGCGTGGCGAACTGCGTGTGGAAGCCGTAGTACAGACGCGCCGTGGAGTTGATCAGGGCGGTTTCCCAATCGGCAAAATTCTCGGTCAGTATGGTGATGGCACGTGTCATGAAAAAGTCCTGTCGCAGGTGGAGATATCAATATGAATACAGGCTGGCTGGCCTGCTCGTGACGAAAGCATAATGAAAAGCACTGACAATTTCTGTCAGGAGCGCGCCTGCATCATAAGCGCGCAGGAAATAATGATACAAGTTGCAATAGACTGCGCTACAATCGCTGGCCCGCCTCCCCTTGAATACCTGTTACCCATCGCTTCCATGCTGATTCTGTTTTGCCGTGTCCTGCTCAGCATTGCTGGCCTGTTGCTGTTTTTCTTCTTCGATCAGTTAAGCGCGAACGAATGCCTGAAATTGAGCGTCTTGCTGGCGGCCTTTCTGCTGGGCGTGGGCGGCGTGCTGCAGGCGTGGCGCGGCAATGCCGGCGCCAGCGCGGTCACCGTGCTGCTGCGCGTCGTCGTGCCCGTGTTTTACCTCGATGCCGCCATCAAGGGGTTTTTGCGTGGCTATTTTGGCATGCGGCCCAATCCCAATGCCGTTTTACAGGCCATGTTTGCGACAGATCAAGCGGAAACGGGAGAATTTTTTCTGCACAACAGCGTCGCCCTGGCGCAAGCGGCCGGCTGGTTTGTGCTCGTGACGGCGGCCGTGCTGCTGGCCGACCGCCAGCTGCTGCGCTGGCAGGGCGCGCGCGCCAGCAGCGCGCCGGGCTGGCCGCACAAAGCCTTTGCCGCCGGCATGGCCGTGTTTCTCGTGCTGCTGCACGTCAACACCACCATGCGGCGCGAAAATCCGGCCTTGTTCTGGCCCTTGCGCTACCAGCAGTACAGTGCGCAGCTGGACGCGATGAAAGCGATGCAGCATGCGCTGACGGCGGCCATGGCCGCGCCGCGCGACTGGAACGTGCGCTATGCGGGCGAGGACGCCCGCACCGTCATCCTCGTGATCGGCGAAAGCACCAACCGCGCCTCGATGTCGCTGTACGGTTATCCGCGCGCCACCACGCCCCGGCTCGACGCCATGCGGGCTAAGCTGCTGGTCTTCAACGACGTCATTTCGCCGGCCGCCAGCACGGTGGAATCGATGATGACGATGCTGACGCCGGCCGATATCGGCAACCCCGATGCGTGGATGGCCAAGCCGAATCTGCTGATGCTGGCCGAGGCGGCCGGCTACAAGACGTTCTGGGTCTCGAACCAGACGCGCAACGATGGCTGGATCGGGCTGCTGGCGGGCGAGGCCGATGAAAGCGACTTCATCAACTACGGCACCGGCCGCGGCGAAAACAATTTTGATGGCAACCTGTTCCAGCCATTCGCCCACGCGCTGCGCGACGCGGCGCCGAAAAAGCTCATCGTCGTGCACCTGCTGGGCGCGCATCCCAGCTATGACATGCGCTATCCCAGCCGCTTTGCCCATTTCGACCGGGCGCAGGACGCCGTCAGCGCGCAGATGGCCAGCCAGGGCAGGTCCAGCTGGATACGCAACCAGCGCGACGAGTACGACAACGCCATCCGCTACGGCGATTACGTGCTGGGCACCCTGATCGGCATGGCGGAGCAAGCCAAGACCGATCGCGCCGCCTCGCTGCTGTTCGTCTCCGACCATGGGCAGGAAGTGGGCTACAGCCGCAATCACGCGGGCCATTCCGCATCGGACAAGAGCGGCTATGAAATTCCCATGTTGATCTGGGATAACCAGCAGGCACCGCAGTCGACGGCCGCGCGCGCCGCGCTGGAAAGCCGGCCGTATCAGACGGACAAGCTCGATGCGACCGTGCTGGGCCTGCTGAAGATCGAAACGCGCTATTACGCCGCGCACGACGATATCCTCAGCGGCGCCTTTCAGCCCGTGCAGCGCTTCATGAATGGCTTGCAGTACCAGCGCGGCCGCCAATGAAGAAGGCCCGGCGCCGCCGCGGGAAGCGGCGGGGCCGGGCCCCTGAATTTGCTGCGGATGTGCTCTGGATTACTTCTCGGCGAATGCGCGCTCGACAACGAAGTCGCCAGGCGTCGAGGTATTGCCTTCCTTGAAGCCACGCGCTTCCAGCATTTCTTTCAGGTCGCGCAGCATGTCCGAACTGCCGCAGATCATGACGCGGTCTTCGGCAGGGTTCAGCGCCGGCACGCCCAAGTCTTCGGCCAGCTTGCCGTTCTCGATCAGTTCCGTGATGCGGCCCATGTTGCGGAAGTCTTCGCGCGTCACGGTCGGGTAGTAGCGCAGCTTGTCGCTGACCATTTCGCCCAGGAACTCATGCTTCGGCAGGTGTTCTTCCAGCAAGTCGTGGTAAGCCAGCTCGTCGACCTGGCGCACGCCGTGCACGAGGATCAATTCGTCGAAACGCTCGTAGATGTCCGGATCGCGAACGATGCTGAGGAAAGGGGCCAGGCCCGTGCCCGTCGACAGCATGTACAGGCGCTTGCCTGGCAGCAGGTAGTCGGAGACCAGGGTGCCGGTCGGCTTGCGGCCGACGATGACGGTGTCGCCCACTTGCAAGTGCTGCAAACGCGACGTCAGGGGGCCGCCCGGCACCTTGATGCTGAAGAATTCCAGGTGGTCTTCGTAATTGGCGCTGGCGATACTGTAGGCGCGCAGCAATGGCTTACCATCGACGCGCAGGCCGATCATGGTGAAGTGGCCATTCGAGAAACGCAGCGACGGGTCGCGCGTGGTGGTAAAGGAGAACAGGGTATCCGTCCAGTGGTGCACGCTTAAAACGCGCTCTTCATTCATCGAACTCATAGTATTTGTTGGCTGGTCAAAAAAATGGTTAGTTGCTGGCAACTGCTGGCAAAAGTGAAACCCTGTGTAGGCCCAGACGCTATTGTACTGGCCTCCACACGAAATTGTTACCGTCTATCGCCGCCATTGCTGCCGCACGCGATGCCGACATTATAGTGCGGTTGGCAAGATCGGGCTGAAATTCGCCGGGAAACGGGCTGTGGGCATGCGCTCTCTTGATTTGGCTCACTTTTCCGCCAGCGGCATCAGGACGCGGCCCGGCGCTGCCAGAATGGCGCCTCCTGCCAGCGCTGCTCGGCCCCGTAGAAGCCGCGCCGCATCCGCAGATAGGTTTCGAACGAGGCGAAGACGCTGCGCCGGTAGCCGGCCGCCATGTCGCGCTCGCCCGCCAGGTAGGCTTCCGCCACCCGCGCCGCATGGATGCCCGAGGCCATGGCCTGGCCGATGCCCAGCGAAGAGATCGGATCGAAGCAGGCGGCCGCGTCGCCCGCCGCCGTCCAGTTCTCGTCCGCCGGCAGCGAGGCCACCCGGCTGTGGATGGCGTAGTGGCGCAGGGCGCGCGGCGCGGGCAGGCGCGGCACGATAGCGGATACGTGGCGTGTGCGCATGCCGGCGTCGCGCCAGGGCGCCTCCTCCTTCAGCCGCAGGCGCTTGAGGATGTCGGCATCCGTGATGAAGGCCAGCGCCACGCGGTCGCCGGGCAGGGGCGCCGCGTAATACCAGCCGTTTTCCGTCGTTTCCACCAGGGTGCGGTGCGGCAGGAATTGTGGTTCTTGCAACTGATAATAGGCGTACAGCGCCACCAGCGAATCTTCCGTGTGGAGGGGGCGCTTGCGCTGGCGCACGATGGCCGCCTGCTTGCCGCTGCAGTCGATCAGGTAGCGGGCCGTCAGGTCCGCTTCCTGGCCGCCGGCCGCCACGCGCAAGCGCCATGGGGCGCCGTGTTCCAGTTGCACCAATTGCGCGGGGCGCAACAGCTCGACGCCCGCCTGGCGCGCCTGCTCCAGCAGGATGGCGTCGTACTGCCGGCGGTCCAGGTGCAAGCCGTGGCCATGGCTGCTGAAGACGGCGTCGCGCGACATCAGTTCCGCGCTGCCCCACGCGGCCGCGTGGGAAAACGCGGGCAACTGGGCGCCATCCAGCAAGTCGCGGCCCACGCCCAGAAAGTCCAGCATCGAAAAGATCGACGACGAGACCGTTTCGCCCGCCCGGTAATCGTCGAACAGCTGTTTTTCCAGCAAGGCGATGCGCAAGCCCGTGTAGCGGGCCAGGGTCAGGGCGGCGGCCGTGCCGGCGGCACCGCCGCCGACAATGACGACGTCGTAATCGCGCGATGACTGCAAACTCATCGACATGCTCAATGGGAAAACCGGCGCCGGTTGGCCGGCATGATTTTCTTCGGCGTGTCATGCAGGGCCACTGGCGCGCCGCCGCTGGCAAACAGCTGCGATGCCTTCTCGGGCGCCGTCTGCGGATCCTCGTCCTTGAGGAACCACGCGGGCAGGTAGTTGGCGTCGTCGCCCGTGACGAAACTGCTGGCATTGCCGACACCCACGCTGGCCGCCACGAATTTCGGGTGATTGCGCTCTTTTTCCACAAAGTACGGGTACTGGCGGCGCGATTCGGCATCCTCGTTCTGGTTCACGATGAACCCCAGGTAGTGCCAGGAGCTGATCATCTGCGAAAAACTGTTCATGCCGCGGCTGTACATCACCTGCATGCCGGCCGGCACGCCGGCGAGCGCCTGTTCTTCCTTGGTGGTGGCGCCATTGATGACGTTCCAAGGGCTTTGCGGCGGCCACCAGTAGGCGTAGTAGGTGGGCGGCACGGGAATGAGCGAATCGGGATTCTTGACGATGTCCGGATTGTCGAAGTTGATCATCTGCACGGAGCAGTCATAGAAATCGGCCTGCCACGGGATGGCCATGCGCTTGGTCAGGTCGCCCGGTTCGCAGCCGGTGCCGACGGTCGGATCGTTCCAGTCCAGCGGTTCGCACTCGTCGCGGCCCGGCGACAGGCCGTTTTTCGCATAGTCGGCGTCCACGCGGTGCAGGATGGCGTACGGTTTTTCATAGATGATGGGGTTGCGCACGCTCCACGTCACTTCGATGCCGGGGCACATGGGTTCGCCGACGCAGTTGCCGATGGTCGCGTGGTCGAGCGGATCGATGCCCGGCAAGGCCAGACCCGGCGCGTCGGGGGCGAATTTGCCGGCGGCCCATTGCTGCAAGGCAAAGTATTGCGTATCCGTCAGCACGGAAAACTTGCTGATGACGTTGTTGCGCACGGAATTGCTGCCTGAGTTCAAGGGCACGAGGGGGATGCCCGCGCCGGGATTGTCCGTGGTGGCGGCGCTGAACAATTGTCCGCCCTGGCCGCCCGTAAAACCCGGCACCTGTTCCTTGGTGCCGGGCCGGATGGCCGACGGCTTCCTGAAATAGCTGAGGAATTTTTCCCGCTGGGGCCGGTTCGCTTCCGACGCATCGGCCACGTCGAAGGCGGGGCGGATGAAGGCCGTCATCGACGGCACCGTCGCCACCCACTGGTAATCGCCTATCCTGGCGAGGAATGGCTGGATATCCTGCGCGTAATTGACGACATAGTCGGGATTCCAGCCATCGCTGCCGCTCCAGCGGGCCGCGTCGTAGGCCTCGGGCAGCGCGTTCTTGTATTTGATGGCCATGTCGGCCACGACGTCATCCCAGGTGGAAATATTCACCAGTTCGGGCGCGAACTTCGGCGAGCCGATGACCACCCAGGCTTTCAGTTCCACGGAGGGGCTGCCATCCTTGAAATGGATGGTCGCGCTGACGGGACCGTCGGCCACGTCGTCATTCCACGTATCGCCGCCGCCAAAGCCCGTGATGCTTTCGGAGCCTCCGGCGCGGCCATAGGCGCCGATCACCAGCAGGTTGCCGCGCGAATCCGTGCGCATTTCGCCCAGGGTGCGCACCGGATAGCCTTGCGTGATGGCCTGCGGATCGGGGAAGGACACGTGCGCATAGGAACCGGCGCCATCCTTGTCGAAATGGGCCTTGCCCAGCGGCGTGTCGAGCGTGCGCGGTCCCGGGTCGACGATCAGTTTTTGCCGTGCCGCCGGGTCCGTGACGTCGCCGTTGCGCAGATTGGTCCAGGACGTGGGCGTCAGCTTCCAGGCGGGCGGCGTATCTTCCCAGGTTTCATAGCTGTTGTACGGGCCAAACATCAAGTCGCCCAGCAGGGGAATGAAGTTCCACCAGGCCGCCTTCTTGTTGGCCACGTGCACAGTCCACTCGATCTTGGCAATGCTCGGGTCTTGCAGGTCGACCAGGACTTTTTCACCGGGACGTCCCGCCACGGACTTGTAAATGCGGAAACTGGCCGCCTGGCGCCGCACGCGACCGGCCGCATCCTTGAACTGGGCAACGTGGACCGGCTTGCCATTCTCCAGCACGGGATCGTTGTTGCCGTCCGCTTCGACCGGTAGCCCGCCGATGGTTTCCGGCGCCAGGTAAAACGAATCATGGCTGTTGCCCACGCGGGCAATGCCGATGGATGGGTGGATCGAATACTGTTCCGTGCTATTCATCAAGTTTTCCCCTGAAAGGTTGGCAATCCTGGTGGCATATCTGGCGGCAGCTACGGGGAAAGATACAGAGAAAAATTGCCAAAAAAGTCACCCATTGTCACTGGCCGTCAATATATTCCGCTCCTGTGATAGCGCTCAAGTCAACGATTCGGGAATTTCCTGTCACGCGCACGCGCAATGGAGCAGGGCGGTTGCGTATGAGCTTGTATGATGTTGCTAAAAAGAATTATCACCAGCCGCGCGGGCAACACCGCCCGCCCGGATGCCTGTCCAGTAAAGGAAATCATGATGTATAAAACAGTGCGCGACCTGTTCCTGCATTTCAAGGAAGCCGTCCCATTCCGCCTCGTCCCCGCCCTGATCTGCACCGCCTTGCTTGTCGGCATGCTATTGCTGCCGGCGCCCGAAGGCTTGACGCCCAAGGCCTGGGGCCTGGTGGCGATCTTCCTCACCACGATTCTGGCGATCATATTAAAAGTCATGCCGATCGGCGTGATGGCCATGATGGCCATCGTCATCGTTTCCTTGTCGCAAGTGACGTCGACCTCGTCCAAGGGCGCCATCACGGATGCGCTCAGCAGTTTCTCGAATCCATTGATCTGGCTGATCGTCGTGGCGATTCTGATATCGCGCGGCCTGAAAAAGACGGGGCTGGGCAGCCGCATCGGCCTGCTGTTCATTTCGCTGCTGGGCAAGCGCACCATGGGCATCGGCTATGGCCTGGCGATCTGCGAACTGGTGCTGGCGCCATTTACGCCCAGTAACACGGCACGCGGCGGCGGCATCGTCCACCCCGTCATGAAATCGATCGCCAATGCCTTCGATTCGGACCCGGCCAAGGGTACGGAAAAGAAGGTGGGCACGTATCTGGCCCTCGTCAACTACCATGCCAATCCGATCACGTCGGCCATGTTCCTGACGGCCACGGCGCCCAATCCGCTGGTGGTCGATTTCGTGGCCAAGGCCAGCGGCCAGGGTTTCCACCTGACGTGGACCACCTGGGCCCTGTGCATGCTGCTGCCGGGCCTGGTCTGCCTGCTGGTCATGCCTTTGATCATCTATTGGCTGTCGCCGCCGGAACTGAAGGCCACGCCCGACGCCGTCACCTACGCCAAGGCGGAATTGAAAAGCATGGGCCCGCTGTCGCCGCCGGAAAAAGTCATGCTGGGCACCTTCGCCCTGTTGCTGCTGCTGTGGGCGAATGTGCCCGCGATGCTGTTCGGCCCCGCCTTTTCGCTCGATGCGACGGTGGTCGCGTTTGTCGGCCTGTTCGTGCTGATCATCACCGGCACCATCGACTGGGACGACGTGCTGTCGGAAAAGAGCGCCTGGGATACCCTGGTGTGGTTTGGCGCGCTGGTGATGATGGCCGAGCAGCTGAACAAGACGGGCGTGATCGCCTGGTTTTCGGCCGGCATGAAGGCGGCGATTGTTGCCAGCGGCATGGACTGGCTGCCGATCGCCGGCGTCCTGGTGCTGGTGTTCGTGTTTTCGCATTATTTCTTTGCCAGCACGACGGCGCACATCAGCGCCATGCTGCTGGCCTTCCTGACGGTGGGCCTGCACCTGATCCCGGCCGAGTACCACGTGCCGTTCATGCTGATGATGACGGCCGGCTCGGCCATCATGATGACCCTGACCCACTATGCGACGGGCACCTCGCCCATCATCTTCGGCAGCGGCTTCGTGACGATGGGCAACTGGTGGCGGGTCGGCTTCATCATGTGCGTGGCGGAGCTGCTGATCTTTGCCGTCGTCGGCACGACCTGGTGGAAGGTGCTTGGCTACTGGTAGAGCAAGTTACAGCTGGCGCACCAGCTGCCGCATGGCCGCCAGGCAGTGCGCCAGCTCGCCGCCCACGGCGCGCTTCCACAAGACGGCCGCCTGCGACCAGGCTTTTTTTTCCAGCAAGTCCCGGAGTTCTTCCTGCTGCGCTGCCGGCAAGCCGCCGAACTGGCGCAGTTCCAGCGTGCGGGGCTGGCCGTGGCGGCCCGCCGGATCGAGTTCTTCCAGCGCGTCGTGCAGGCTGCCGTAACGGTGCAGGGCGCCGCCGTCATCGACAGCCGCCAGCGCCAGGTCGGGCGTTTCTTCCAGGTCGTAGCCCAGGTCGCGGCAGGGTTCGTCGATCAGCTGGGCGATATTGTAGATAGTCAACACCTGCGCGGATCGCACGACGTCCGTCAGGTCGTGCACGTCGACACCCGCGTCCAGCAGGCGCTGCAGGGCAGGGGCGTTGATGAAGGGAAAGCCCGACTCGCCCAGCGCGCGCCAGCGTTCCAGCCACTGGGGCCGCGGCAAGCTGTCATCGACGACATCGGCCCACAGGCCGCGCAGCAGCAGCTGCTGCAGCAAGGGACCATATTTCTTCTGTTTAATATCCTGCGCCAGGGCAGCGGCCTGTGCCGCATCGAAGCCCGCTTCCTGCAATCGCCCAGTGATCGTTGTCATTCTCCGCCGCCTGCCTTTCGCTGTTTGTGTGTGCAGGCGGCATCATATATGCAAGCACCGCCGTTACGGCAACTGGCCGCGCACGACTTGCAGCAGATAGTTGCGCGCCGCGGCCCGTTCCATGCCTTTTTCCTGCAGCAGCGGTAGCAGGCGCTCAAACAGCTGGCGCCGCTGCTGGCACGGTTCGGAGGTGCCGCGCCGGTCGGAAAAGAAATCCATCAGGGTCGAGCCGCACAGGCAATTGCGGTAGACCTCGACGATGGCGACGTTGTTGTCATCGAAACTTTGCTTCAGCCCGGAGACATCCTTGCGCATCGCCTGCGTCTGCAAAATGAACTCGTCCGCCGTGGCGAAGACGCGCCCGCAGCAGGCGCAATGCTTGGGAAAGGCCGCTTCGGCCAGGGCGCGCAAGCCTTCGAAGAACAGCTGCTCCTGCATGATGGCTCCTGGTGGCGCGCTAGGCGGCGCGGTTGCTGATCTCGATGCCATGGGGGCCCCGCGGCGGCCGTTGCACGCCCGATTCGAAGCGCTGGAAGGCTTCCAGCAAGTGGTCTTTCAGCAGGGTTTCGTCCCAGGGCTTGGTGATGAATTTGTACACCGAGCCTTCGTTGATCGCCGCCGTGACCGAATGCAGCTCAGGGTAGCCGGACAGCATCACGCGCACGATCTCCGGATAGATGCCCTTGATGCGGCGTAATAGTTCGTTGCCGGACATGCCCGGCATGCGCGCATCCGTGAGGATCACGCCCACCGCGTGCGAGGCGACCAGTTCCAGCGCTTCCTGCGGATTGGTGGTGCTGAGTATCTGGTAGCCCTCCTTGCGCAGCGAGCGGCGCAGGGCGGACAGGATATGCTCCTCGTCGTCGACCAGCAGCAGCACGCGCTGGGGCGCGACGGCATGGCAGCTCTCGGGCGGCAAATGGGTGCCGGCATAGAGCATCAGATCCATCTCGGCGCCGGGCAGCGGGCGGCTGAAGTAATAGCCTTGCATGGCGTCGCAGCGGTTGGTATTGAGAAAGCCCAATTGACCCTCCGTTTCCACCCCTTCGGCCACGGTGGTCATGTGCAGGGACTTGGCCATGGCGATGATGGAGCGGGTCAGCGAGGCGCCATCCACGCTGTCGGTCACGTCGCGGATGAACGATTGGTCGATCTTGACCACGTCGATGGGAAACTGCTTCAGATACGACAGGCTGGAATAGCCGGTGCCGAAGTCGTCCAGCGACAGGGTGACGCCGATTTCCTTCAGCTGTTCCAGCGCCCGCACCACCAGGTCGCGGTTTTGCATCAGCACGCTCTCCGTCAGCTCCAGTTCCAGGCAGTGGGCCGGCATGCCGCTTTCCGCCAGCACCGCGCGCACCAGTTCCGGCATGTCGGTCTGGCGGAACTGGCGTGCCGACACGTTGACGGCCATCGTCAGGTGCGTAAAGCCGTAGGCATGCCAAACGCCGAGCTGGGCGCACGCCGTGCGCAGCACCCATTCGCCGATGGGCACGATCATGCCCGTTTCCTCGGCCAGGGGAATGAAGCGGTCCGGCGGCACCAGGCCGATGCCGTCGCGGCGCCAGCGCAGCAGCGCTTCCATGCCGTAGATCTTGCCGCTGGTGAGGTCGACCTTGGGCTGGTAGTGCAATTCCAGCTCGCCCAGCGCCAGCGCCTGGTGCAGCGCGTGCTCGATTTCGGCGCGTTCCTCCACCAGCACGCCCATCTTGTGATTGTAGAACTGGTAGCCGTTGCGGCCCTTGTCCTTGGCGCTGTAGAGGGCCGCGTCGGCCGTCTTGAGCAGCATGTCGGCGCTGTCGCCGTCGGAGGGGAAGACGCTGGCGCCGATACTGGTGCTGACGTGCAAGGTATGCTCGCCCAGCACGACAGGATCGGCGAACACCTCGAGTACTTTTTTCACGATCTGTTCGGCCGTCTCGATGTCGGACAGATCCGTCAGCAGGACGACGAACTCGTCGCCGCCCTGGCGGGCCACGGTGTCGCCTTCGCGCACGGCCAGCTTCAGGCGGCGGGCCACTTCCTGCAGCAGCGCGTCCCCAACAGGGTGGCCATAGCTGTCATTGACGAACTTGAAACGGTCGAGGTCCAGCATCAGGGTCGCCAGGTGCAAACGGGTGCGGCGGGCGTGGGCGATGGCCTGGCCGATGCGGTCGTTCAGCAGCTGGCGGTTGGGCAAGTCCGTCAGCGCATCGTGGTTGGCCAGATATTCGATACGCCTTTGCTGCAGCTTGCGTTCCGTGATGTCCTGCACGGTACCGCGCATCAGCAGCACCCGATGGCCTTCGCGCACGGCTTCGGCCTGGTGGAAGACGATGCACTCGCCGCCATCGGGCTGCAGCACCTTGTGCTCCAGGCTGTAGCTGGTGCCGTTGGCATGCAGTTCCATGAAGGCATCGAGCAGCAGGGGCCGCTGGTCTTCGGGCAGGCATTGCAGCAGGCGGTCGAAGCTGGTGGCGCCGGAATCGGCTTCCAGGCCCAGGATGCGCAACAGTTCCGGCGACCAGTAGCCGTCGCCGCCGGTGCCCCGGTATTCCCAGTTGCCGAGGCGGGCCAGCGCCTGTGCGTGGCTGAGGCTTTCCTGGATACGGCTCAGCTCGGTGAGCGCGCTGCTGGCACGCAGCAGGTAGCGCAGCCGGTGCGCCAGCAGCCGCCACTGCATCGGCTTGGAAATGAAGTCGCTGGCGCCCGCTTCCAGCGCCTGCTTGATGGAGTCGTCGTCGTCGTTGCCGGTCAGCACGACGATGGGCACGTGCGCGCCGCCGGGCAGCCGGCGCAGCTGTGCGCAGCATTCGAAGCCGCTCATGCCGGGCATGGTGACGTCGAGCAGGATCAGGTCCGGCACGCCGCGCTGGAAAGCGGCCAGCGCTTCCAGGCCGCTGGCCGCTTCCTCGATGCGGAAGCCTTCCGGCTCCAGCGCTTCCGTCACCAGGATGCGCGTCATGGTGTCGTCATCGACCACCAGGACCAGTGCTTGCGGGGGTTGTGCGGTATTCATAGGGCTTCCTTCTCAATGGCCAGGGCGGCGAGGACACGGTCGAGTTCTTGCTGGATGCCGCGGATATGGTGCAGCGCGCCGCCGACGTCATTGCCGCGCGCATATTGTTCAATTTCACGGCAGGTGGCCGACAGACCCAGCGCGCCCACGTTGGCGCAGCTGGACTTGAAGGTGTGCGCGGCCAGCTGCAGCGCCGCGGCGTCGCTGGCGCCGGCGGCTACTTCCAGCTGGCCCAGCAGGCGCGGGGCGTCGCTGTAGAACAGGTCGATGATGCGCCCCAGCACGTCGGGACGGCCGGGACGCCGCATGGCGCGCAGGTTTTGCAGGGCGGCCGCGTCGAGGATGGGGCTTGCATCGCTCGCCGCCGCCGGCTCCGCCTGCGCCGGGTCGACTTCCTCCGCCGTCTCCGCTGCCGCCGATGGGCGCCAGCGGGCCAGCACGGCCAGAAGGGCGGCGCGCGTGTACGGCTTGGCGAGATAGTCGTCCATGCCCGCGGCCAGGCACAGTTCGCGGTCGCCCAGGATGGCATTGGCGGTCAGGGCAATGATGGGCGTGCGGCTGCGGCCTTGCTGGGTTTCCATGCGGCGCAAATGCCGGGTCGCTTCGAAGCCGTCCATTTCCGGCATCTGGCAATCCATCAGGATCACATCGAAGGGGTAGCGCTCCCACAGGGCCAGCGCGCGCCGCCCGTTGTCGGCCGGCGTGGCCTCGTAAGGGGTGTCCTCCAGCATGGCCAGGGCGATTTCCCGGTTGATCGCGTTGTCTTCCACCAGCAGCATGCGCAGCGGCGCCGGCGCTGTGGCGGCGCCGTCCGGCGCGGCGGGCAGGGCGGGCATCCTCGGCGGCGCCGGCGCATCCTCGGGCGCCACCTCGCCCACGACGACGGTGACGGCGAAGCGGGAACCCTGTCCCGCCACGGATTCGAGCACGATGTTGCCGCCCATCATTTCCGCCAGCTGCTTGATGATGGCCAGGCCCAGCCCCGTGCCGCCGTATTTGCGCGAGGTGGTGCTGTCGGCCTGGCGGAAGGGCTGGAAGACGGCCGCCGCCGCTTCCGGCGTCATGCCGATGCCCGTGTCGCGCACTTCCAGGCGCAGCTGGCCGGCGGCGGGGCAGCTGACGTCGACGGCAATGTCGCCCCGTTCCGTGAACTTGGTGGCGTTGTTGAGCAGGTTGGTGAGGATCTGGCGCAGGCGCACGGGGTCGCCGCGCACATGCTGCGGCACGTCTGGGGCGATGCGGCAGCTAAATGCGATGGCCTTGCGCTCGATGCCGCTGGCAAACAGCGCCACCACGTCGTCGATCACTTGGCGCAGATCGAAGGGGATGTGTTCGAGCACCAGCTTGCCCGCCTCGATCTTGGAAAAGTCGAGGATATCGTCGATGATGCTGAGCAGGCTTTCGCCCGAACGGTGCACCGTGTGCACGAAACGCTGCTGCTTGGGACTCAGTTCCGTGCGCTGCAGCAATTCCGTCATGCCCAGCACGCCATTCATCGGTGTGCGGATCTCGTGGCTCATCTTGGCCAGGAACTCCGATTTGGCGCGGTTGGCGGCGTCGGCCTCGGCCTTGGCCTGCGTGAGCGCCAGGTCGCGCTGTTCCACGTGCTCGAGCATGCCGTTGAAACCCGTGATCAGCTGCCCCAGCTCATCGCTGCCGTGCTGCGCCACGCGCACCGACAGCGCCTTGCCGTCGCGGATATGCGCGATCGCGTAGGACAGGCGCGCCAGCGGCCTGGCGATCGATGCGCTGATCAGGCCCGTGATGGCCACGCAGGCCAGCAGCAGGACCAGCGCGATGCCGAGGATCAGCATGAAGGCATGCCGCACGCCGTCGCGCACCTTGGTCACCGCCTCCTGCTGCTGGCCCGTGATGCGCGCCACCTGCTGCGCGGAATAGGCGGCCTGTTCCCGCTCGAAGGCGCGCACGTGGTCGATGACTTCGCTCAGCGCCGTCTGGCTGTCGAGCACGCTACCCTTGGCCTGCACCAGCCGCCGTCCTGAGCGCTCCACGGCGTCCAGGTAGGTGTTGACGGTCCGCGTTTCGGCCAGCAAGCCCAGCTGGCCTATGCTTTGCAGCAAGGTCTGCATGGTTGCCATGTCGCGGTGCAGGGCGCGGATGCGCCGGGCGATATCGCGGCCCAGGCGCGCGACGTCGTCGGCGGCCGTGGCGAGCATGACTTCGCCCACGTCGATGCTGATGGCATCGACGGCCAGGTTGATTTCGCCGCTGGCATCCTCGATGCGGGCCGAGGTGTGCATGTAGCGGCCCGCCTCGGCCAGCCGGTCGCGTCCGATGGCCAGCTGCAGTTCGATGGGGTCGAGCTCCTCGGCCAGGCGCAGGTGGGCAGCGGCCAGGGCGGCGCTGGTTTGCTCCTTGAGCGCAAGATAGGCCGCCTGCCGCGCCGCGCCGGCGCCGCCCTCGGCCAGCAGGCCGGCGCGCAGGGCCAGCAAGCCGGCGGCGGGATCGAGCATCTGGCGCGCCGTGGCCAGCAGTTTCCCCCGCAGCGCCAGCTGGGACGGGCTGATGTCGCGCTCGCTGGTGCCCGCCAGGTGCGCGACGGCCGCCGTCAGCCGCTCGCGCAGCGGCGCGATGCGGAAACGGTTCTTCACGGCTTCCGTCTCGGCCAGCGCAATCTGCATGTCGTGGATGCTCTTGCGCAAATCCGTCAGGTAGCGGGCATTCTGGTTCAGGCGCTGGCTTTGCAGCTGCACCTCGGCGGCCGTGGTCTGGGCCTGGCTGTCGACCAGGCGGATCTTGCCGCGCGCGCCCTTGGCGGCGGCCTTGATCTGCGCCAGCACTTGCCGCATCTCCGTCGCCTGCGCCTTGTAATAGGCCTCGTTTTCCAGGCGCTTGCGCACGGCGACGCGCATGCGCTGGAATTCCCGTTCGAAGGCCGCATGGTAGCGGGGCGCCTGCGACTCGCCATGGCGCCGCAAATCGTTGCTGAGGCGCTCGGCGGCCTGGATATTGGCGCCGATCTTGTACGATACCTGCTCCAGCTGCGCCATGTCTTCCGCCTTGCCCAGCTCGAAAAAGTCCGATGCCATGTCTTGCACGGTATAGCGCAGGCGCAACACGTCCGTGTACAGCGGCACCGTCTCGTCGGTCAAGCCGTGGACATGGGTTTCGATGCCTTTCACCAGCAGCAGGCCGGCCGCCGCCATGGCCGCCACGCCCGCCAGCAGGACGCTGGTACTGATGATGAGCTTGGTGCGGATTTTCATGCCGGGTTCCAGGGCAGGGGGACGCGCATCACTTCGCGCCAGGCGCCGGGTCCGCCGGCACGATCCTGCCGTCGGCGATGCGGGTCAGGAAAACGGCCGTCGACGCCTGGTGGTCGCCTGGCCGCAGCGTCACCTGCAAGCCGCCGAGATCGAGCCGGTCGAACGTCTCGAAACTCTGGATCAGGCGCTCGCGCGTGAGGCCGGCGCCCGCGCGGTGCAGCGCCGCCACCATCAGGGTGGCCGAGATGCAGCCCTCGAAACTGACGAAAGACAGCCTGGCCGACGGTACGTGCCGGGCCAGCAGCGCGGCGCAGTCGGCGGCGATCGGCAGCTGGCGGTCTTCCGGCAGGGGCACCACCTGCGAAATGACGATGTTGTTGCCTTCCGTGCCCAGCAGCTGCAGCAGGCTGTCGGTGCCGACAAACGATACCGTGGCCAAGGCCGCCTTCAGCCCGGCCTGGCCCGCCTCGCGCACGAATGCGGCCACCGGCGTGTAGGGGCCGGCCATGATCACCGCTTGCAGGTCGTGCCCGATCAGGGCCGCCAGGCCCGCCTTGACGGCCGTCGTGCCGCGCTGGAACGCGCCCTTGGCGACGAGTGTCATGCCACGCCGCTGCAGGGCGCGCACCGTGCCGTCGAGCACGGCATTGCCGAAACCGTCGTCCTGGTACAGCACGCCGAAGCGCTGGATGCCCCGGCTGGCGAAGTACTGCACCAGGGCATCGGACTCATCGTCGTAACTGGCGCGAAAGTTGATGATTTCATGCACCACGGGGCGGCGCAGGGTCATCGCGCCCGTAAATGCGCCCACCAGCGGCACCTTCATTTCCTGGACGATCGGGATGACGGCGTTGGTGGTGGGCGTGCCTACGTTGCCGAACAGGGCGAACACCTGTTCTTCCTCGACCAGCCTGAGCGTTTCGCTGATGGCGCGGTCCGGATCGTAGCCATCGTCGGCCACCACCAGTTCGATGCTGCGGCCATGGATGCCGCCGTTCCGGTTCGCTTCCTGGAACACGGCCGTCGCGCCGTCGAGCATGGCCCGCCCCAGCCCCGATGCCGCGCCCGTTTGCGCATTGACCATGCCGAGCCGGATGTGCGTATCGGTCACGCCCGGTTCGGCGGCATGGCCGGTGCCGGCCGCGAGGGCGATAGCGAACCAGCAGCATTCCGGGAAAACGCGCATGAGCTACCTTTATTGAAGTTGAGCGGTATCAATAGGTAAAGGGTTGACAACGAGTATGGCCGAAATTGCCAACGCAAAACTCACACATAGTCACGGCGCCCAACGCCGTTGCGGCGCTGCCCGTTCAAGGCACGGGCAGCCGCACCACCACCTTGCCGCGCGCGCGGCCCTGCGCCAGGTAGGCCAGCGCCTGTTTCGCCTCCAGAAAAGGAAACACCTGGTCGATGACGGGACGGATGGCGCCCGCTTCGAGCAGGGCGGCGATCTGCGCCAGCTGGCCGCCGTCGGGACGCACGAAGTGGAAGGCGTAGCTGGCGCCGCGCCGCCGCGCCTGGCCGATGATCTTGCGGCTGAGTAAGCCGAACACCAGTTTCAGCACCACGTGCATGCCGCGCGCGCGGGCGAACGCGGCGTCCGGCGGGCCGATCAGCGAGACGACGCGACTGCCAGGCTTGACGATGCGCAAGGCTTTTTCCAGCCCGTCGCCGCGCACCGTGCCCAGCACAGCGTCGTAATCGCGCAGCACCTCCTCGAACGGTTGTTTCTTGTAATCGATCACCTCATCGGCGCCCAGGCCGCGCACCAGTTCCACGTTGGCCGTGCTGGTGGTCGTGCCCACGCGGGCGCCCAGGTGCCGGGCCAGCTGGATGGCAAACGTGCCGATGCCGCCGGAACCGGCCGGGATGAACACTTTCTGGCCCGGCCGCAGCTGCATGCGCTCATGCATGGCTTGCCACGCCGTCAAGCCCACCATCGGTATCGACGCCGCCTGCACGAAATCGAGGTTGGCCGGTTTCAGGGCGGCCGCCTGTTCGGGCACGACGGCAAATTCGGCCAGGCTGCCGTGCGGCGTGTCGAAAATACTCGCATACACGGCGTCGCCCGCCTTGAAGCGCGTGACGCCGCTGCCGACTTCCACGACCACGCCGGCCAGGTCACTGCCCAGGGTAGCCGGCAAGCGCATTTTCAAGATCGGCTTGAAGTCGCCCCTGGGAATCAGGTAGTCGATGGGATTGAGTCCCACGGCGTGCACGCGCACCAGCAGTTCGCCGGGACCGGGCGTGGGGCGGGGCAGGTCGGCAAACGCCACGTGATCGAGGCCGCCGTATCGTTTGAGTTGCAATGCTTGCATGATGTTCTCTCTGAATGCTGAAAAGGCGCTGGCGCTCAGGCCAGACGCAGGTCCTTGCGCAAGCCGGCGTCCATCAGCGCGGCGGGCAGGAAACGGCGCATCAGGCGCAGGCGTGCCGCCAGCGGCCCGGCCGTGTAGCGCATTTTCGGCTGGCGCGCCTGGGCCGCCGCCAGGATGGTATCGGCCACGACGCCAGGATCATCGGCGCCGGCCATCAGCGCCTGCAGCCGGCGCGTGACGTCCGCGCGCACTTGCCGGTAGGCGGACAGCGGGCTATCTGGCGCCAGCAGATTGGCTTCGAACGTGGTTTTCGTGTAGGCCGGCTCGATGACGCTGGCGCGGATGCCCCAGCCGCGCACTTCATGGTCGAGCGATTCAGTGTAGCCCTCGATGGCGTGCTTGCTGGCCGAATACAGTGCGCCATAGGGCATGGGCAGGAAGCCCACGACGGAACCGATATTGAGGATGCGCCCGCCGCCCTGGGCCCGCATGTGCGGCAGCACGGCCAGGGTCATGCGCACAACGCCGTGGAAATTCGTATCGAATATCGCTTGCGCTTGCGCCACGCTGCTTTCCTCGGCGCCCGCTGGCGCCACGCCGAAACCGGCGTTATTGACCAGCAGGTCGATGCGGCCCTCCGCCTGCAGGACGGCCGCGACGGCTGTCGCCACCGAGGCATCGCTGGTGACGTCGAGCGCCAGCATCGTGTAGTCGCGCACGTCTTGCGCTTGCGCGCCGCGGCGGCTGGTGCCATACACCGTGTAGCCCGCCTGCGCCAGGCGTTGGGCCGTGGCGGCGCCGATGCCGGACGAGGCGCCGGTGACCAGGGCAATCTTGTTGTTGTTCATGGCAGTTCCTTCAGTGGTGGACAGTTTTGGAAATAAAATATGATGATCGTCATATTGTTGTTTGAAAAAAAGCCCGGGACGGACCCGGGCCATGGGCGTTACGGCTGGTTTGTCTCTTGAAACTGCGCCAGGGTGGCCGCGCACAGCGCGTCCGACAGGGCCGGCTCGTCGACGGCGCGCGCCAGGATGGTGGTGCCGATCATGGCGCACACCGTCGCCATGGCTTGCGCGTGCGCTTCCGGCTGGCCCCAGTTCGGCAGCTGGCGCGCGAACAGGTCGATCATTTCCTTGATGTGGATGGTGGCGGCGCGCCGCACCTCGGGCGCCTGGCGCGGCATTTCCGAACCCAGCGCCGAGACGGGGCAGCCCACCTCGATGGCGGCGATGTGTTCGGGCGACAGGTAGGCGGCCAGCATGGCCTGCAGCGCCTGGCCGGGCGGGGCGGAGGCGGCCACCCGGGCCGCCAGCGCCACCGCTTCGGCGCCCGCGCGGTCGCCCGCTTCGGCCAGCAGGGCATCGCGCGAAGCGAAATGCGCATAGAAGCCGCCGTGCGTCAGGCCCGCTTCCTTCATGATGTCGGCCACGCCCGTCCCCGCATAGCCGCTGCGGCGGATGGCGCGCGTGGCCACCTCGACGATGCGGTCGTGGGTGGCTTCCTTGCGGCTGTGCGCCGTGGGTTTGGCCCCTGAGTTGTTCGATGTGGCAGTAGGTAAATTTCGCATGACGATCATCATATCGCAGTTTTGAACATCGTGCACGCGACGCGCCGCAGCAGGTGTTCCGCTGCTGCGGCTCGTATTGGAAAAAACTAGTTCTTCAGGCTGCAAAAGGACGCATAGTGATCCTGCGTGTAATAGCGTTCCACCAGCTTGCGTTTCCCCGCCGGGGTCTGCACAAGCAATACCGCACGATGGGAACCGGCTCCGCCATCGCCGCCGATACCCAGATAATATTCATAATAAACCTCGTCCTTGCCTGCGGCGGGAAGGCGGCGTTCATTGTTATTGAAGACGGTATTGCCCGGACCACCGGCCACCGCGGTCGTCTTCGCATTGCGGTATGCGTCATATTCGCTGTTTTGCGGGGTGGGCAGGGTTTTGCTCGGTTCCCTTTTGCCGCAGTCGGGAATTTTCGCCGCATAGGCATGCGAAGATAACAGGGCGCCTGCCACAATAAGACCCAGCGACCAGGTTGTTGCGCGTTGAGTTTTCATCGATAAGCTTTCGTTGGTGGTGCATTCAATGGATGGGAATTTCTGGATACGGCCGCTGTTCGGGTGGCCGGCATAATCTCTGCAATGCTGAATATAATTAAAATTTATAAAATATAGCTATCCAATTGTCACGCGATGATCTATATCGGGATTTCTTTTGCCGGAAACATTGGAAGATAAAATTCTTCTAAAAATAAATACGCTGCAGGGTGTCAGAAAAATCCATGCAGTCATTTACATTGACGTGACAATGTTTGAGTCTTTTTGATTTTCAATTCGTTATGCTCCGAGATAGTTACTGGCAACAAGCAAGCCAGTCCGGACGTAATATTCTCCCGATATTCTGTCGTTGGGTATATTTAAACCAGAATAATGGATGACTTCATTGATTTAAATCATTAACTTCTGATAGGAATCTGCATGAGCCATGACCATCTCGGTTGCGCCTGCTGCAACCTGCCCCATCTGCCAGCATTGACTAGCGGCCTGTTGACGGAAACCGTACCCGGCGGTGAACTCGATGCGGCGTTTCAACAAGCCTATGGCCAGCATTCCCGGACACTGGCGCCGCAAGCCATGATCTTCCATAACGGTGTGATCCATACCCTGGCCAGCGCCGGTAGCGGCCAGGTGGAGGCCCTGGGCATCGCCGGCGGCAGCATCGTTGCCGCCGGCACGCTGCAGGCGGTGCGCCTGGCCATGCAGCCGCACCAACCGGGCGAGACGGATTTGAACGGACGCACCTTGCTGCCTGGTTTCGTCGAACCCCACATGCACGTCCTGCCCAGCGCGCTGTACAGGAGCTGGCTGCCGCTCACGCCGTTCCAGCAGCCCCCCCTGCAACAGGAGCTGGATCCTGAATACAGTTTCCACAGCATCAGCCGGCAGATCGGCAACGCGCTGGCCCAGCCGGACACGCTGCCGAAAGACAAGAATGGCAACCCTTGGGTGCTCGGTTTCGGCGTCGATCCCTCGCTGAAGCTCGATTGGGAAGATATCACCGCCAGCCGGCTGGATCCGCTGAGCGGCACGGTGCCCATCCTGCTAATGAACTCTTCCGGCCACCTTGCCTATCTGAATACCGCCGCGCTGAACGCGGCTGGCATCACGGACACCCCTTCCGGCGTGCTGACCGAGATCAATATCTCCAAGGCGCTGCTGGTCGCGCCGCAACCGAGACTGCTGGAATTTGTGGCCAGCCTGAAGCAGGTGCTGGACAACGCATCCGCCATGGGCATCACCACCGTCTTCGATGCCGGCCTCGGTGCCACCGAGCAGCCGCAGCTGGAAATCGGCTTGCTCAAGCTGGCGGCGCACCTGGGGCCCGTGCGCATCGGTGCCGCGCTGTTCACCAAACCCGAAGAACAGGCGCTGGACCACTGGCTGCAGCGCTACACGCCGGATCTGGACAGCCGCGGCGACCAGCGTTTCAGCATCAAGGCGATCAAGCTGATCGCGGATGGCTCCAACCAGGGCTTGACGGGCTACCAGAGCGAGCCCTATGCCTGTTCGCACGAGCACTCCGTTCCCGGGGTGCCGGACACTGGCCTGAGCAATTATCCCGAGACGTCCGTGTTCACCCGCATGCTGGACAAGGCGGTGGGGCACGGCTGGCCCGTGCTGGTGCACGCCAACGGCGACAAGGCGGTGGAATATGTGCTGGACAGCTACGCGCAGGTCTTGACGCCACGGCCTGGCGGCCCCAGCGAAGAGGAAGCGCGGAAGCGGCGCCAGCTGCGGCTGCGCGTGGAGCACGCGTCGCTGCTGAATGACGCGGCAATCGACAAGATGGCGGAACTGCAATTGAATCCCAGTTTCCTCATCGGCCACGTCGGCTACTGGGGGCATACGTTCCAGCACACCATTTTTGGCCAGGAGCGCGCCCAATTGCTGGACCGCTGCCAGTCGGCATTGCAAGCGGGTATGCGCATCAGCTTGCATTCGGACCATTTCGTCTCGCCGCTGGGCCCCTTGCGCATGATGGAGCAGGCGGTGTTCCGCACCATGGAAGGCGCGCCGGCGAAAGAGGTGCTGAATCCGGATGAGCGCCTGGGCCGCATGGCGGCCTTGCGCGCCGTCACGCTCGATGCCGCCTGGCACTGCCACCTCGATCACCTGGTCGGCTCGCTGGAAGCCGGCAAGCGGGCCGACCTGGTGATTCTGGCGCAAGACCCGCTGGACGAGACCGTGCGCAAGCTGCGCGACATCGTGGTGGAGGAGACCTGGCTGGCAGGCGTAAAAGTACACGGCAACAAGTCGTCGGGCGCCACGGCGCGCTAAGCCGCCGCAATGCAACAGCCCCCGATGGCGGCCTGCTGCTATCGGGGGCTGGCGGAAACGCCCGTACCGGCGCGCTTCAAGGGGCGAACTTAATGTCAGGCCAGCTTGCGCTTGCCTGCGGAAACGCGGTTCCAGCCATAGCCGGCGATGATGATGGCCAGGATGGCCGCCTGCGCCAGCAGGGTTTCCGCCGTCGGCAGGATGCCCAGCAGGTCGATGCGCATGAAGTCGACGGGGGTGACGCCGACCCAACCCGCTTCCTGCAGTGCGGCCACGCCTTTGCCCATCAATATCACGGCCAGCACGGCCACGAAGGCGGACGTCCACGAGAAGAACTTGCCGATCGGCATGCGGGCGCTGGTGCGCAGCAAGGCCCAGGCGATCACCACCAGCAGCACGATGGCCACCAGGAAGCCACCCAGCAGGGCGCCGCCATTGCCGTCCGCCGCCAGGGCGGAATAGAACAGCACGGTTTCAAACACTTCGCGGTAGACGGCGATGAAGGCCAGGGCGAACAGGCCCCAGGCGGAGCGCCGCGTCATCGCCGCCGTGAGTTTCTCGTGCAAATATTCCTGCCAGCGCCCGGCGCTGCTCTTCTGGTGCATCCACAGGCCCACGCTGAGCAGGACCAGGGCCGCGAAGACGGAACCGAGACCCTCGCTCACTTCGCGGCTGGCGCCGCTGATGGTCACCAGATACGTTGCCGCCACCCACGTCAGGCCGCCCGCCACCAGGGCGCTGGCCCAGCCCGCATGCACGTAAGGCAGCACGTCGTTGCGCTTGGCCTTGCGCAGGAAGGCGATGATGCCGATGACGATCAGCAGCGCTTCCACGCCTTCGCGCAGCAGTATCGTCAGCGCGCCGACAAAGGTCGTCATCGGGTCGGCCTTGGCGTCGCCCAGTTCCGCTTCCACGTGGGTAAACAGTTGCTGCAGCGTTTCGCCGGCCGCCTCGGCGTCGGCCACCGTGCCCTTGGCAACGGCGGAACGGTAGGCCAGCATGGCGTTTTCCACGGCCAGCAGCAGGGATTTGTTGCGCGCGCCCACCATCGGCTCGATCGGCTCGAAACCGTCCAGGTAGGCGGACAGGCCCAGGCGCGTGGCGCCCGCGCGGTCGCCCGCATGCATGGCGGCAAGGCTTTCGGCCAGGCGCATACGCGACAGGGCCAGGCCGGCAGGCTTGTGCGCCTCGGCCTTGTCAGGATGGCTGCGCAGGTATGCCGTCAGGGCCAAGGCCTCATCCGCGCCCAGCTTGGCGGCCGCCGCTTCCTGCGTCACGGTCGTCACGGCGGCCAGGTCCGCATATAGTTGCTTGGCCCGTGGATCGTCCTGCCACAGCTTTTCTCCGTGGCTGCGCGCCGCCGCGTCGTGCGACATGCCGCCAACAAAAAAAGCCAGGTCCCAGCGCTCGTTTTCGGACAGCTGGCCGAAACTGGCCATCGAGGTGCCTGCCACGCCTTGCGAAATGACCTGGTACAGGGCCATCACGCTGCGCGACTGCGCCCGATCGCCATCCGTGAAGGCGATCGGCTTCGGTTCCAGGCTGGCCGCCAGCGGACCGTCGCCGCCGCCGGCCACGCCGTGGCAAGAAGCGCACTGGGCCGCATACAGGGCCGCGCCGCGCGCCAGGTTCGGCAGTACTTTCGGCGCCACGGGGATCGGGTAGGCGGCAATCAGCAAGCCGTTCGCGTGGTGCGCCAGGCGCTTGACTTTCACGCCATCGGCCTTGGCCACGACGGCTTTGCGCAGATCGGCGATGGCGGCGGCGATGGCCGCCTGTGATACGTGGGCGGGCAGGGCGGCGATCTGCGTCGTCGCATTGTCCGTAAAGTCGAGCATTTCCGCGTATTCCGCCTCGCTGACCACCTTGCCGTGCTCGACGGCGCCGCTGTAATCGACGGCAACATAATCAATGAGTTGCCACAACTGTTTGGCACCGGCGCCAGGATCGGTCGCCTGCGCCTGCGCGCCTCCGGCCAGTAACAGGCTGAGGCTGGCAGCCACGAGCGGATAGCAGACCAGCCATTTCTTGATAGAACTGAACATGATTCTCATTCTCATTTGTCGTTAACCCGGCGACTATAGGACAGACGGTGCAGGGTGTCAACGGCGCACGGGCGTGCGCGGGTGCAAACGGCGCTGTGCTGGCCGATATTCTTGACCAGGACAGCGTGCTTGGAGAATGAAAGGAGGAGGGAAGAAGGCTACTGCTTCGATGCCGGTTTGGCGTACAAGCCCCTGGCCAGGCCGCTGTCCGCATCGTCGACTTTCAGGCCGCCCTTGACGACGCGCAAGGCCAGCTTCTGGAATGCCTGGCCCCGCAGCCATTGTGGGTCGGTGACGGCGAACGCGGCGATGCGCTCCTGCGCGCGGGCGGGCGGCACGGCCAGCCATTGGTAGTCGGCCTTCGCCCCTTGGCGGCGCAAGCCGGCGCGCATCCAGCGTTCCGAGGCCGGCATGCGCACGATGGCGTCGCCGTTCGCCACGCTCACGGCCGTGGCCGTCTTGCCGCTTTGCGCCTCGAATTTCACCTCCACGCCGGCCATCGGCCCCACTTTGGGGAAACCGACGATGGCCACCCACAGGCCCGCTTCGGCAGGCTTCTGGATGCGCATTTCCGCCTCCTCGAACACGCGGAACTGCGGCTCCTTGCCGCCGTTGCCCGTCACCAGGGTCACCGTGTCGCCGGCAACGCGCCACTCGCCGCTGGCTTGCTGGTCGGTATTGCCGTAGCTGAGCGTCCATTCGAAGGTGCCGTCCTTTTTCAGCAGCAGCTCGGAACCCGTTTCCATCACGCCTTGCAGGTAATAGTGTCCGGGCAGCGTTGACGGGGCTTGCTCGGCCGCGCCGGCGGCAAGCGGCCAGGCGAGGGCGGCGCAGGCCAGCAGGCCGGAGAGGATTTTTTTCATCGCTGTGTCCTTGTTGTGTCTTTTATGAAATGCCATCATAACAACGGCAATTGCTTGCCGTCGCACCATAGGACACAGCGGCCGCGCGGCCGGAGTCGCGCTCAGCTGCCGCTGAAATCGAGCACCACGCGCGAGGCGACCTTGCCATGTTCCAGCCGGCTGAAGACGTCATTGATGGCCGACAGCGGCTGCAATTCGATGCCGGCCTTGACCTTGCCGGTGGCGGCAAACGCCAGCGCCTCGGCCATGTCCTGGCGCGTGCCCACGAAAGAGCCGCGTATCGTCACGCAATTGGCGACGATGTCGAACAGCGGCGTGGGGAAGTCGCCCGGCGGCAAGCCCACCAATACGCAGGTGCCGCGCTTGCGCGTCATTGCCACGCCTTGCTGGAAGGCATCGATCGACGGCGCCGTGATCAGCACGCCGTGCGCGCCGCCGCCCGTCGCTTCGCGCAAGGCCGCCACGGGGTCGCCCTGGCGCGCATTGATCGTCACTTCGGCGCCGAGGGCGCGTGCATGCTCGAGCTTGCCTTCATCGATGTCGACGGCCGCCACGCGCAAGCCCATGGCCACCGCATATTCGATGGCCAGGTGGCCCAGTCCGCCGATGCCGGACACGGCCAGCCACTGGCCCGGCCGCGCGCCCGTTTCCTTGATGCCCTTGTAGCTCGTTACGCCCGCGCAGATGATGGGGGCCGCCTGCACTGCAGAAAGACCGGCCGGGATATGCGCGACGTAGCGCGGGTCGGCCAGGATGTATTCGGCGAAGCCGCCATTCTTCGTGTAGCCGCCGAACTGCGCCTCGGCGCACACGGTTTCCCAAGCTGCCAGGCAATGTTCGCAATGGCCGCAAGCGGAATAGAGCCAGGGCACGCCGACCCGGTCGCCCAGCCGCACCTCGGTCACGCCCGTGCCCAACTCCACCACCACGCCGATGCCTTCGTGGCCGGGAATGAATGGCGGCGTCGGCTTGACGGGCCAGTCGCCGCGCGCCGCATGCAAGTCCGTGTGGCAGACGCCGCATGCTTCCGTCCTGACGAGGATCTGGCCGGGACCGGGCACCGGCACGGGTACGTCGCGCAGCACCAGCGGCTGGCCCAGTTGCTCGACAACGGCGGCTTTCATGGTAGTGGGTAGCATGTGATTCCTTATGAAGTTGGTGGGGCGTGATGCAGGCGCAAGCGCGAAGCATAGTTTGCTCAACAAGAGCTTGCGCATGATCATATTCTGCTGCACACGATTCAAAAATTGATTGATCTACATCAACATATGCCGGGAGGGAGGCGTTTACTCAGGTGCAAAACAGGCTTCCATCAATTCCATAATTCGACTATTATGGAATTATTGAATAAGGAAACCATCATGCATGACTTGCCCAACATCAGCGCAGCCCACCTCGACACGCCGACCCTCGATAAACTGGCGCCGCCGACGGTGGCCACGCATCCGCCACGCATCCTGCTGCTGTACGGCTCCTTGCGTGAACGTTCATTCAGCCGTTTGCTGACCCTGGAGGCGGAGCGGCTGCTGCAGCATTTCGGCGCCGAGACACGGGTCTTCGACCCGCATGGCTTGCCCATGGTCGACAGCGTCAGCCCTGACCATCCCAAGGTGCGGGAATTGCGCGAGCTGTCGCTGTGGTCGGAAGGCCAGGTCTGGTGCAGTCCGGAACGTCATGGCGCCGTGACGGGCGTGTTCAAGTCGCAGATCGACTGGCTGCCGCTGGAAATGGGCAGCGTGCGTCCCACGCAGGGGCGCACTCTGGCGGTGATGCAGGTGTCGGGCGGCTCGCAATCGTTCAACGCCGTCAACGGCTTGCGCGTGCTGGGCCGCTGGATGCGCATGGTGACGATCCCGAACCAGTCGTCCGTCGCCAAGGCCTACCAGGAGTTCGACGACAACGACCGCATGAAGCCGTCGCCGTATTACGACCGCCTGGTCGACGTCATGGAGGAGTTGTACAAATTCACCCTGGTCGTGCGCGACCGCTCCGATTACCTGACCAGCCGCTACAGCGAGCGCAAGGAATCCATGCCGCTCGATGCGCGCGCCCTTGCCGCGGCGGCCATGGAGCACGAGACATCGGGCAGGTAGCCTGTTAATGACCTATTAATAAGGGTTTCGGCGCATACAGCGCATTTTGAAATTCCGGCACATATTCATATTTCATCATCTTCCCCAGCTTCAATGACTTGAGATAGCTGGAGAAGCTGCCGTCGCCCAGTGCCAGGTCGACCGCTTCCGCGCTCGTGCTCGTTGCATGGCTGAGCTGGCGCGAAACGGCATAGCCATAAGTGAGCGTGCCGGCGCCATCCTTGTTGGTGAAGCTGTTCGTCACCAGCTCGGGCTGGTGCGACAGGCCATCCAGCTTTTTCCCTGCAAAGACAAAATCGAGCTTGCCCGTTGCGCTGTCCATGACTTCAAAGGAGACGGTGTCGTCCGTTTCCTTGCGCTCGATACCGGTCAGCCACTTGGGCAGGTGGTAGCCTACGACACCGCGCACCCTGGCCAGTTCCGTGTTCACGGGCAGCTTGAGCACATAGCCCCAGAAATCCTTCGACAGCGATTGCCCCAGCAAGGTGAAAGGGCCGAAACTGGAGGTGCCGGGCTTGTTCGTCACGATCGCCAGGGAAATTTCATTGTAGCTGTCGTTGTCGCAGTATTCATAGGCGTAGGCCGTCAATGCCACCGCGCCCCGGCCCGGCCATACTTGCAATGGCTGCACCTGCTTCAGTATGTCTTCCGGCATCAGTTCCTTCAGCCTGGCCAGGTCGGCCGTAAAGACGGCTGTGATTTTGCTGTTTTTATAATAGAAATTCGGCGAATACGAGTCAAAGCCGATGGCGACCTTTTCCTTTTTGATTCCCTTGAACCAGCTCAGGTCGAGCTCCGGCGCTTCCGCCGCGATCACCGATAGAGGCGGGTTCGAGCGATAGCGGTCGTACAGGCCGCCGGCCGCCACCGGCACGTCATGGCCGGCGATATTGATGATGACCTGCTTGTTTTCAACAGGATTGTCGGCCCACGACGGGGCTGCGGCGGCACTCCATATCAATGCGGATACCGCCGCGGCAATTTTCATGTTCATTGCTTCCACCTTTCATGTTGGATTGGAATTAATTGAGTCACAGGCCGCCGGGCGCCAGCCTGTTCATCCGGCGGCGATACTGCCGGTTCCTGATGGCGGTTTCCCATTGCTGCATCGCCAGCGCCAGGGCGGGCGCCACATTGGGCTTCGTTGGCTTGCCCTGGCTCAGGCGCCGCAGCTGATACTTGACCATCGCCATATAGCCGATCGACGACAGCACCTTGTTTTTCCAGATAATGGGCCTGAGCAAGGGGCTGGCCGATTGATCGGCACGCCATGCTTTCGGCAGTTGCGGGTCGATGGCCAGCGCCGTTCCCATGCCTGCCATGGCAATGCCGCTGCCCAGCACTTGCTCGACCACCGGGTAGCGGCGTATGCCGCCCGTCACCATGATGGGCATCCGGGCCACGGTGGCGATGTCCTTGGCAAACTCCAGGAAATACGCTTCGCGGGCCAAGGTTCGGCCGTCGCGGGTCTGGCCATGCATGGCAGGGGCTTCGTAACTGCCGCCGGACAATTCGATCAGGTCCACGCCCAGGCTGTTGAGCATGGAAACCACCTGCCTGGCGTCCTCCGAGCTGAAGCCGCCTTTCTGGAAATCCGCCGAGTTGAGCTTCACGGCGACGGCAAAGCCTTTGCCCACGGCTTGCCGCACCCCGTTGACGACGTCCACCAGCAGCCGCGCCCGGTTCTCGAGCGAGCCGCCCCAGCGGTCCGTGCGTTTATTTGTAATAGGGGAGAGGAACTGGCTGAGCAGGTAGCCGTGCGCGGCATGGATTTGCACGCCCGTAAAGCCAAACTGTTCCGCCAGCTTGGCAGAGTTGATAAAGCGTTGCTTCACGTCGGCAATGTCGGCTTCCGTCATTGCACGCGGCGCGGAAAACTGCTTGGAAAAGTTGCCCATATCCATGGGCACGGCCGAGGGCGCGATGGTTTCCTGTCCCATGGCGGCCGGCATCTGGCGTCCGGGATGGTTAATCTGCATCCAGATCTGCGCCCCGCGTGAACGGGCAGTGCGGGACCATTGCTCGAAGCGGGCGCCAAATTGCGTAGAATCGAGCACCACGCCGCCCGGTCCCGTCATGGCGCGCCGGTCGATCATCACGTTTCCTGTGATCATCAAGCCAACGCCGCCGTCGGCCCACGACTGGTACAGGCGGATCAGCTCCTGTGAGGGCGCGTGATCGTTGTCAGCCATGTTCTCTTCCATGGCGGCTTTGGCGAGGCGGTTCGGAATGACGCTTCCATTGGGCAGCGTCAGTGGGGTAAAAGGCTTCATGCTTATCTCCAGGGTTGCGATGACCTCACGATAAGCTTTAAGCTAACTTGAAGGTCAAGCTCTAAAACGCACTTTTTTTGCCTGTGTGCCGTTCGCAACACGGGCTGGAAGAAACGCAGCAGCCTGAGACAACAAACTCCTGCACCGCCCATCTGCCGCTTGACATTCAAGTTGGCTTTAAGCTTATAGTGGCTCACATGGCGCAGGCCACGCAACCATCAGGAGGACGATCCCATGTCAGTTTTCAAGCAGCTTTTCCTCGCTCTCATGCCCATGCTGTTCATGCAGATCGTTGCTGCGGAACCGGCGGCGCCAAAGCGGGAACCAGGCACGGTACTCGTGGTCATGACCAATCATTCCCAGTATCCGAGCAGAAACGACCATACCGGGCTTTGGCTCACGGAACTCACGCACGTGTATGACGCGCTGAAGGAAGCCGGCTATGGCGTCGACTTTGTCAGCCCGAACGGCGGCGCCGTGCCGCTCGATGAGCGCAGCCTGGGATGGCTGTATATGGATGCCGCGGCAAAAAACCACTTGAAAGATCCCGCTTTCATGGCGGCTTTGGCGTCGACACGAGCGGCGGCCGACATCGATCCTGCCGGCTACCAGGCTATTTTCTACACGGGCGGGCATGGCACGATGTGGGATTTCAAGGGCAACCAGGACCTCAAGCACATTGCCGAGGCGATCTACCGCAACGGCGGCATCGTTTCTTCCGTCTGCCACGGCGCCGCCGGCCTGCTCGACCTGCAGGACGAAAACGGCAAGCCGCTGATACAAGGGCGCCGTGTGACGGGCTTTTCGAATACGGAGGAGTCGCTGGCCGGCATCAAGGATCAGGTACCCTATCTGCTGCAAAGCGAGCTCGAGGGCAGGGGAGCGCTATATGATAAAGGCTTCATCCCGTTCGGCAGCTTCGTGATGACCGATGGCCGCCTCGTCACGGGCCAGAATCCCGGATCGGGCAAGGAAGTGGCGCAAGCGCTGCTCGCGGCCCTGCGGAATAACACACCACAATAAGGGAGCGGGAAAAACGATGAAAATCGGCGAACTGGCCAAGCGCAGCGGCCTGGCGGCGTCCACGATACGTTTCTACGAAGCCAAGGGCTTGCTGAAAGCCGTGGACCGGCAATCGAACGGCTACCGCGACTATCCGCTGGAAGCGGTGGCGGTACTGTCCATCATCACCGACGCCCAGCAGGCGGGCTTTTCCCTGGACGAAATCAGGCAAGTCTTGCCTGAGGATATTTCATCATGGAAACATGATGAGCTGATGGTGGCGCTCAAGAAGAAGATCGCCGATATCGAATCTCTGGAGGTGCGGCTGGCGCAGAACAAGGCGCATCTGCTGTCGCTGATTCAGATGATCGAGGCAAAACCCGATGAGCTGGACTGCAAGGATAATACGGCCAGGATCATGGAAAGCATGGGGATTGCCAGCAAAAAATGAAGACAAAACTGCTTGTGCGTCAGGTCAAACGCGCCGCGGAATGGATGCGCTTGTCCAGCGGCTTCTCGTTGAGCGCATCGGCGGCCCGGTCCACGAATTGCCTGACGTCCCCCACCTCGGCAAACAGGCCGGCATAGGCCGCCCGGATCAGCACCGTGCACTGCTCGAATTTCGCGAGCTGCGACAAGCCTTCCTCCGTGGGCACCAATAGCCGTCGCCGGGCATCATTGTCATCGTTCCGATACCGTACGAGGCCCAGACGGAGCAGCTTTGGTATCTTTTGCATGACCAGCTGGTGCGAATGTCCGAGTTCGCGCGCCAGATCCGCGGCGGAGGCCGTGCCGAGCGTTGCCAGAACCGTCATCAGCGAACACGAGCGGACCGGGATGACGATTCCCATCGTATCGAAGACAGTCTTGGATTGCTCGGCGATCAGGACGCTCAGCCGTTCGACAGCGCGGCCGAGAAACACGGCGTCATCGATCGGGGCCGGTTGATGGGTCTTTTTAGTCAAGGCGCTTGTACCTCTGGATGCTGCCATCCTTGTTCACGCGTTCCAGCTCCGTCACTTTTCCGCGCAAGGTATTCAGGCGGTATCGAAAATCCGACACGCCTTCCACGGCGAACAGGTTGGGACCGATCGGCTCAAGCGCGACCCGAAACCGTTCGCGCCAGAGATAGTAAAGCGTGCCATTGTCCAGGATGATCTGGCGGCCTTCATATTTTCCGGCCGCTTTTGTCAACACCGCGGCATCGACGTGCGGGCGCTCGATCGCTGCCGTCAGGCTCGGGAGCAGCCAGGCAAGTTCGGTTCGCCTGGCGTCATCGGTCTTCGCCAGATGTTCAAGCGCCAGCTTGTGCGCCAGAGGAAGCGCGCGAATAGAGGGGCTAGGGATATCAGGTTGCACGCCGACACCTTCGAAATCGCCATGGTCCACGGGGTCCTGGATCTGGCCGATCGGCACTTGCACGAAAAAATCGTCGTTCAGCGGCTTGCGCGCAACCGGATGCGCACCGCCAGCGGTCCGCTCGCCGATCAGCGTAGCCCGCCCGAGCTTCTTCATCGCATAGGAAAACCATTCTGCGGAGGAAAACGACGTGGAGCCGGTCAGGATATAGACGGGCTTGTCCACCATGCGCTTGCCCGGCAGGCCCGGCAGTACCCATTGTCCGCGCTGGATACGCTTGCCATCCTCATTGTAATAGTAGTCGAAGAGCAGCTGGTCTTTCTCGCTGGAGAAGAAATAGCTCGCCAGGAATTGCGCCATTTCCAGATGTCCGCCATTGTTATAGCGCAAATCGATGATGACGGCATCCGTATTGCCGACGAAGCGCATAACGGACGCGGCCGTATCATAGGCAAGCTCGGGATCGGCAAAATAGCTGAACCGTATATAACCGATATTGCCCTGCAGGCGAGCGACCTCGTCGAAACCGAAATTAGCCTCTTCCAACCTGCTCAATTCCTCTTTTCGTATCTTGGCCTTGAGCGCCGGGTTGGCCTTTGCCTTGAATTCCGCGATCCATTGGGAGTCGGCTCCCACGAGGAAATGCAGGTCGCCGCTGACTTTGATGAGATCGTCGGTCAGCTTGCTCGCAAACGCTGCCTTCGTTGCCGCCGAATCATAATCTCCCTTTTTCAGACGCTCCTGAAGCACGGGTACAATTTTTCGCGAGATGTCCGGAAACGCGTAGTTCGTATTCAAGGTGCTGTCGAGGGAGGCGATGATCGCACCCTTTTCGTCTCGCGAGATGCCCGGCACCTCGGCAAATGCGCCCGATGCGCAAATGATGGACAGCGCCGACAGCGCTTGAAGCAGACATGAGTGATAGCGCATTCTAAGGTTTCTCCCCGGTGAGACTCAAGAATACAATATATTGCGCAATATGTTGTAAAAAATTAAGCAACATCGGGCGGCTTCCATCATGTACAAGCAGCACAAGGCGGCAAACGTGCTGAACGACCGTTACCCGATGGCGGCCAAAGCCAATAACAAGGCGCAGCAGCAGGATAATCAACCACCTCAGCCAGTGCAGCGATGGAATGCGGGCGAGTTTTCCGCTTTCAATAGCCGTCAAAAAGCGATGGTGAAGCTCATGGTGCAAGCAGATGGCCGG
>NZ_JBWBYV010000066.1:0-29195 GCF_056174685.1 Janthinobacterium sp. BHSEK
TGCCGCTGCGCTGGCGCTGCTGTGGCGGTTGACATCATGCCTCCGGAATGAGCTATCGAATCCAGACGATAGAACGAAAGCGCCAGCGCGACAATCAACCTGCTACCATGTTCATTACCCTGAAGTTAATGAACTCCCTTGAAAGAGGTTAGTCATGGCCATCAACGAAGAAATTACCCTGAAAAAGCTGGAAGTTTTTCTCAGCTTCATGGAATTGAACAACCTGGCGCGGGTGGCCGATGCGCTGGGCCAGAGCACGGTCAGCGTGCACCGTGCCCTGCACTCGCTGGAAGACGGCTTGCGCTGCCCCCTGTTCAAGCGCGAGGGCCGCAGCCTGATACCCCTGCATGCGGCCTACACCTTTGCCGAATCGGCGCGGCGCGCGCTGGCCGAATGCGAGGAAGGCGTGCGCAAGGTGCGCGAAATGTCGGGCATCAACCCCGTGCGCCTGAAGATCGGCTCGCTGTACTCACTGACCCTGCACTGCATCCCGCAGCTGGTGATCGCCCTGAAGCTGCGCCGGCCGGGCCTGGATATCGACCTGACCCTGGGCTCGAACCGCGACCTGCTGCAAAGCCTGGCAGACGGCCGCCTGGACGCCATCATCATCGGCGTGCAGGAGGACGAACAGCATGCGGGGCTGGTGGCCGTGCCCCTGTTCCAGGACGACGTTTACCTGGCCGCGCCGCTCGGTTCGCCCTATGCAGGGGCGGCCTCGGTGGACTTGCAACAGTTGCGCAACGACAAATTCGTCACGCTCAGCGAAGGTTTCGTCACCTCGCAAAGCTTCAATCACGCGTTTGAGCTGGCGGGCTTCGTGCCCGACACCGCGATGCGCGTGGGCGACATCTTCTCGCTGATCAACCTGGTCAGCGGCGGCATCGGCTACAGCCTGCTGCCCGGCCGCGTGCGCGCCTTCAGCTCGCGCATCGAACTGCTGCCCCTCGACGCGCGCTACGGCTCGCACCAGCAAATCACCCTGCTGATGCAGAGCAGCCGTGAGCGTGATCCCAATTTGCTGGCGCTGGCGGCGGAGTGCAGGTTGTATGGGCGCAGGGAGCCAGCTTTACCCAAAACTCTGACTTAACATCTAAACAATGGCAAAACAACCCAAGGCCCGGGTCTCCAACCCGGGCACCTCGGGCCCAGCGGGCCTGAAAAATGCCCAAGGCAAGGCGCGCGGGCGCAGACAGTACGAATGTACGGCAAGCCCAAGCAACGCAGCCATGGACATTTTCTCAGGCCCGCGATCCAGGCCCGCACTTAAATAGCACTATCCCAAGGCGCCGACAACCGCACCGCACAGTTAATCAACCCCACCATCGAATACGTTTGCGGAAAGTTCCCCCACATCTCCCCCGTCACGGGGTGCGTGTCTTCCGACAGCAGGCCCAGGTGGTTGCGCGCCAGCAGCATGGTTTCGAAGATCTTGCGCGCCTCATCCTTCCTGCCGATGCGCGCCAGGGCGTCGATGCGCCAGAAGGTGCAGATGTTGAAGGCCGTTTCGGGCTTGCCGAAGTCGTCGGGCGCTTCGTAGCGGCGCATGTAGGGGCCGTCGCACAGCGACGCTTCGAGCGCGTCGACGGTGGCGATGAAACGGGGGTCCATGGGGTCGATGAAGTTGACTTCCGCCATCAGCAGGACGGAGGCGTCGAGGTCGCGCCCGCCCAGGCTTTCCGCGAAGGCCTGGCGCTCCTCGCTCCACGCTTCGCGCAGCAGGCGTTCGCGGATCAGCACGGCGCGGCTGTTCCAGTGGTCGGCGCGGTCCGGCAAGCCCAGTTTGTGCGCCACTTTCGCCAGGCGGTCGCAGGCGGCCCAGCTCATCAGCATGGACGAGGTGTGGACCCTGGCGCGCGTGCGCAGCTCCCACATGCCGGCGTCCGGCTCCGCATGCAGCCGGAAGGCCTGGTCGCCCACGGCTTCCAGCGCGGCAAACTCGGCTTTTCCCGCCCGGTGGAACAATCGGTGGTCAAGGAAGGCCTGCGCCGCGCCCAGGACGATATTGCCGTAGACGTCGTGCTGGAAGTGTTCCTGCGCCTGGTTGCCCACGCGCACGGGGCCATTGCCCCGGTAGCCGGGCAAATGGTCGAGTATCGATTCGGGCAACTGCTCTTCCAGGCCGATGCCGTACAGGGGCTGGATGTGGCCGCCCTTCGAGCGGGCGACGATATTCGTCAGCCAGCGCAGATACTCTTCCATCGTGCCCACTTCCGACAGGCTGTTCAATGCCCGCACGACGAAGAAGGCGTCGCGCAGCCAGCAGTAACGGTAATCCCAGTTGCGGCTGCTGCCCGGCGCTTCGGGAATGCTGGTGGTCATGGCGGCGATGATGGCGCCCGTGTCTTCATATAAAGACAGTTTCAAGGTGATGGCGGCGCGGATGACCACGTCCTGCCATTCCAGCGGCACGGCCAGGCGGCGCGTGTAGGTGCGCCAGTAGTTGATGGTTTCCTTTTCGAAGATGCGCGCCGTCTCGTCGATGCCGCCGGCCAGCGTTTCATCGGGGCCCAGCAGGAAGTTGGCCGTGCCGCCCAGCACGAAATACGTTTCGCCCAGCACATAATTGAGCGACACATCCGTATTCAGGCGCAAAGTCTGTTCCGGCCCCACGTAGCGGATGTGGTGGCTGCCCTGCGTGATCTGCGGCGCCAGCCTGCCCCAGTCGTAGCGGGGGCGCAGACGCACGCGGATGCGCACGGCGTGGTCGAGCGGGCGGACCCGGCGAATCAGCATCAGCGGGCGGAACATGCGGTCGCGGCTGAGGAAACGGGGCGCGAAATCCGTGATTTCCACGCCGCGCCCCTGCGTGTCGTACAGACGCGTGCGCAGAACGGCCGTGTTCGGCTCATAGAACTGCTCGCTGCGCGCGAAGTTTTCGATGTCGATGGCCCATACGCTGCCGTTTTCCGTGTCGTCCAGCAAGCGGTTGAAGACGGGGTCGCCGTCGAAACGGGGCAGGCAGGACCAGACGACCTGCCCCGCCTGGTCGATCAGGGCGTTGAAGGCGCAATTGCCCACCACGCCGCAGTTCAGCGATGCTGGCGCGGACGGTTGGCTGGCGCGGGTGTCATGGGATGTCCTCATGGGCTACTCCTTCGATGTCGGGGATACGGAAGCGGCCAGCAGCGCGGCGCGCAAGGCGCCGGGGCTGGCCAGGCGCAGGGTGGCGGCGCTGGGGCCGCTGCCCACTTTGACGCCCTGCCCGCCTGCTTGTTGTACAAAGGCAAAACCTGCCTCGTCGGTGGTGTCGTCGCCCGCGAACACGGGCCGGCGGCCGGCGAAGGGGCTTTCCTGCATGAAGGCGGCGATGGCGCCGCCCTTGTCGGTGGCGGCCGGCTTCGCTTCCAGGACCATTTTGCCATTCAACAGCAATACCCCCGGGCACGCTTGCACGGCGGCCGTCATTTCCTGCAAGCACAATTGCTCGAGGTGGGGCACCAGGCGGTAATGCAGGGCCACGGCGCCCCGCTTCTGCTCCACCAGCAAACCGGGGTGAATCGCCGCCAGCGCCTGCGCGCGCGCCAGCACGGGCGCCACCTCGGGCGTGGCCGCCACGTGCAGCGCGCCATCGGCACCGCGCCGCTCCACGCCGTGCACGCCGGCAACAGGCAAGACCAGGGGCGCCAGCATGGCGTCGATCTGCGCCACGGGACGGCCGGAAATGAGGGCCAACGCGCCGCCATGGCGCTCGGCCAGCAGCGCCAGCGCTTCGATGACGCCGGGCGCCACATGCACGCCATCGGGCGTGGGCGCCAGGTCGACCAGGGTGCCGTCGAAGTCGAGGAAGACGGCTGTTCCGGGCGCACTCAGCAGCTGCAACAGGGCTGCGCTATCGTCACGGATATCGGCCATCACATCCCCCTGCGCCGCTTAATGCGGCTGTGGGCGTCGATCTTGGTCATGACCTTGTCGCGCTGGCGCAGGCGGGCCGCGTCCAGCAGCATGCGCCCGGCCCAGCGGTAGACATTGAAATGTTTGACTCTCGCCCGCATGCTTTTCATGCGCTCGCGCTGTTCCACGGGCGGCATCACGAGGGCGCGGTACAGCGCATCGGCGCCCTGCTCGATGTGATACGGGTTGATGATCAGCGCTTCATGCAGTTCCCGCGCCGCGCCGGTGAATTGACTTAGAACAAGGACACCCATCTCGTCGTCGCGCGCGGCGATGAATTCCTTGGCCACCAGATTCATGCCGTCATGCAAGCTTGTCACCATGCACACTTCGGAAGCGCGGAAATAGCGCTGCAAGTCGTCCTGTCCATGGTGTTCGGCCTTCAGCAGGATGGGCACGTAATCTCCGCTGCCGAAGCGGCGGTTGATGCGCTCGACCATCTTGCGCACCCGCGCGTCAAAACTTTGATATTCATCAAGCGAAGCGCGGCTGGGGGCGGCGATCTGCACGAACGTAAAATTGCCGACCATGCCGGGCTGCTGTTCCAGCATGCGCTCGACGGCCTGGAAGCGCTCGACGATGCCTTTCGTGTAATCGAGGCGGTCCACGCCGATGCCCAGCAAGTGGTCAGGCGCCACGCCCAGTTCGGCACGGATCTGTGCGCGGCACGCGGCCACGTCGGGCTGCGCCGGGTCGTCTTCCGGCCAGGCGATCGAGATCGGGTAATCCTCGACCTGCGTCATCTCGCCGCCGTAGGAAATCGTCGATGCTTCCGGCTCGATGCGGGTTTCCAGGTAGCGGTCCACCGTTTCGAGGAAATTCTTGCGGTGGAATGGCGTGTGGAAACCCAGGATCGTGCTGCCCAGCAAGCCGTCGAGGATTTCCTCGCGCCAAGGGCAAATGCCGAACGATTCCGAGTTCGGCCAAGGGATATGCCAGAAGGTAATAATCGTCGCCTTCGGCAAGGCTTCGCGCACCATGCGCGGCAGCAAGGCAAAGTGATAGTCCTGCACCAGCACGACGGGGTTGTCCGTCTTCGCCTCGGCAATCACGGCGTCGGCGAAGCGGCGGTTGACCCTCACGTACTGTTCCCAGTCGGACGAGCGGAACACGGGGCGCACGTGGGCGATATGGCACAGCGGCCACATGCCCTCATTGGCGAAACCATAATAGTATCCCTGCTCTTCCTCTTCCGTCAGCCACACGCGGCGCAAGGTATAGCTGGGGTTATCGGGCGGCACGGGCACGTGGTCGTGCTTGTCCACCGTCTCGCGGTCGGCGGAACCGGCGCCATGCGCGATCCACGTGCCGGAACAGGCCCGCATCACGGCTTCCACGGCCGTCACCAGGCCGCTGGCCGGGCGTTGTACGCGGATATCGCCGCTGCCGTCATCGGCTTTCGTGTGGATATACGGTTCGCGGTTCGACACGACGAGCACCTGGTCGCCCTGCAAGTCCGCTTCCAGCAGCGCGCGCAGCTTGTCCGGCGTCCAGTCGGACGACCAGCCGTTATCGCCCTGGCGTTCCAGATGGTATTCCTGCAGCAATTCGCGCAAGTCGCCGATCAGCGGCTGCATTTCCGGCGGCGGCGCGGGCGCGGCGGCGGGCGCCGTGGCGGCGGCCACTGCGCCATTGCTTTTCGGCATCAACTCGCCCCGCAAGATATCCTTCACGGCCGACAGCCAGCCGCGCCAGCTCAGGTGGGCGACGAACACGGTCATCAGGGAAATCAGCACGGCCAGCACGGCCAGGAAGGCAAAGATGAAGCGCTTGGTATCGGTATTGCGGCGCTCGACAAAGCTCATGTCCTGCACCAGCACCAGGCGGCCCAGCTGGGACGCGTCCTGCATGACGGGGGTTTCGCTCAGGTGGACTTGCCCTTGCGGCAATTGCGCCAGGGATTTGTACAGGCCGCCCGTCGAAGGCGTGCTCCAGCAGCCGATGGAAGTTGGGTATTGCGCTGACTGGTACAGCAAGTGGCCCGCGTTGTCGCAAAAGCCGATGGCGATCAGGCGTTCGTCGCGCGTGGCGCCCTGGAACAGTTCGCTGATGCGGGTGGCATCCTGCGCGGGCAGGTATTCGGTGAGCGAGGGGCGGAGGGTTCCGGCGAGCAATTCGGCCCGGCTGTCGAGGTCGCGCACATACCAGCGCAGGGTAATGTTATCCAGCAGGGGTACCACGATATAAGCAAACAGTCCCAGCACGAGGGCAAGCGGCAGGATGAAGCGCAAGGACATTCGGAGTGATCGTACTATCATCGGTTTCCTTTGCAAAAACAAAAAGCATGGCAAGTATGACTATGTTTCCAATGCGGCGACGCCCGCTTGCTTTCCGTATTGAAACGTCAACGTGGCATGGCGCAGCGCAGCAATTTCGTCCAGTATCCCCCTTGCCCGAAGTCTTATCCGTACGGCAACGCACGCCCCCGCGACGTCATCTGCCCGTAAAATACCCGCTTCCGACATCCATTTCACTTATCAATAAGGAGTTTTCGCCTATGGATCTCAGCACGTTTCACTCGCTGATGGGAGGCCCGCTGCGCTCGGCGCTGACCGTGCTCGTTTCCGCCCTGCTCGTCACCGTGGTCGCCATCGGCGTGCACCGGGCCGGCATCGGCTTGCTGAAAAGACTGGCCCAAGGCCACGCGCTGGCCAGCAACGTGGCGCGCGTAGCCTTCCGCGCCAGCCAGCTGTGCCTGATCGTCTTCGGCCTGCGCATGGTGCTGGCCAGCGCGCCCGACGACACGCCGGGCCTCGTCGCCATGTCGCACCTGGCCAGCGTGGCGCTGATCATCGCGCTGACCTGGCTGGCCATGCAATGCATCGAGTCGCTCAGCATCACGATTTCCCAGATCAATCCCGTCGACGCGGCCGACAACCTGCGCGCGCGCCGCCGGATCACGCAAGCACGCGTGCTCACGCGCAGCGCGCATGCCATCGTCGTCCTCCTGGGCGTGTCCTTCGTGCTGCTGACCTTGCCCGGCGCGCGGCAGATCGGCGCCAGCCTGCTGGCCTCGGCCGGCGTGGCGGGCCTGGTAGCCGGTATCGCCGCCCGGCCCGTGCTCGGCAATTTCATTGCAGGGCTGCAGATTGCGTTTTCGCAACCGATCCGCATCGATGATGTGCTGATCGTCAATGGCGAATGGGGCACGGTCGAGGAAATCAAGGGGACCTACGTGGTCGTGCGCGTGTGGGATGAACGCCGGCTGATCGTGCCGTTGCAATGGTTCATCGAAAATCCGTTCGAGAACTGGACGCATACCTCCTCCGACATCCTGGGCACGGTGTTCCTGTGGCTCGATTTCAGCATCCCGATCGAGCCCCTGCGGGCGGAACTGACGCGCATCTGCGCATCCGCCAAGCAATGGGACGGCCGCGTCTGCACGGTGCAGGCGACGGATTCGAACGAGCGGGCCGTGCGCGTGCGTTTCCTGATCAGCGCGGTGGATTCAGGCACGGCGTTTGAATTGCGCTGCCTCGTGCGCGAACAGATGCTCGCCTTTATCACGACCAATTATCCGCACAGCCTGCCCCGCTTGCGCTCCACGCTCGACCCGATCGAGCTGCACGCCATGCAGGCGCAAAACGATACGGTACAGCTGCACAAGGCGTACAAATAAGCTGCGGCGCGCTGCCCTGGCCCATGCGCCGCTAAAATAGGGAGCATGAGCACCACCGCCTGGTTCATCCTGATCGGTTGCCTGATGCTGGCGCGTGGCCTGGGCGCCGACGGCATCGCGCGCCTGCCATTGACCTCGGCCATCGCTTACCTGGGCGTGGGCCTGCTGCTGGGCCCCATGTTCCTCGGCCTGTTCTCGTTCGACCTGGTGCAACAGGCGCCCCTGCTGGAAACCCTGACGGAAATCGCCGTCCTCATCTCCCTGTTTTCCGCCGGCGTCAAGATGCCCGTGCCCTTCAGCCTGGCGCGCTGGCTGCCTTCGCTGCGGCTGGCGTGGCTGTCGATGGCCATTTCCGTGGCGCTGGTGGCGGCCTTCGCGTGCCTGGTGCTGGGCCTGCCATTGGGCGCGGGCATCCTGCTGGGCGCCATCCTCGCGCCCACCGACCCCGTGCTGGCCACCGACGTGCAGCTGCGCCATGCGGGCGACAGCGAGCAATTGCGCTTCATGCTGACCAGCGAGGCGGGCATGAACGATGGCAGCGGCTTTCCTTTCGTCATGCTGGGACTGGGCTTGCTGGGCCTGCATGAGCTGGGACCGCATGGCGCCACCTGGCTGTGGCGCGATTTGTTCTGGGCCAGCGCGGGCGCCATCGCCCTGGGCGCGGCCGGCGGCGCGCTGCTGGCCTGGCTGGGCTGGCAAGTGCGCGCCAAGGAGCCGAAACACGCGATGCTGGACGACCTGGCGGCCCTGGGCCTGATCGCCCTCGTCTACGGCGTCTCCACCTGGCTGCACGCGTGGGGCTTCCTGGCCGTCTTCTTTGCCGGCGTGGCCTTGCGCCAGACGGAACTGCGGCTGGCCGGCGCGCCGAAAGACCGGCAAGGCTTGCTGCAGGCCGAGGAAACCCACGCCGTGTCCGCCGCCAGGCCGCACGACAGCGAGGTGACGCTGACCGTCAGCGGCGAAGCCCTCGTCTTCAAGGAACATCTGGAACGCCTGTCCGAACTGACCCTGGTGCTGTTGCTGGGCGGTGCCGTCACGGCCGCCGCCTGGAGTTGGCGGGCGTGGAGCGTGGCGCTGTTCCTGCTGCTGGTGGCGCGCCCGGCCAGCGTGATGCTCGGTTTGCTGGCCTCGGGCACCGGCATGCGCCTGCGCGGACTGGCCGCCTGGTTCGGCGTGCGCGGCATCGGCTCGCTGTACTACCTCAGCTATGCCATCGCGCATGGCTTGCCGCAAGGCCTGGCGCGCGAACTGGCCGACATCACCCTCGTCGTCGTCATCGTCTCCATCGTCGCGCACGGCCTGACGGTCAAGCCTCTGCTGGAGCGCTACTGGCGCAAATAACTGGTGTAAATGAGCACCGGCGATCCCCTTTTGTCATTGCTACAGAGCAATGTTTTGTCAATCGCCCCTATGGCGGGCTTAAATATTGTTAAGATAATTAAAAATGGTAAAAGAGAGAATCGATGAAACGAAGAAGCGTGCTGGGACTGGGCGTCTCACTGGCCCTGCTGCAGACAGGTTGCGCCACCGATCCGGCCAGGCTGGCGTGGGAAACGGAGTTTGACGGCTTCATGCGCGATGGCCTGGCCCGCACGGAAACGCCGGGCATGAGCGTGGCCGTGGTGCGCGGCGATCGCACCATCTTCGCGCGCGGCTATGGCTGGGCCGACATCCAGGCCGGCAAGAAGGCCGATGCCGGCACGGTGTTCCATGTCGCCTCCGTCAGCAAGCTCGTCACGGCCACGGCCGTCATGATGCTGCTGGAACAGGGCGCCTTCCAGCTCGACGACAAGGTGGCGGCCTACCTGGACTTCCCGCTCATGCATCCGAAGTTCCCCGACGTGCCCATCACCTTCCGCCATTTGCTCAGTCACACCTCGGGTATTTCCGATGCCGTGTACGACAAGACGGCGGCGTTTGCCGTACAGGGCGACCCCCGATTGCCCCTGCGCGACTTCGTCAAGGGCTATCTGTCGCGCGGCGGCGCCTGGTATGACGCGGATGTGTCGTTTGCCGCCCGGCCCGGCACGGAATGGCGCTACAGCAATGTGGGCATCGCCCTGCTCGGCTATCTGGTGGGCCGGTTGAACCCCGATGGCCTCGACGCCTACACGCGCGAGCACCTGTTCGAACCGCTGGGCATGGACAGCACGGCCTGGAACCTGGCCGGCTTGCCGCGGCGCGCCGTCGTCGCCCAGCCGTACGCGCACAAGGAGCCGGGCCTGCAAGCGCTGCCGCCCGTCGGCTATCCGGACTGGCCGGCCGGCCTGCTGCGCAGCTCGGCGCAGGACTTCGCCCGTTTCCTGGCCATTTTCAGCAATGGCGGCCGGGTCGATGGCCACCGCTACCTGCAGGACGCGACGCTGCAACTGTTTTTCGCCCCGCAAGCGGCTCCCGTCGTGCCCGCCGATTCGTCCATGCGCCAGGCCCTGGTCTGGCTCTTGCGCGACGTCGACGGCAAGGCCCTGGCCACGCACAGCGGCGGCGACCCCGGCGCCGCGTCCGTCGTCTGCGTCGACCGGGCCCGCAAGACGGCCGTGCTGGCCTTCGCCAACGTCAGCGCCGACAAGGAGTTTCGTTCATTCCAGAAAGAAATCGTGCTGCGCCTGCTCGCCCATGGCGGCAGCGACGCGCCAGCTGTCAAGAAAAGCTAGGCGCCGAACCAGCCGCGCAGTTTCTCGGCGGCCCGTTCCTTGACCTCGGCCGTGATGTAGGTGGCGACGGTGGCGACGGCCGCGGCCAGCACGGCCAGGTCGTCCGCATAGCCGACCACGGGCGTGATGTCGGGAATCGCATCGATGGGCGAAATGAAATAGCCGAGCGCGCCATAGATGGCCGTCTTGGCCCACAGCGGGGTGTTCGGCTGCTGCGCCGCGTAATACAGCCACAGGGCTTTTTCGATGACTTCGCGTCCCGCCGTCTTGGCGAACTTGACGACCTTGTCCCAGAAGCTGTCATCCGTGTATTTCTTTTCATACTGCTTGTCGGCCTGGGGGGCGTGGTCTTCTTCCAGATTCTTTTTTCTGCCAAACATCTGCTGCTCCTGTCTGCCGCGCACGGCGTTACGAATGCGCACCTTAGCATAACGGCGCGCCGGGTGGGCGGCCTGCAAGGTAAGCTATCACTATGGAAATATCCGCCACCACCACGGCCCGCGCCGCCGGCCTGCGCTACACGGGCGACCATCAGAACGGCATCGCCCGATCGGGCAAGCCCGGCAAGTTCCGCTACCGCGATGCGGACGGCCAGATCGTGCGCGATAGCGCCGCCTTGACGCGCATCAAGGCGCTGGCCATCCCGCCCGCCTGGACGGACGTGTGGATCTGCCCGCATGCGAATGGCCATTTGCAGGCGACGGGCCGCGATGCGCGGGGCCGCAAGCAATACCGCTACCATGCGCGCTGGCGCCAGGTGCGCGACGAGGTGAAATATGAGCGCATGCTCAGCTTTGGCCGCGCCCTGCCCGCCATCCGCGCCGCCGTCGCGCGCGGCATGCAGCTGCCGGGCTTGCCGCGTGAAAAAGTGCTGGCCACCATCGTGCACCTGCTGGAATTGACGATGATGCGCATCGGCAACGAGGAATATGCGCGCGCGAACAAATCGTTCGGCCTGACCACCCTGCGCACGCGCCACGTGCAGGTCGACGGCAACGCCGTGGCCTTCCACTTCAAGGGCAAGAGCGGCGTGCGCCACGATATCCGCCTGAGCGACCGCAAGCTGGCCAGGGTGCTTGCGCGCATGCGCGAGTTGCCGGGCCAGGAACTGTTTCAATATGTCGATGACGAAGGCGCGCGCCACGGCGTCGATTCAGGCGACGTCAACGATTACCTGCGCCAGGTGACGGGCGAAGACTACACGGCCAAGGATTTCCGCACCTGGTCCGGCACCCTGCTGGCCGCGCTGGCCCTGCAGGCGTTCGAGCAGGTCGATTCCGATGCGCAAGCGAAGAAAAACATCGTGCAGGCGATCGAGTCCGTGGCAAAAAAGCTGGGCAATACGCCGACGATCTGCCGCAAGTGCTATGTGCACCCTGCCGTGCTGGAATCGTATCTGGATGGCAGTTTATTGGAAGGCATGCGCGCGCGGGCGCAGCAGCAGTTACGGGAAGAACTGCCGGCACTGGCGCCGGAGGAAGCGGCCGTGCTGGCCTTGCTGCAGCAGCGCCTGCAAGCGCAAGCCGCCAGCAAGGCGGCGGTCAAGCCTGGCGCGCGGGCTGGGGCTGGCACTGGGCCGACAGCGTGAGGGCATCGCTGCCGCACACGGGCAAGGCGCCGTGCCCCGCTTCGCGCGCCACGGACGCCGGCGCGGCATCGCTGGCCGGCGCCTCGCCCGTAGTCATCCAGGTGGCTGCCAGGGTCGAGAACGTAAACAGGCAGATCAGCAGGAATGGCTTGTTCACGTGAAGGGACTGGTCTGGCTTTTGCATCGCATACTCCGTCGGACTGGTTGGCTGTTGCAGCATGGACACGATCATCGCGTGTTTCCGCAAGGCATACAATCAGACGGTTTCGACAAGATGGGTAGGACAGCGCTGACAGACTCATCCATAAAGTCCGGTGTCGGAATATTTGACACCCGCTCCCGCCCGCCTCAGCCAAGCCCTTGTTTTTACGGTATATTTTACATGGGAACGCTTCCTGCTTGACCTCTCGCCTGGGCACGCTTGGCGCCAGTCTATGGGGGGACGATCATGAGCTTTATCAAACAAGTGCTGCTGGCGCTGCTGCTATGCGCCATGTCGGCAGCGCACGCCACCAGCATCGGCTACACGGCGACGTCGCTGGGCGGCACGCAGTGGCGCTACGACTACACGGTCAGCAATACCACCCTGGCCGTGCCCATCGAGGAATTCACCTTGTTCTTCAGCGTGGGCACCTACGCCAACCTGCAGAACGTCTCGACGGCGCCCGGCTGGGACGTGCTGCTGGTGCAGCCCGATCCCGCCATTCCCGCCAGCGGCTACTTCGACGCGCTGGCACTGGCGGGCGGTATCGTCCCCGGCGCCACGGCCACGGGCTTTTCCGTCACCTTCGATTACCTGGGCGCGGGCAGCCCCGACGCCCAGCAGTTTAGCATCCTCGACCCCGTCTCCTTCATCGAACTCGACGCGGGCATCACGCAGCCGGCCGCCATCGCCCTGCCGTCCACGCCATGGCTGCTGCTGGCCGGCGTGCTGGCCCTGGCGTGCCTGCGGCGGCGCCAGCTGGCCGCCGCCGCGCTGGCCCCCTTGCTGGCTGCTGGCCTGTGCGCCTGCGGCGGCCCCAACGATCCCACGCAGCCGCCCGCGCCGAAAATCATGCTGGCCGCCGCGGCAAGCAGCAGCACCGCCCAGGCCGCCGGCGACCTGGAAGTCATCTTGCTCGATAAAGTGGCCGAGCAGCGCGTCAGCCGCACGGCCTGGGACTACACTTACCGCGTGCACATCCGCAACAATGGCAGCGAGGCGGCTGGCAATGTGCAAGCCGTGCTGGCCAGCGCGCCCGAAGGCAGCACCATCATCGATGGCGAGGTGCTTGCCGGCAGCATCGACGCGGGCGCCACCGTCGTTCCCGACGACACCATCACCCTGCGCATCGAACGCAGCATCGCCTTCCAGAGCGCCGGCCTGGTCTGGACTTTCAGCACCGGCGCCGGCATCGCCCTCGATCCCGTGCGGCCCGCGCAGGTGGTCGTGCTGTCTCTGTCCGGGCTGGGCTTTCCCGACGGCGCCGACAGCGTCAAGGCCAGCGGCGCCGTCACGGACGTGCTGCTGCAGGACGGCACTCTGCGCTTTTCCACGCCGGGCGACACGGGCGTGGACCAGCAAGCGCAACTTTTCCTCAGCAAGGGCGGCAAGGTCACCACCCTGGACGTGCTGATCCGGACGGAACTGCCCACGGCCGTGGAAACCTACGTGGAACCGGAAGACGATGGCAGCCTGCCCGCCACGGCGCCCGTGCTGGCCATCACGGGACTGGGGCCGAACAACCGCCTGCAGGCGGGCGCCATGGGGTTCCGCCTCGTGGGCGCGGCCCCCATGGCCCTGCAGGACGACAGCGACGGCCTGCTGTCCACCCCGAACGGTGTGGCCATCAGCCTCAAGAACTACTGGACGTTCGATGCGGCCAGCGGCAGCTTCAGCATCGGCGCCACGGCCATGCGGCAGCTGCTGGCGGCCTTGCCCAACGGCAGCTACGACCTGAACCTCAATTTCGTCTCGCAGGACGGCGAGTTCACGGCCAGCTATGCCTTGATCGTCATCAAGTCCGGCATCGTGCTGCAGGGACAGCTGCGCACGCCCGCGGGCGGCAATGCCACGGGACTGGCCGGCAAGAAGATGCTATTGGCCGGCTACAACAACCATCAGCGCCAGGTGGCCGTGGTCGACGCCACGGGCGCCTTCCGCTTCGATGGCGTGCTGCCCGATACCTGCCAGCTGACCTTGAACGACCTCGCCCACCCGAACGTGGTCAGCGTCAGCGCCGTCGTGTTTGACAACAGCAGCACCGTCAATGTCGACATCGTGTATCCGTACGGAACCGGCCTGGCCCTGCGCAGCGCGGCGCAGAGCTATGTGGCGGGCACGGTCACGCAGGATGGCGCCGGGCCGCCCGCGCGCGCGGTGCCTGCCGGCGCCCGTGCCGCGGACGACGTCACGCCGCACGATGACGAGGGCAGCAAGACGTTCACGGCCACGGCGGCCGCGCAAAACCAGACCATCACCTCGCCCGTCGCCTTCACGGTGCCCAAGGGCACGAAAAACGTGGGCGTGAAAATCACCGTCAGCACGGCCGAGTATCCCGTCTACACGACGGCGCAAAGCCAGTACAACGATACCTGGTCCTACGCCGTGACGGGGTTGCCCGGGGTCAACCTGGCCGCCGCGGGCGCCGTCAACCAGACCCACTTTACGCAGGGCACCATCGTCAGGACGGAGTGCAGCGACGTCAGCAAGCAAACCAAGGATGGGGCTTTGAGCCTGGGCGGCAACGTCAGCGCCACGAATATCGGCGACAGCGCCCTGCCCACCGTGACGACGGTGGAGCTGAGCCTCGCATGCAAGGGCTTGAAGGTGACGCTGGCAAAATTCCTTTCGCCCAACAAGGACGCCCACCCCGTGCTGCAGCCGATCAAGCTGACGGGCAATCTGGCAGGACCGTATGTGTCCATCTCGCAAGGCAACGCCACGGCCACCCACACCTTGCCGCTGGAATTGCATTACACGCCGGCGGCGGCGACGATTACGGAAGTGAACATCGGCATTGCGTCCGGCGGCGGCGATCCCGCCTTCAGCACGGAGAATTTATTGTCCCAGACCAATACCAAGACCGCCGGCAGCGTGAAATTTCCCGGCCTGGTGCTGCCCGCCTTTGCCGGCGCCAAGCTCGACAAGAAGGCCGTCGTCACGCTGCGCCTGAAGGGCCGCATCGACAATGCCGACGCCAGCTCCGACCCGGCCGAAGGGGGCCAAGTGGAGTTCAAGGGCGACACGGCCTACATCCCCCTGTACCTGGCCGACAACGAGGCGGCGCTGGCGGCGCGGCGCTACGGCACGCGCGATGCCGGCGGCGATTCCTGGGCCACGCGCCTGGCCATCGCCTGGCTGGCGGGCAAGGCTTACCGCTTCGACGACATCAGCGGCCAGCACGTGACGCAAACGGCAACGGGCCGTTCCATCCTCGGTCACAGCGGCCACAGCGACGGCCAGCAGATCGACTTGCGCTACGCGGACGGCGCGGGCGGCTACACGGACGCGCTGGGCGGCCAGAACGATGGCGCCGCCATTCACCAGCTGATCAACGACGCGAAGGCGGAAGTGGCGGCCAACCCCGCGCAAAAGCCGAAACTGGCGGCCCTGCAGGCATGGATCGCGGCGAACCGGGCCATGCTGGCCCAGGAAGCGGCGCCGGCCAGCACGCGCATCATCTACATCGGCCCCGGCTTCATCAAGCTGGCCCTCGTCGACGGGCGCTTTTCCGCCGCGCCGGCCGACCATATCCCCGGCGCGGGCGCCTGGACCAAGCCGGCAAAGGTGCACATCGAAACGGGACACCTGAGCCACTGGCACATCAGCATCACGGCCCATCCATGACGGCGCGATGGATTCAGGCGGGCAGATCGGACAATTCCAGCTCCGAAAACCCCGCCCGGCGCCGCGCTTCGAGGTTGAACGGGCCGCGCAGGGTGGGCGCTTCGTAGCGCAGCGCCAGCTCGGCATAGGTGGCGCGCAATTCCAGGCCCCGCTGCCCGCACAGATAACCGTACCAGCGGTTGCCGATTTCCACGTGCCCCACTTCATCGCGCAGGATGATGTCGAGGATGGCGGCCGCCGCCATGTCGCCCGCCTGCGCCAGCTTGGCGCGCAGCGGCGGAATGGCGTCCAGGCCCCGCGCTTCCAGCGTGCGCGGCACCAGCGCCATGCGCGCCAGCACGTCGCCGCGCGTCTTGTCGACCATTTCCCACAGGCTGTCGTGGCCGGGGAAGTCGCCATACGTGTGGCCCAGCACCTGCAAATGCGCCTGCAGCATGGCAAAGTGCGTCGCTTCCTCCTTCGCCACGCGCAGCCAGTCCGTATAGTAATCAAAGGGCAAATCCGGGAAGCGCCACAGGGCGTCGAGCGCCAGATTCATCGCGTTGAACTCGATGTGCGCCAGCGCGTGCACCAGCATGGCGCGCCCCTCCGGCGTGATCATCGAGCGCCGACCCACCAGGCGCGGCGGCACCAGTTCCGGACGCTCGGGACGGCCCGGCACGGCGCCGGATGGGGCCAGCGGCGCCTGCGCATCGAGAGAAAGTTGCGCTGCGGCCATGGCCGCCACCATCGCTACCTTGGTCGCCGGGTCCGGTTCCAGCAGGCAGGCCAGCGCAGTGCTGCGTAACTCGCGCAATTGCGGCGGCGCGGTGGGGGTCGATGGGGATGGCTGCATGGGCATTCTTTCGTGCGCGTTTCAATGAGGGGCGCAGTGTATCAAATTGCCTGCCCCAGCAGCCAGTCGAACAAGGCCTGCACGCGTGCCGGCAGTGGCCGCGCGGCATGCACGAGGTAGTACGCCTGCGGGCTGGGCAAGTTGAAAGCGCCGAACGGCAAGACCAGCTGGCCGCTGGCCAGCCACGGCTGCACCAGCTGGCGCCGGCCCATGGCCACGCCCGCGTGGTGGATGGCCGCCTGCGCGCACAGGTCGGCGCGGTCGAAACGCAGGCTGCGCGCGGGCAAGGTCACCTCCGGTGCCTGCCCGGCCAGCCATAGCCGCCACTCGGCATCGGGCGCGCAGGCGGGCCAGGCCAGCGTGTCGTGCAGCAGCGTCGCGCTGGCCAGCTGTGGCGGCGCGTCAAACAAGCCGTGTTCGCGCGCATATTGCGGGCTGCAAACGGGCGCCAGCCATTCGTCCATCAGCTTGCGCGAGACCAGGCCGGGAAAGTGGCCGTCGCCGTAATGCAAGGCCAGGTCGACCTGGCCGGCGCGAAAGTCCACGCTTTCATTGCCCACGCGCAAGTCGATCGACACGTCCGGATACCGCGCGGCGAACCCCGCCAGGCGCGGCACCAGCCAGCACTGGGCGATGGACGGGCGCGCATGCACGGTAATGCTGCCCGCCAGCGCATCGCCGCCGGCCAGCGCCGCATGCAAGCCATCCCAGCCGATTTGCAGGGCGGCGAAGATGCGCTCGCCGTCGGCCGTCAGCTTGACTTGCCGCGTCAGGCGCTGGAACAGCCGCAAGCCCAGGCTGCTTTCCAGCCGCGCGATGCGGTGGCTGACGGCGCTGGGCGTGAGCGCCAGTTCCTGCGCGGCCAGCGCAAAGCTGGCATGGCGCGCCGCCACGAGAAATGTGTGCAGGTTGGCAAACTGGCTGGCCGTCAGCGTGGCCCTGCTCGGCGCTCCGGCCGGCATCACGCCGCTCCGGCCGCCAGCAGCGCCCTGCCCCGCGCCACGTAGGCCGCCATTTCTTGTTCCGGCACCATGCTGCCGCCCGTGCCCCATACGAGGTGCGTGGCCTTGTCCAGGTGCTGCTGGTACTGGGGCGCGGCCAGCACGGGATTGATGCCCGCGAAACCGGCCACGGCGGACGGTTCCAGGCGCAAGCCTTGCGTTTGCTCCAGCGTCGCCAGCAAGCGGTACAGTTCTTCATCCGTGACGGTGGCGTAGCCGTCGATCAGCCGCTGCATGGCCCGGCCGACGAAGCCGGACGGACGGCCCACGGCCAGGCCATCGGCGGCCGTGAGGTTGTCGATGCCGATTTCCTGCACGCTGATTCCCTCGTGCAAGCCCGTGTGCACACCCAGCAGCATGCACGGCGAATGGGTCGGCTCGACGAACACGCAGTGCACGGCATCGCCAAAGGCCAGCTTCAAGCCGAAGGCCACGCCGCCGGGACCGCCGCCCACGCCACACGGCAGGTAGACGAACAGCGGGTGCTCCTCGTCCACCGCGACGCCGGCCGCGGCGAACTGGGCTTTCAGGCGCTGGCCCGCCACCGCATAGCCGAGGAACAGGTCGTGCGAATTTTCATCGTCGACGAAGTGGCAGGTGGGGTCGCTCTCCGCCTGCTTGCGCCCCGCTTCCACGGCCACGCTGTAATCGGTCGCGTACTCGACGACGGTGACGCCGTGGCTGCGCAATTTATCCTTCTTCCATTGCCGCGCATCAGCCGACATGTGCACGGTGGCGCGAAAGCCCAGGCGCGCGCTCATGATGCCGATCGACAAGCCCAGATTGCCCGTGGAACCGACGGCGATCGCATACTGGCCAAAGAAGGCGCGCACGGCGTCGCTGGCCAGCACGCCGTAGTCAGCGTCCTCCTTCAGCAAGCCCGCGTCCAGCGCCAGCATTTCCGCATGTTTCAACACTTCATAGATGCCGCCGCGCGCCTTGATCGAGCCGGAAATGGGCAAATGGTTGTCCTGCTTGAGCCACAGCTGACCGCTCGTCATGCCTGAGGCTAAACCCAGCGCCGCCTGCATGGCGGGCAGCGGCACGACGGGCGACTCGATGACGCCGCCGCTGGCCTGCGTTTCCGGGAACGCCTTGGCCAGATATGGCGCAAAACGCGCCAGGCGCGCGCTGGCATCGGCCACGTCGTCCGCCGTCAAGCCCACGTCGTTCAAGGCCTCGGCCGCCGGCGCGATGGCGGGATTGAACCAGCTCAAGGGCTGCAAGGCCATCAGCTCTGTAATCAGGGGAAATTTTTCGCGCAGTGCGGCGATGGCGGAAGTGGGCAGCATGGCAAGCTCGTGTAGGAACAAGCCATGATTAGACCGCATCCGGACGCCGCTGGCAAACGATGGTTGCTCAGGCAATGGATGACGGCAAGTCATGTATCCCGCATTCATCTCCAGGCACTCACCTTGGCCCATAGCTAAATTTAATTCTCGAATGCATTATCGATTAAAGAAAAATTTCCACAAAGGCACAAAAATAAGTTATCTTAAAGGCAAATAAAAGGAGACATTTTTTCTCTTTTCTACCGAGGCAAAAATGCGCTCCAAGAATGACAAAGTCACTGCTACGAATATGGATACCCTCGACTGCGCAAGGCAGGACGATCTGACGGCCCAAAAGGTCGAGGTCGGCATTATTTTCCAGGAAATGCTCGATACCGCCACGGCCGCCGCCTACCTGGCCAAGAACAAGGTGCCGATCGCCACCGCGCTGCGCGTGCTGACGGGGTCGCGGCGCAAAAAGAGCGGCGGCGGAAATTGATGGTTCTGTGCGGGATGAGCTGGGAATGGTCTGCTTGAACAGCTCAGGGCTTCAAGGGAAGAGCCGCTACTTCATACCACACCCGTATCCCTCGCTCAACCTGGCTGATCGCCGTCCAGCCCCTCGTTTCCGTGATGGTTTCGATGTTGACCGGACGCACGCCCGTTTTCAGCAGCCATTCATTGGCCAAGACCAGCGACCGGTCCATGCCGTCGGAAAGAGGACTGCCCGCAGTGGTCGAACGAAAATCTTTAAATGCGATCATGGACACCTTTTATTCAGTCAGCTTCATTTGAGCAGATAAAGCCTTCAGCCTCCGCTATCGCACCCATGTGCGCCAACGCCAGAAGCAGGCGCCAGAGAGCATAACAAATTACCGTCGAGAAACATGCGCACATTGTCACGCCCACATGGCGCTTGCCGATGCGGCGATGCCAGCGTGCGTCTTCTTCCCGCATCGGCAGCAGGAAGGCGCACACTGATTGCCAGGCTTAGAACTTCAGCTGCAGCCCCAGATCAATCGACCGGCCCTCGGCCGGCAAGGCTTGCAGCGCCCCGCCGTTCGCCTTCAGTCCCGACAGGTACACGCCACCGAGCGGGTCCGCATACGCGCGGTTGAACAGATTGCTCACGCCGGCGCTCAGGCTGGCCATCTTGTTCAGCGCCACGCTGCTGCGCAGGTTGACGAGCGCATAGCCGCCCGTCTCCGGTTCGAAGCGCCGGGCGTCGACCTTGTCCTTGCGGGCCACGATCTTCGTTTCGATGCGGCTGCTCCAGGCGCCCAGCTTGTGCTCGACGGCCAGCAAGGCGTTGAGCGGCATCATGCGGTACAGGTCGCCGCCATCGCCGCGCTTGCCCCGCGTGTAAGCGGCATTGCCGGTCGCCATGAAGCGGCCCCAGCGGGCGCTGCTGGCCAGCGGCAGCTGCCACGCCAGATTCGCGCCGTACAATTTGGCGTCATGGTTGGCAAAGCGCAGCAGGTTGCCGTTCGCGCCCATTTTCATGTACGGGTGGAAAGACGCCAGCACGTCGACGTCGATGTAGTTGTCGACCTTGCTGTAATAGGGATTGACGCGCAGGAACCAGCCCTCTTCGCCGCCGCCATGCCAGTCGGCCGTCAACGCCGCCGTGTAAGCCGCCTCGGGTTTCAGGTCGATATCGCCCACATAGCCGTTGCCGTCGCCAAACCAGTTGGTCATGGTCATGGCCATCGAGCCGCGCCCCCACGAGTAGCGCTCGTACAGGTTGGGCGAGCGCACCTTGCGCGCCAGCGCGAATGCATAGCTGCTGGCCGCATCGGGCGTAAAGGTGGCTTGCGCGGAGGCATCGATATTCGTGTCGCGCCGGCTGCGGCTGCGCGCATTGAAGGCCCTGGCGGCCATCACATCCGGCATGTTCATCATGTTGGTGCCGTACGATTGCACGTCGCCCGTGTCCATGCGCACGGATTCGCCGCGCACGCCCAGCACGCTCGTCCAGCGCGCAGCGTGGCGCGTTTCCAGTTCGCCGAACAGCACGGTACGGTCGCGCTTGCCGTCATTGATGTTCAAATAGGTACGCGGCCCCATCATCATGGAACCGGGCACGGCCGGCCAGTAATCGTCAAGGCGGAAGCCGTGCCACTCCTGGCCCAGGCGCAACTCGCCCGCAGCCGTCGGCAGACTGGCCATCAAGGCATAACCGGTGTTGCGTCCATGCGTAATCATCGGCATCGAACCCTTGCGTTCGGGCGAGAAAAAGCCCATTTCGTGGTCCGTCTGCTGCCAGTAGGCGCGCGCATCGAACACGCCCCAGGCAAACGTGCCCTGGTAGGCGAGGTTGGCAAACTGGCCGTGGTTGTCCGTCATGTCCATATACTGGTTGGGGAAACCCTGGTACGGGATGTGCTGCATGCCGGCGCGCAGGGTCAGCTGCTGGCCATCGCGCTTGGCCGCCAGCACGATGGCCTGGTTGATGCTTTCAAACATGCTGGCCAGCACGGTGTTGCCGTGGCCATCTTCATAGCTGTGGCCGCGCGTGGTGGCGCCGCTGTAGCCGATGCTGAGCACGTCGCTGGCGGCAGAGGCGTTCACGCTGGTCGCCACGCTGTTGTTGACGCTGCGGCCCGACACGGCAAAACTGCCTTGCGTCAGCAACGCCGCGCCGGGCTGGGCGAACACGGGCGCGTTCGATTGCACCTCGATGGTGCCGCCTATGCTGTCGCCGCCCGCGCTGACGGGTGTCACGCCGGCGATCAGGCGGATGCGCTGCACTTGTTGCGGATCAATGTACGACAACGGCGCATTCATATGATTGGCACAGGCGGACGTCAGTTCCATGCCGTCGATGCGGATCTTGAGGCGGTCATCGGCAAAGCCATTAACCACTGGCAAGCCGGACACGCCGCCGCCGGCCGCCACGCTGTAGCCGGGCGTGCTGGAGAGCATCAGCGCCGTGTCGGCGGCGGAACGGTAGCCGTCGCCTATGGCCGTGACGATGACTTTCATCTCGGGCAGAACCTCTTCAGGGCGCGTTTGCGCCACGGCGGGCATGGCGATGGCGAGGGAAATCAATAACGGTAAATGTTTCATGGTGCTGCTTTCGGATTCTGTATGGGTCAAACGAACAGGCGCAAGCGCACGGCATGCGCGGCGCAAGGCAGTTCAGGGAAAGGGACAGATCAGAAAGCGGCGGGCGGACCGCGGGGCTGGACGGGCGTCCAGGCGAACAATGGCGTGGCGGACTGGTAGAACAGCTCGGGCAGCAAGCCCGTGAGGAGCTCGCCAGAAGCGAGCACGAGGGAGGTGGGCGGAATCGACAAGGTGTCCGCATGCATGCTGCAGCACGGGCAGTCGGCCATGCGCATGCCCGATTTTTCTGGCGCGGAGGGTTCCTGCGCATCGTAGCGGACGGGCATGGCTTGCATGCCGCCCGCCACCGAGCAGATTTCCAGGCTGGGCACGGCCATCCCGCTGGCGACCGTCAGCGCGCGCGATACCGTAGGGGCGAGCGTGGCCAGGAAGATGGCGATACACGCGATCCACAGGACGATGCTGGCTTTGCCTTTGCTGATGAACATGGCAATATTGTATCAGCGCAAGGTCCCTGCGCACAGGGCGCAAGTCAAACCTTCCTATAAATCCACCTTCATCGACAGCTTGATGGCGCGCGGCGCGCCCGAGGCCAAACGCGTACCCGCGCCGGCCCAGTAGCGCTTGTCGGCCGCATTTTCCACGTTCAGCTGCCACACGACGGCCTTGTCCATCACGCGGTTCGCATAGCGGGCGCCCGCGCTGAACAGGCTCACGCCGCCGAGAAAGGCCTGGTTCAGGTCGTTGACGGGACGGGCGCTGTAGTAATACGCGCCGCCGTTGACGGACAGGCCCGGCACGCCATCGAACGCATACGACAAGAAGGCGCTGGCCGTGCGTTTCGACGCGTTTTCCGGCGCCTTGCCGTTGTAGTCGGCGTTGATGTGCGCAAAGCGCGGGTCGAGCAACTGGGCCGACGTCTGCCACGACAGCTGGCGCGTCAGCTTGCCTTGCGTCGAGATTTCCAGGCCGCGGTAGCGCTGTTCACCGTCCGATGTAAAGACATTGCCGGTATTCGTGTAGTAGCCGGGGCGCGTGATGTCGAACAGCGCGGCCGACAGCAAGGTGCCGCCCGGCGTCAGCCAGCGCGCACCGAGCTCTTTCTGCTTGCTCACGCCGGGCGCCATCTTGACGCCCTGGTTGACGGTGCCCGTCGGGCCCGTCTCGCCCTCTTCCAGGCCCCGCGCCGTGGAGGCGTACAACGACAGTTCGGGCGTGGCCTTGTAGATCAATGAGGCCATCGGCGTCGTCTTGCTGACGTCGTAATGGCTGTTCCCCTGGTCGCTCTGATAACTGCTGCGGCGCACGCCGACGACGCTTTGCCATTGCGGGCTGAAGACCATGCGGTCGAGCGCGTACAAGCCCGTGTCGCGCGTCTCCAGGGCGGCCGTCGTCGGCGCCGTCGGCTTGGGACCGAACACGACATTCGTCACGGGCACGGGCTGGTACAGATTTTGCGCCGCGATCGTGTAGTTGCTCTGGTAAATAGCATCTTGGGATTTCTCCGTGCGCGAGGCGCCCAGGGTCAGTTCATGGGCAATCCAGCCCGTGCGGAAATTGCCGGCCAGTTCCGCGCGCAGCAAGTCCGACGCCGTCACGCTGTGCTGGATATTGCCCGTGATGCGGCCCGCGCCCGTGGCCAGCGCCGCCGCGTTATTCAGGCGGAAGATGGCCAGGCGGCGGTCGCGCGCCGTTTCCGAGTGCCCCGCTTCCACCGTCAAGGCCCAGCCATCCGTGATGGCGTAGTCGGCGCGCAATTGCGCGTTTTTCGTCTGCGCCTCGAAATTCGACCAGTCGGGGCCGATCAGCTGGCGCGGGTCGACGGCGCGCGGCAGGCTGATCACGCCTTTCACGGCGGCCGGCAAGGCCACGCCCGCCTGCTCCGTCACCTTGCGGCGGTCGTATTCCAGGTCGGCCTTGAGCAGCAGCCTGTTCGTCACCCGCCAGTCCAGCGCGGCGGACAGGAAGCGGCGGTTGCCATTGCCGACGTTATCGAGGTAGGAACCCAGGGTGCCGCCGGCCGCGTTGATGCGCACGCCGAATTCCTGCTGCGCGCCAAAACGGCGGCCCACGTCGACATTCGCCACGGCACTGCCCCGGTCATCGAGGCTCAGACCCAAGCTGGTGACGGGCTTGCCGCCTGCCCGCTTGGTGACGAAATTGACGACGCCGGCCGGCGAGGTAAAACCGTAGTACAGGGCCGAGGCGCCCTTCAGTACTTCCACGCGCTCCTTGTTTTCCATGGGCACTTGCGAGAAGTTCATGATGGGCATGGAACCGTTGAGACGGTAATTCGTGCGGTTTTCCACGGCGATGCCGCGTATCACCAATTGATCCCAGGTCTCGCCGCCATTTTGCTGGCGCGTCACGCCGGCCGTATTGCGCACGGCATCGTACAGGCCGGACACGGCTTGCTGCTCCAGCAATTCGCGCGTGATCACATTGACGGTCGACGGCACGTCCATGATGCTGGCGCCGCGAAAGCTGCCCGCCTCCGTGCTTACGGGCACCAGGCCTTGCGCGCGGGCGCCCGTCACTTGCACGGCCTGCATGACTTTCTCATCGCCAGCCGTCAAATCGTCTTGCCCAGTGGCAATGACCGCAGGGGAAGCGAAGGCCAGCGACAAGGCTGCGGCGACTGGAAGTAAGCGGGTGCGGGGAGAGACGACAGGCATGAGTTCAGGCTTTCAATATGTACAAATGGAAACTTACGGTTAGCGGGCATGATACCGATAATGAGAATCATTATCAAGTAAGGCTGGATTTGTGTGAGTTTTACTGAAGAAACAAGGCCACCCCGGCGTCTGTTATCACTTGAACACGTTTGGATTTTGCAGACGAGCTCGCAAAGAGGCATACTGACAGTCACGGCGTGCAGGATGTGCCGCCCAACAAGATCAAAAGGTAAGTTCGTGAATACAATCGACAACAAAAGCGTGCAGACGAAAACATTTCGCTGGAAACGCTGGCAGCGCTGGGCCGTCGGCACCGGCTGCGCCCTGGCCGCCTACAGCGCGGCCGGCTTCTGGCTGGTGCCCTACGTTATCAAAAACCAGCTGCCCAAATTTGCCGAGAAAGAACTGGCGCGCCAGGCCAGCATAAGCTCCGTACGCTTCAATCCGTTTACCCTGCGCCTGGAAGCGGACCAGATCGCTTTCAAGGAAGCGGCCAGCGCGGATGGCCAGAGCGGTGCGCCGCTGCTGTCCATCGGCACCCTGGCCGTGCAGCTGGAATGGAAATCCATCGTGCGCCGCGCCTGGAGCCTGGCGGAAATCCGCATCACGGCGCCGCAGGCGCAGCTGACCATCACGCCGGACGGCAAGTTCAACCTGGCCGAAGTGCTGGCCACCTGGCAACGCAACCACCCGGAAAAGAGCGACGGCGGCATGCCGCGCCTCGTCATCGGCCACTTTGCGCTGGAACAAGGTAAAGTGGACTGGCAAGACCAGAAGGCGGGCTATGCGGATAACTTCACGCCAATCAACTTTACGCTCGACAATATCTCGACCCTGCCCGACGCCAACGGCAGCTACAGCCTCAGCGCCGATGCGGCGCGCGGCGGCAAGCTGCACTGGCGCGGCACGGCCTCCCTCAGCCCGATTCGCGGCGACGGCGAACTGGTTTTGAACGACGCTTCCCTGCCCGGCCTGGCCGCGTATTTGAAAGCGTACACGCGCGCGACGGTGGCCAGCGGCAAGCTGTCGGCGCGCCTGCCCTACGCCTTTTCGTATGCCGACGGCACGCTGGAAGCGACCGTCAAGGGCGCGGGCCTGGCCTTGCGCGACCTGGCGCTGGTGCAAGATGGCAAGGGCGCGCCATTTACATCGCTGGACACCCTGGGCATCGCCGGCGTGAACGTGGATCTGGCGCGCCAGAACGTCACGGTGGATAAAATCAATCTGTACGGCGGCAAGGTGGCCGTGCGGCGCGACAGCAAGGGCGAGATCGACGTGGCGAACCTGATGCTGCCGGGCAATCCGGCGCCAGCAGCATCGGCCATCGCCGCGCCAGCCAAACCTGGCAAGTGGAAGGTGGATTTAAAACAGCTGGCGCTGGCCAATGTGGACGTCTCCGCCATCGATGAAACCGTCTCGCCTGCCCTGCAATTGAGCGCAAGACAGTTGCAAGCCCAGTTGCAACTGGACATGCAGCAGGGGCCAGCGGGCATGGCCACCGTGATCGACGGCGCCAATTTCAGCCTGGCCGATCTCGCCATGCAGCGCGGCGCGCAAACACCATTCAAGCTGGCCCAACTGGGCTTTACAGAAGGCAAGATCGACCTGGCGACGCATACCGTGCACCTGGGCGCCGTGACGGCCAGCGGCGCGCAGATCGACTTGGCGCGCAACCGCCAGGGAGAGTTTGCGATTGCGCAAAAACTGCCCGTGTTTGCCTCCGGCAAGGCCGACGCAGGCAAGGACGCGCCATCCGCGCCGTGGTCCACCACGGTGGACAAGGTGGAACTGAGCAAATTCGGCGCCCGTTTCGACGATGCGGGCACGGGCATCAAGGGCACGCTGCAGGATGCGCGGCTGTCGTTGCAGAATGTCAGCAACGACATGAAGCAGGCGCTGCCGTTTGAGCTGGGCGTGGGACTGCGCGAAGGCGGCTTGCTCACGGCCAACGGCAAGTTCGTGCCGGGCACGGGCGCCGTCGATGCGCAGCTGAACCTGAAACAGCTGACCCTGGCGCCCGTGCAACCGCTGCTGGCGCAGCATCTGAAACTGAAGCTGGCGGGCGGCACCCTCTCCGGCAGCGGCCGCCTGACGACGGGCGGCGGCGCGCCGAAGGCGCCGAAAGTGCGCTATGAGGGCGGCGTGGATATCGCCGGCCTCGTGCTCAATGAAACGGATGGCAAGCGTTTTGCGTCATGGAAAAGCGTGCGCGCCGACAAGCTGACGGCCAGCGTGGGCCCCGACTTCGTCGACATCCCGGAGCTGCGCGTGGTCGAACCGAACGCCCAGCTGATCATCGAAAACGACCGCAGCCTGAACGCCCAGCGCCTGCTGGTGAAAGCGCCCGAGCCGGCCACTGCGCCGGCGCCGGCAACCGCCAGCGCGCCCGCCGACGCCGGCTTCCCCGTGCGCGTGCGCCGCGTGCGCCTGCAGAACGCCAAGCTGGACTTTGCCGACCTCAGCCTGCGGCCCCAGTTCGCCGCCAAGATCTATGAGCTCAACGGCGTCGTCACGGGCTTGTCGACCAAGCGCGATGCGCGCAGCCAGATCGAACTGGACGGCCGCATCGACGAATTCGGCCTGGCCCGCGTGCGCGGACAATTAAATCCCTTCGCCCCGACCGACAACACGGACTTGAACGTCGTGTTCAAGAACGTCGACATGGTCTCCGCCTCGCCGTACACGATGAAATTCGCCGGATACAAGGTGGCGGAAGGCAAGATTTCGCTGGACTTGCAGTACAAGGTGCGCAACCGCCAGCTCGACGGCACCAACCAGATCGTGCTCGACAAGCTGACCCTGGGCGAGCGCATCGACAGTCCTGACGCCTTGAAGCTGCCGCTGGAACTGGCGCTGGCCATCCTCAAGGATAGCGACGGGCGCATCGACCTCGGCTTGCCCGTGTCCGGCGACATGAACGACCCGCAATTCAGCTATGGCGCCCTGATCTGGAAAGCCGTGGGCAATGTGCTGACCAAGATCGTCACGGCGCCGTTCCGCGCGCTGGGCAACTTGCTGGGCATCAGCGCCGACAAGCTGGAAGCCATCGACTTCGATGCGGGCAGCGCCGTGCTGCTGCCGCCCGAGCGGGAAAAACTCAAGCAGGTGACGCACATCCTCGCCAAGCGCGAACAGCTGAAGCTGGCCGTGCCGGGCCAGTACAGCGACACGGACGGGGCAGCCCTGCGCGCCCAGGCCGTGCGCCGCGCCGTCGCCGCCAAGGCCGGCATCAAGCTGGAAGCGGGCGAAGAACCGGGGCCGTTGAACCTGAGCGAACGCAAGGTCCGTGGCGCCCTGCGCGACCTGTACGGCGAACGCTTCGGCAAGGCCGAGCTGGACAAGCAGAAGAAGGCGGCGGAGTCGGCCGCACCTGCCCCAGCGGCGGCATCCGCCAGCGCCTCCGCGCCGGCGGCGGCCAAGATCCCCGTCTTGCAACGCCTGGGCAAGCTGATCGAGGGCGAGCCGCAAGTGGCCGACACGGGCGCCTTCTATACCGGCTTGCGCGAGCAGCTGGAAGCCAAGCAGGCCCTGCCTGCCGACGCCTTGAGCAAGCTGGGCGCCCAGCGCAGCGCGGCGATTCTGGCGGCCCTGCAGCAGGACGGCACGCCGGCGGCCAGGGTCAGCGCGGGCGCGCCGGAAAAAACGGAGGCGGCGCCGGGCAAGCTGGTGGGCTTGAAGCTGGGTTTGGCGGCACAATAAGATACGGAACATACGGAGATCATCTGACGCATGAAAAACCTCGACAAGGTAACGCCCTATACATCGTCTGTCACGCAGGGCGACTGGGGCACAATGACAACGTTGCTTGCCGAGACGGCAATATCCGCAAAAGACAGCATGTCATTTGCTGAAAAGACGCTGCTGGCTAATTACGTCTACGAAAAAAATGGCACGTACAAGCTGATGTATACAACTGTCGGGATGGATGGCAGTATTGAAAACTACGTCGAGGATGACGGCATCTTGCCGACGCTGTTCCTGAGTCCGGATCAGGAAAACTATGTCTCCGTCATTCCCTATCATCCTGATAAAGAACTGGAAATCAGCATTCCGATCTTTCATCGTGAAGATGTAGAATTACCAAAGGGTAACCGTCCATGTACAGGAGACTTCATTGGAACGACGGACTCACATTCGATATTTCACGATGTGGATTTTGACGATAAGAAACCGGACAAAATCCTGGCCATCGAGTTTATCAACGGGAAACTGAAGAAAAAACACAATAGCAAGGTCCCCTTGCCCGCGAATAACCGCATTGCCATTTCCAACCAGGCGATTCACTTGCTGGCGAATGACGGCAGCATCCTGCTGCACCGGGAGATCGATGAGAAAGGCAACGTCACGCGCTCGCGGGAGATCGACGCGAAGGATATCCTTGTTTTGCAGATATTAAGCGCCTCCTTCGACAAGGATTCTTATCTGCTGGCGCAAGATAAAGATAAAATCATCATCGAAAAAATAGATGCGGCTGGGGCAAGCGACATCATCGAATTGGTGGACTTTGCCGATCCACTGTTCAATACATGGCAGCCGGTCGACATCGCTGACGACACTTTTGTCACGCGTTTCAATACCGAGTTTGGAAACGGCTGGCTGACCACGCAAAATGATAAATTACTGGAAATATTCTATAGCAAAGGCGTGCAAGGCTACCGGAACTTGCTGACCAACGAGCTTCTGTCCATGCAGCATGACAAATTGATCATTTCCAGCATCAACAAGACCACGGATCACGCCTACGCGGTCGTGCTCTACCCGAT
>NZ_JBWBYV010000067.1:0-45048 GCF_056174685.1 Janthinobacterium sp. BHSEK
CCTGCCTGCTATATCGCCGCAAGGTGGCGTTTTATCAGCTTCAGCCTGGAGATACGCGGCAAGCGGTGCTTGCCCGCTTCGGTACGCCCACCCATGTGGAGCGTGAAGGCGTCGCCTTCAAACAATATTCCTCCACGCCATGCGCGGTGCCTTGCGCCGAGCGGCTGTGGTTCGAGAACCGCTTGGACGCGGAGCTGGGAGTGTGGTCGGTAGAGCTGGACCGGCATGGCCGCGTGGTGAACAAGAATTATCTGGTATCGCTGCAGGCCTTCTTGCTAGGCCACCTCGCTCACCACATAGCGGTACTTGCCCGACGCCTCCGCCGCGATCTCGTCGACTTCCTCGATGGCGATGTCGACTTGCGCGCCCAGCCTGGCCCGGAAGCCGGTGACGATGGCGCTGCGCGTGGCGTCGTCCAGGCGCGGCAGGCAGACCAGCAGCACGCGCGTGCGCAGCAGGCTTTCCTGGATGATCTTGAAGCTGCGCACCTGCGGCAGTTCGCGCACGATGTAGACGAGGGCCAGGCCGTGCATGACGGTGCCGTCGACGGCCGTGAGGAAATCCGTGCTGCGCCCTTCGATTTTCTGCAGCAGGGGCAGGCCGCGGCCGCAGGTGCAGGGTTCGGCACCCAGCGCGCCCACGTCGCCCGTGGCGTAGCGGATGAAGGGGTAGTCCTGCGTGGCCAGGTGGGTGACGACGATGTCGCCCGTGGCCCCTGGCGGCAGCGGCTGGCCATTGCCATCAAGGATTTCCACGATGATGTCTTCGGCCGTGATGTGCATGCCGCCGTCCGGGCATTCGTGGGCGATGAAGCCCGCGTCGCGCCCGCCGTAGCCGTTCGCCACGGGGCAGGCGAAGGCGGCGGCGATCTGCGCGCGTTGCTCGTCGTACAGGCGTTCTGCGGTGACGAACGCCACTTTCACGCCCAGGCCGTCGAGCGGCAGGTCGCGCGCGCTGGCGTGGCTGGCGATGCGGCACAGGGCGGACGGATAGCCGAACAGCATGCGCGGACGCCAGCGGCGCAGCTGCCTGACATAATCGTCGAGGCGCGCGGGCGACATGGCAAACGCGGGCAGCAGGGTGGTGCGCAGCAGTGCGTCGCGCAGGCGGCGCACGCGGTCCTGCGCGTGCAGTTCGATGGGCGAGCCCCACAGCACGGCTTCGCGGTCGCCGATGTCGACGCCCCACCAGCGCGTGGCGCGCCACTTGGCGGCGATGTCGTGGCTGATGCGGCGCCGACCCAGGAAGAACTGCAGCGGCTCGCCGCTGGAGCCGCCCGTGGCGAACGGCCGCAAGCCCACGGCGCGGGCGGACTTGAAGCTGTCGCGCGCGCTGGCAATATCGCGTTTGCGCAGCAGCGGCAGGCGCGACAGGTCGGAAAGCTGGCGCAGCTGTTCCGGGTCGAAACCGCTGCGGGCGAACAGGGCGCGATAGTAGGGCACGTGCGCGCCCGCGTGGCGCAGCAGCGCGCGCAGGCGCGCCAGCTGCCATTCTTGCAGCTGTTCTGCGCTCCACCACTGCGAGCGTTCCAGCCGGCGCAGCAGGCGCACGCTGTGGTGGCCCTTGAACCATTCATGCAGGGGAAACAGCCAGTGGGCGACGAGGCGCGTGTAGGCGCCGGGACGCGGCGCGGCGCGGATACGGCGGTAATGGGCGGCCAGCCTGGGCGCGATGCCGGGCCAGCCGAAGGCGGCCGCATGCGCCAGGCCCGCGTTTGCCAGCGCCTGCGCGCGCGGCGGATCGCGCAGCAGCGCCAGGATGGCCTGCGCCATGGCGGCCGGATCTGCGGGCGGCACCAGCAGGGCCGTCACGCCGTCCTGCAGCAGCGCGGGGATGCCGCCCACGTTGGTGCTGACGACGGGCACGCCGCAGGCCAGCGCCTCGAGCACGGAATTGGGCATGTTGTCGGCCAGGCTGGGGTTGAGGACGATGTCGCCGGCCTGGTACAGGGCCGGCATGGCGGCGTTGTCGACGGGGCCGGCGAAGCGCACGGCATCCTTCACGCCGAGCGACCTGGCCAGGCGCGCCAGCGCCGCGCGCTGCGGCCCGCCGCCGGCCAGCACCAGGCGCGCCGCGGGAAAAGCCTCGCGCACGATGGCGAAGGCGCGCACGGCGCTGGCATTGTCGTACAGGCTTTCCAGATGGCGCGCCACGAGGATGCACGGGCCGGTATCGCCTGGCGCACGCGGCGCGGCCGGCGCAAAGCGCTGCAAGTCCACCACGTTCGGCACGATGTGGGCCGTATGGCCATGCTGCTCGAAGACGCCGGCCAGGTAGGCCGACGGCACGACGATGGCGCTGGCGCGGCGCAGGCTGAACGCCACCAGGCGCGGCGAGCGGGCGAAAAAGGCGGCCGCTTCGCCGCCCCGGTAGTTGAGCAGGGCGGGCTTGCCTTTCAGGCTGGCGATCCACAGGGCCGGTGCGGCCTGCAGGTGCCAGGACCAGCCGGAATTGGCCATGATGTGGAACAGGTCGACCGTATTGGCGGCGCGCCACAGACGCCACAGGTGCAAGGGCAGGCGCAGCGCGGCGCGCAGGTAGCGGATGCGCGCCAGCCAGGGCGGCAGGACGGGGCCGTTGACGGCCAGCAGCTGCACTTGCGCGCCGTCCTCGCGCAACAGCCGCGCCAGCTGCGCCGTCTGATTCGCCATGCCGCCGGCCGGCGGCGGCAGCGGGCCGACCAGCGCGATGCGCAGGCCCGTGAAGATCATGGCGTCGCTCCCGGCGCCATGCGTGCCGCCGCCACGCGCGCATACACGGGCGCATAGCGGCCCACGCTGGCGCCCCAGCTGCGCTCCGTCTCGACGAAGGCGCGCGCCTGGCGCCGCAGCGGCGGCCAGCTGGCCGGGGCCAGCAGCAGGTTCAATACCGTTTGCGCCAGCGCTTCGGCGTCGCCGGCGCGAAACAGCATGCCTGTCGCGCCATGCTCGACCAGTTCGCGGTGGCCGCCCACGTCGGACGCCACCACGAGACGCCCCTGCGCCATCGCCTCGAGCGGTTTCAAGGGCGTCACCAGCTCCGTCAGGCGCATCGGCAGGCGCGGATACACGCAGATGTCGACCAGCTGATAATAGCTGGCCACCTGCGCATGCGGCACCCTGCCCGCGAAGACCACGGCGTGCTCTATGCCCAGCTGCGCCGCCAGCGCGCGAAGCGGCGCGTCCTGCGGTCCGCCGCCGGCCAGCAGCAGGCGCAATGCCGGCTGCGCCGCCAGCATGCGCGGCATGGCGCGCAGCAGCAGGGCCAGGCCCTCGTAGGCATAGAACGAGCCGATGAAGCCGATAACAGGATGACCATCCAAACCCAGCGTGCGGGCCAATGCCGGATTGTGGGAGGCATGGAAGGCGCCCGTATCGACGGCGTTCGGGATCACCGTGATCTTATGCGCGGGCACGCCGCGCGCGCACAGTTCGTGCCGCAAGCCCTCGCAGATCGTGGTGACGGCGTCGGCGCGACGCAGCGCATAGGTTTCCAGCGCCCGCGTGAGCCGGTAGCGCAAGCCGCCGGAGCGGCTGCTGCCATGGTCGGCGGCCGCGTCTTCCCAGAAGGCGCGTACCTCATACACGACGGGGATGCCCAGCGCGCGGCCCGCGTTGAGGGCGGCGACGGCGTTCAGGGCGGGTGAATGCGCATGCAGGATGTCGGGCTTGAGCCGTTGCGCCAGCTTGCGCAAACGCACGGCCAGGCCGACGATGACGGCCACTTGGCGCAGCACGGGCAGGCGCGCCCACCAGCGCGCATCGGGCGCCGTGCGGTAGAAATGCCAGCCGTCGACCAGCTGCTGCGCGCCGTCGGCCGGACCCTGCTTGGCACTCGTGAGCTGCATGGTGTCCCAGCCCAGCGCGCGCTGCTGCCGCAGGATGGCCAGGGTGCGAAACGTGTAGCCGCTGTGCAGGGGCAGCGAGTGGTCGAGGATGTGCAGGATGCGCATGGATTAACCTGGGACGGATGTTGTGGTCAGTCCCTGCGGGAGCGGAATACGGCCCATTGGGCCATATTCCCCCAACGGGTCTGACCCCGTTGCAACCTGGCGCAAAAAGGCCTCGAACATCAGCAGCGCCCACAGGGGCGCGCTGTAGTCGCGCCGCCCGCTCGCGTGCTGCTCGAGCAGCAGGCGCACGTAATCCATGTCGAACAGGCCGCACTGCGCCAGGGTGGGTCCGAGCAGCCGCTGCTGCAGGCGCTGGCGCAGCGGGCCGCGCAGCCAGTCGGCCAGCGGGATGGAAAAGCCCATCTTCTGGCGGTACAGCAGGGTGTCTGGCAGCAGCGGGCGCAGGGCTTTTTTCAGCAGATACTTGCCGACACCGCGCCGCAGCTTGAATTGCGGCGGCAGGCCGGACATCCACGCCACCAGTTCATGGTCGAGCAGGGGCGAGCGCACTTCCAGCGCGTGCGCCATGCTGGCCCGGTCGACTTTCGTGAGGATGTCGCCGGGCAGGTAGGTTTTCAGGTCCAGGTACTGCACCTGCGACAGCGGATCCTGCGCGGGACTGGCCAGCGCGTGGCGGCGCAGCACTTCCACGGCGCGGTAGCCGTGCAGGCTGCGTCGCAGCTCGGGGCTGAACAGGCGCGCGCGCATGGCGTCGCCCAGCAGGCTGACGCCGTGAAAATACGCGTCCGTCGTATCGCGCGCCAGGCCCTCGAAGGTGGTCTTGGCGCGCAGGAAGCGCGGCGCCCAGTCGGCCTTCGGGTACAGCCGCCCCAGGGTGCCGAACAGTGACTGGCGCAAGCCGGCCGGCAGCAGCGGGTCCATCGCCTTGCGTACTTTTTCCTCGCGCGTGTGCAGGCGGTAGCGCCGGTAGCCGGCCAGGCTTTCATCGCCGCCGTCGCCCGACAGGGCCACCGTGACCCGCTGGCGCGCCAGCTGGCACACCCGATACGTGGGCATGGCGGAACTGTCGGCGAACGGTTCGTCGTACAGCTTGGCCAGCAGGTCGATCAGCTCGAAGTCGTCCTGCTCGACCTGGCGCGCGTGGTGCGCCGTGCCGTAGCGGCGCGCCACCAGGTCGGCGTAGCGCGCCTCGTTGTACGCCGGGTCGCCGAACGAGATGGAGCAGGTGTTGACGGGCGTGGCGCTGGCGCCCGCCATCAGCGCCACGACGGCGCTCGAATCGACGCCGCCGGACAGGAATGCCCCCAGCGGCACTTCGGCCACCATGCGGATGCGCACCGCTTCGCGCAGGCGCGCCAGCAGTTCGTCGGCCGCCTGCCCCTCGCTGGCGGGCGGGTTCGGCGTGAACGGGATGTCCCAGTATGCTTGCGGCGCGGGCAGCGGCTGGCCGGCGCGGATGGAGAGGGTATGCCCGGGCGGCAGCTTGCGCGCGTGCTGGAAGATGCTGCGCGGCTCGGGTACGTAGCCATAGGCGAAATACTCTTCCACGGCCAGCGGGTCGAGTTCACGCGGCATGGCCGGATGCGCGAGCAGGGCTTTGAGTTCGGAGCCGAACAGCAGGGTGCCGTCCTGCGCCTCGCCGTAGTACAGGGGTTTGACGCCCAGGCGGTCGCGCGCCAGGAACAGCACATGGCGCCGGCGGTCCCACAGGGCGAAGGCGAACATGCCGCGCAAGCGTTGCACGCATTGTTCGCCCCATTGCTCCCAGGCGTGGACGATGACTTCCGTGTCGCTGCTGGTGCGGAAGGGGTGGCCGAACTGGCGCAATTCCGCCATCAGGCCGCGATAGTTATAGATTTCGCCATTGAAGACGATGGCGATGCTGCGGTCGGCGTTGAACAGCGGCTGCTGGCCGCTGGCCAGGTCGATCACGGACAGGCGCCGGTGCGCCAGGCCCAGTCCCGGCTCGCGGTGCAATCCGCCTTCGTCCGGCCCCCGGTGGCGCAGGCTGTGGTTCATGCGCGCCAGCAGCAGCACGTCGATGTCGCGCTGGCCCTGCAAATCAAAGATGCCGCTGATGCCGCACATGGGAGGCCTTTCAGGGAGTGGTGGACAGGGGAGAGGGCTGGCGCGCGCCCGTCAGGCGGTCGTACACGGCCAGATAGGCGCCGGCCATGGCGGGCAGGCTGTGCTCGGCCAGCACCTGGCGCCGCCCGCGCGCGCCATGGCGCGGACCGAGTTCCGGCATGCTGTAGTAGTCGAGCATGGCGTCGGCCAGCATCTCGGGCGAACCGGGCGGCACCAGGGTGCCGCTCCAGCCCGACTGCACCAGTTCCGCGTTGCCGCCCACCTGCGTGGCGACGACGGGCAGCCCCGTCGCCATCGCTTCGAGGATGGTGTTCGAGCTGCCTTCGGCCAGGGACGGCAGCACGAACAGGTCCATGGCGCGCAGCAGCTGCGCCACGTCGTCGCGCGCGCCGGGCAGCCAGGCCAGATGGGCCGCGCCGGCCTGTTGCAGCAGCTCCAGGCAAGCCTGGCGGCACGGCCCGTCGCCGACGATGATCAGCCGCAGGCGCGCGCGGGCGCCCGGCTGGGCCAGCAGCAGCAGGAAGGCCCGCACCAGCGAGGCGGGATCCTTGACGGGGGCCATGCGGCCCACGCTGCCGATGACGAAGGCGCCGTTGCACAGGAAACCGGGCGGGCCCACGGCGGCGGGCGGCCCCAGGCGCGGATGGAATTGCACGCTGTCGACGCCATTGCCGATGTGCGACACCTGCGTGGGCGCCGCGCCGATGGCGTCCACCAGCCAGTGGCCCAGGTCGGCGCTGACGGCGATGAAGTGCTGCACCAGCGGCAGCATGCATTTGCGCAGCAGCCGGTATTTGCGGCGGGTGCCGTGCAGGTCGCTCATGTCGCGCCCGTGCTCGCCATGCACGCGCAGGCGCACGCCGGCCAGACAGGCCAGCAGCTGCGCCTCGAGGCAACCCAGGTTGCGCGTATGCACGAGCGCCGGGCGCAGCTGTTTCAGCACGCGGTACAGGCGCAGGTAGTGGCGCCAGTCCTTGCCTTCGCGCTTGTCCAGGCTGATCACGTCGACGCCAGGGGTGGTCAGGCGCTGGCGAAACGCGGTGGCGTTCTTCAGGCAGACGATGGCGTGCCGGTAGCGCCCGGGCGGCAAATGGTTGATCAGGTTGACCAGGCCGTTTTCCAGCCCGCCCACGTCGAGCTGGTGGATCACGTGCACGATCAGGGGGGCGCCGCCGGGCCCTGCGGCAGCCTGGCGCGTGCCGCCGGTATCGAAGTCAAGGGCCATGCGGCAGCTCCTGCAGGCGTTGTTCGATGACGGGCAGCGCCGCTTGCAGGAAGGCTTGCAGGCGCGCGTGCGGCGGCGGCGCCAGCTCGTCGTAGGCGGCAAAGACGAGGATGTCGGCGCCATCCTGGCGCCTGCCCAGCAGCTTGGCTTGCGCCAGCAGCAGTTTCACCAGCACGGGCCGGGCCGTGACGATGCCGCCCTGGCGGTAGAGGCGCCACACGAGCAGGCGCTCGCCGCCGTGCGCCAGCACGCTTTCGCGCACGGTCATGGGGCCGCCGGCCAGGGTGACGGGCCGCACGCGCTGCGCCAGTGCCATCCAGCGGGGGCCGTAGGGCAGGGCCTGGTGCGTCAGCAGTTCGGCATCGCGCGCCTGGCGCGCATACCAGTGCAGCTGCAAGCCCACCGGCGCGCCGTCGCCATCCCGGCGCGCATACGTGGCGGCAAAGCGCGCGGGCGCGCCCGCATACGGCGCCTGCCAGAGGGGCGCCGCGGCGTGCAGACGCCGCCAGGCGGGCGGATCGGGCAAGGCCAGCACGGCGGGGGAGCCGGGCGCCGCCATGCCATCCTGGCGCTGGCTGGCGAAGGCCAGCGCCGGCCACAGCGCCGCCAGCAGCAGGCAGGCGATGCTGGCGCGCACGGCGGCGCGCGGGCTGGCCGCAACGCCACCAGCGACAGGCCGGGGCGGCAGGACGGGTGGCAACGTGGGTGGCAAGATCGGCGCCGGCGGCAGTTCGCGCCAGCGCGCGGCCAGCCAGAACAGCAGCAGCGCCACCACGCCGAAGAACAGCCAGCCATAGATCAGGTGGTCGACGCCCACGGCCAGGCGCATATTGCTCAGGTGGCCCAGCATCACGATCAGGTAGGCGCGCACGCCATTGGCCAGGATGGGTACCAGCAGGGCGGCGGCCATGACGGCCACGCGCCGCGGCGCGCTGTGGCAGTTGACGTGGGCGAACAGGGCGCCCAGGGCCAGCGCGGCGATCAGGTAACGCAAGCCGCTGCACGCCTCCACCACCGACCAGTTGCCGGAGGGCAAAGAAAAATTGCTGCCGTCGCGAAACACGGGCACGCCCGTCCATTGCAGCGCCGTGACGGTGAAGGCGGCCGTGAAGTCGATCAGCGGGTCGAGGAAGACTTCGCCAAACGGCACGGCCAGGAACAGATACGCGAGCGGAAAGGCCAGCAGGCGCACGGCCGGCCAGCCGAGGATGGCCAGCACGCAGGCGGGCAGCATGGCCGTGGCCGCATATTGTTCCACCACGGGCACGTTGGCGGCGTCGGCCAGCAGCCAGGCCAGACCCAGCGCGCCCAGCAGCAGCAAGCCCTGCCGCGACGGCTGGGGCGCCAGCGCGGCCAGGCGGTCCCGCTGGCGCCAGGCCAGCCAGCAGCTGATGGGCACGATCAAGAAGCCGTGCGCGAACGTTTGCGAGCGGGACCACAGTTCCACCATCGACCAGAAGGTGGCGTGGTACAGCAGCACGACGGCGGCCAGGGCCAGCAGCAGGGCCGCCAGGGCGGCCTGGCGCCGGCCCCGCGGCAGGACGGCCGCGTCCGGCAAACGCGTGGCGCTGTCGAGCTGCAAGCTCATGTGGAGGGCTCCCGCGCCGGCAGCAAAGGCGCGGCGGCGCCGCTGCCAGCCGCATCGGTCCCGGCCTCGGCAGGCAGTCCCAGCATGGCGCCCAGGCCCCGCAGATTGCGTTCCCAGTCGTAATCCTGCAGGACCAGCTGGCGCGCCGCCGCGCCGATGGCCGCGCCGCTGCCTTCGGCCGCGTCGCCCTGGGCATGGCGCAGCACGCGCGCCGCATGGTGGATGAATTCGGCGTCGTCGCGCGCCAGCAGCAGTTCCAGGCCCGGCTGGGCGGCGATGCCTTCCAGCGCCTGCGGCGTGGCCAGCACGATCTTGCCCATCGCCATCGCTTCCAGTACCTTGTTCTGCACGCCGCGGGCGATGCGCAGCGGTGCCACGGCCAGGGCCGCGCCGGCCAGGTAGGGGCGGATGTCGGGCACCTTGCCCGTCACCACCACGCCAGGAGTCTTGGCCAGCGCCGTTACGGCGGGCACGGGCGCGCTGCCGACGATATAGAACCGCAGCTGGGGAAACTGGCGCCGCAGGGCGGGCCAGACGTGGCGCACGAACCATTGCACGGCGTCGACGTTCGGCCAGTAATCCATGGCGCCCGTAAACACCAGCGCCTGCACGCCGGGCGGATATACGCCGGGCTGGGCCGGCATGGGCGTGAAATATGCCGTGTCGACGCCGTTGTTGACATGGCCCGTCTTGCGCCGCGCCATCGGGGCGCACTGGCGGAACAGGGCCGCTTCGGCCGGCGAGACGAAGCTGGCGGCCGTGAACTGCTGGGCGATATGGCGCTCGTACTGCAGCAGCAGATGCGCTTCGCGGCGGTACAGCTGCGACATGGGCCAGGGCTTGCTGTCGCCGTACTGGCGCCACTTGTCGGAATCGACGTCGACGAAATCGATGACGCGGTGCAAGGCGCGGCCCGCGCTGCCGTCGATGTATTGCGCCATGGGGCCGGAAAAGGCCAGCGCGTGGCGCACCTTGCCGGTCGAGATCACGCCTTCGACCCATTGCAGCAGCCGCGCATCGCGGTAATACTGCACGCTCATGGCTTGCCGCGACAGCAGCGCCTGCGTGGCGCGCCAGCGGGCCGTAGTGCGCCGCAAGCCGATGAAGCGCGTGCTGGCGCACAGGGCGGCCACGGTTTTCGCGTGCTGCCAGTCGTCGTCATCGTCGATGAAGCAGCCCAGGTGCACGCGGAAATGCCGGCTCAGGTATTGCAGCATGTGCCACGAACGTATCTTGTCGCCCTTGTTGGGCGGATACGGCAGACGGTGGGAGAGGAACAGGAGTTCGCGCATGGTGTGTCCCCTTGCTTAGCCCAGTTGCCGCACGATGTGCGGCCCCAGCAGGTTGGCCAGCGGCAGCGGCAGGCGGCGCCAGGCGCGGATGAACAGCGCGTATTTCGGATTCAGGGGATTGACTTCCGGCAAGGCCCTGGCGCGCACGAGCTGGCAGGCATACGGCAGCGGCTGCGCACTAAAACCCCAGTTCTTCTTGAAGTCGAAGGCGCCCGTGCCCAGCTTGCTGCGGCCGAAATCGAACAGGCGGTAGCCGCGTGCGCAGGCGCGGCGCATCGCTTCCCAGTACATGAAGTCGTTGGCGCCCGTGCTGCGCGCCAGCGGCGTGCCGCCACCGTAATACGGCAATACTTCATCGCGGAAATAGAACAGCAGCACGCTGGCCTGCGCCTGTTGGCCGTGGTACACGGTGAGGATGTCGCAGGCGTCGCCGAAGACCGTGCGCAGCAGGGAAAAATGGCGCTGCGCGAAGACGGGCGTGCCCAGCCGGTGCACGCTGGCCGCATAGATCGGGTAGAAATGGCGCAGGTCGTAGTCGATGGCGCTGTGCAGGCCGCCCGCCATGGCCTTGCGCACGACGGCGCGCTGCTTGCGGGGTATGGCCAGCAGATTCTGCTCGGCATCTGGGCTTAACGGCCGGCGGAAGGTCGCGTACAGGGGTTTGTGCAGCCAGGAAGTCTCCATGTCTTCCGGCGCTTCGCGCCAGCGGTATTCCAGGTGGCCCACGCCGAGGCGCCGCGCCAGCGCCAGCGCGGCGCTGTCGAGCGCCTGGCGCACGGCCGCGCCGCCGCCGGCGATGCCGCCGTAGACGCAGAACGGCAGCGAGACGAGCGATGCGCCGAACAGGCGGCTGCGCAGATGGGCCAGCGGCAGCACGCCGGCGATGCGCCCGTCCTGTTCCGCGTACAGGAAATAGCTGTCGTGCTTGAAACCTTGCTCCATGATGGTTTGCCAGCCCGCCCGGTGAAAGAAGGTCGCTTGCTGGCAAGTATCGACAAAGGCATCCCAGCGTGCATGCTCGTGCGCCTGCAGGGAGCGCACGGCGATGGCGGCGCTGGACGGCGCGTAGTCGGGAGGAAGGCTGGCCTCGTGCATCATGTGCTTTCCAGAAAAATACGGTCCATGCGGTCCCAGGCGAAGTCGCGCGTCAGTCGCCCCAGCCGCGCTTCCATGCGCCCCAGGTTCAGGTAGTGGCGAAAGCGCGTCCTGGCGCTGAGACCAAGTGGACGCGGCTGGCCGGGATCGAGTTCCCAAGGATGAAAATAGAATATGCCAGCTTGCCCGTCGCGCGAATTGATGCGTCGCAAAAGCCAGCGCGACAGTGCATACGGCATCAATCTGAAATAGCCGCCGCCGCCGGCCGGCAGGTTGCGTCCGCGCAGGCGCACGGTGCTGACGGGCAGTTCCAGCACGCCGTGCGGCCCGCGCGGGCGCCAGGCGAAGCGGGGCGCGTCGGGCATGCCGTAATGGTCGTGGCGGATCGGGTAGATGCTGGAACTGTAGCGGTAGCCCGCTTCCTGCAGCACGTCGAAGGCCCACAGATTGGCCGCGCCGATGGAAAAGCTGGGCGCCCGGTAGCCGCGCACGGCCAGCCCCGTCAATTGTTCCAGGATGGCCTTGCTGCGGCGCACGTCGTCGGCGAACTGCGCGGCCGGCTGCTCGTTGGCGCGCAGGTGGGCATAGCCGTGGCTGGCCACCTCGTGCCCGGCGGCGGCCACGCGGCGCAGCATGGCCGGATAGCGTTCGGCGATCCAGCCCAGCGTAAAAAAGGTGGCGTGGATGCGCCGGCTCTCCAGCAGCAGCAGGATGCGCTCGATATTCGCCTCGACCCGGCATTCCAGGCGGGGCCAGTCGGCGCGGGCGATGTGCGGCGCGAAGGCGGACACCTGGAAATAGTCTTCCACGTCGATGGTGAGCGCATTCTTCAGCGCCGGCGGCAGCGCAGGCGCCGTCATGGCGTGCCCCGGCGCGCCGCCAGCCAGGGCGCGACGATGGCGGCGATGCGCGTGGCCGCGTGGCCATCCCACAGGGGCGGTATGCGGCCCCGCTTGCCGCCCGTGTCGAGGATGGCGCGCGCCAGCGCCAGAATGGCGGCCGGCTCCGTGCCGGCCAGCGTGTTCGTGCCGTCGCTCACGGTGACGGGCCGCTCCGTGTTGGCGCGCAGGGTCAAACAGGGCACGCCCAGGGCCGTGCTTTCTTCCTGGATGCCGCCCGAATCCGTCAGCACCAGGCGCGCCTCTTGCATCAGGCCCAGCATTTCCAGGTAGCCCAGCGGCGGCAGGCGGATGATCGCATGCCGCGCCAGCACGGGTTCCAGGCCCGCCAGGCGCAGGCCGGCCAGGGTACGGGGATGGATGGGGAACAGCAGCGGCAGCTGGCGCGACAGCTGCCCCAGCGCCTGCAGCAGCGCGGCGAGCTGCGCCGGGTCATCCACGTTCGACGGCCGGTGCAGGGTCAGCAGGCCATACGCGGGCGGGCAGGCGTGGCCGTGCGCGCGCAGGGTGGCGGCCGGCTTGACGGCGCGCGGCAGCTGCCGCCGCAGGCTGTCGATCATGACGTTGCCCGTGAAATGGATGCGTTCGGGAGCGATGCCTTCGCGCAGCAGGTTGGCGCGCGCGCCTGCCTCGCTGGTGAGCAGCAGGCTCGATAATTGATCCGTCAGCACGCGGTTGATTTCCTCGGGCATGCGCCGGTCGCCGCTGCGCAGGCCCGCCTCGACGTGGATCACGGGGATGTCCCGCTTGGCCGCCACCAGCGCGCAAGCGAGGGTGGAATTGACGTCGCCCACCACCAGCACGGCATCGGGCGCCAGCGGCGGATGGGCGTCGAGCACGGCGTCGAAGCGGCGCATGATCTCGGCCGTCTGCTGCGCGTGGTTGCCCGAGCCGACGTCGAGGGCGATGTCGGGCGGGCGCAGGCCCAGGTCCGTAAACAACTGTCCATTCATGGCCGTGTCGTAATGCTGACCCGTATGCAGCAAGGTCACGCGCACGGCCGGCGCCTGGCGGGCCAGGGCGGCCAGGATGGGCGCCATCTTCATCAGGTTGGGGCGCGCGGCCACCACGCACAGCAGGTGCGCCGGCGCGGCGGACGCAAAAGAGGGGTCGGACATTGCGGCCTCCTTAGAATTGCATGATGAGCGTGGCGCTGACGCCGTTCTCGCGGTAATCGCCGCCCCGGTTGCTGGCGTGGCGCGTGTGGCGCAGCTCGATGCTGGCCGTCATGTCCGGCTGCAGGATGCGGTTGTAGCCGGCCGTCATGGTGATGTTGTTGTCGCGCCGGGGCACGCTCAGCGAGCGCACGCTGGCGTAGCCGCCATTGAGATTCACGCTGGTGCGCGCACTGGCTTGCCAGCTCCAGCCCAGGTTGCCGCCGATCTGGCGCGTGCGGTCTTCGCTGCCGAATTCCACGCCGGGCAGCAAGCCGCTGTCGATGCCGCTGGCCGTCTGCGCCGTACGGTCGACAACCGTGATGCCGGCGATCATCGTGCTTTTCGCCGTGGCGCGCGCCATCGTCAGCTTCAGCTGTTTTTGCAGGAAATAGCGGTGGCTGAAGTAATTGATGGCGCCCCGTTCCGGCCCCAGGCTGTTGGCGTAGCGCAGGAAGGCATCGATGCGCAGGCGCCGGTCGCGCGTGTTGGGAAAGATGCCGCGCCATAACTGATCGAGCAACTGGGCCGCGTCGCGGTTTCCCAGGCGAGAAAATTGCGTCGGCATGGTGGTGATGTTTTCGCTGTAGCTCAGTTGCCAGTTGGTATGGCGCTGCAGGAAGTTGGCATCCAGGCTGTAGGTGGTGCCAAAGAAGCGCTTGCCCGTGCTGAAGGCCACGCTGGTGCGCGGCGATGGCGTCCACACGCCGCCCAGCGACCAGAAGCGCCCCTCGGGCGCCTTGCCGCTGGTAGAGATATAGCCTTCCTTTTCCAGGCCGCCGCTGGCCGTGGCCGCCCATTTGCTGCTGAACGGATAGCGCAGGCCCACGCTGCTGCGCTGCATGCGCACGGGCGCCAGCTTGCTGTCCTGCGTGCGGCGCACGTCGTGGCTGGCGTTCCAGGTCCAGCCGCCGGCGCGCGGCTCGCCGCTGAGCAGCAATTCCATTTCATCGCTGTGCACGGACAACAAGTCGCCGCCGCTGTCGACCGTGTTGCGCGTGTAGCGCAGCTCCGCCGTGGCCAGGCCGCGGAAGCGGTGGCGCAAATACGGGCTGATGCCGGTGGTGCGCACGGTGCTGGCATTGTCCGTGTCGGGCAGGTCGTCGATCAATTGGGGACCGAACGGCGAGATGTTGCGCCGGTTCACGCTGGCATCGGCATCGATGAAGAACCAGTCCTTCACCAGCTCGGCGTCGGCCGAGGCGTGCAGCTGGTGGTTATCGGTATCGGCACGCTGTCCCGACAGGTATTTGTGCCAGCTGTAGTCGAGGTGCACGCGCAGGCGGGGGCCCGTGCCGATGAGGGCGATGGCGGGCGCGATTTCCGTGATGAAGTCCGATTGCGCCTGGCCGGGCGGCGCGCGCAAGGCATTGTCCGTATAGCTTTCGCGCAGGCGCAGCGACGGTTTCACCAGCCAGTCGACGGCGCCGGCCGGCGCGGGCAGCAGCAGGGACAGGAACGGCAGCAGCGGCAGCGGAACCCGGCGGCTAATCGTAATGGCCATAGCCGTAGTAGTCGTTGCCGGGGAATGATCTGGTCTTGTTGTAGATTAAATGGATGTGCTCGCACGAGTCGATCTGGCGCAGCGCTTCCTTGACGGCGTGCTGGGTCGTCGTTTCCGCCTCGACCACCATCACCACTTGGCCCATCTGTCCCACCAGCGCGTGCGCCTCGCTGGTGATCAAGAGGGGCGGCGAGTCGAAGACGACGACGCGGTCGGCGTAGCGGCTGGCGATCTCGGCCAGCAAGCGGCTCATGGCCCGGCTGGCCAGCAGTTCCGTCGCATGCTTGTTGCTGCGCCCGGCGGGCAGGATGCTCAGGTTGGCCACGTTGGTTTTCAGGATCACGTCCGCCATCGCCAGCTGCGGGTCGAGCAGCACGTCCATCAGCCCCGGCTCGGGCGGCAGGCCCAGCACTTTCAGCACGGACGGGCGCGCCACGTCGGCATCGACCAGCAGCACTGTGATATCCATTTCCATGGCGATGCTCATGGCCAGGTTGACGGCGCAATACGTCTTGCCTTCGCCGGGCATGGCGCTGGTGACGACGATCAGGTTGCCGTGGCGGATGGCCTCGGCGCCGCTGGCGCGCGCCTGGCGCAGCAGCGGGCGCTTGATGATGCGGAAATCCTCGGCCACCGAACTGCGCCCGCCATCGTGCGTGAGCATGCCCTGCTCGGCCAGCCGGGCCAGGTTCAGGGGCCGGTACTGGGGCGAGCGGGCCGCCTGCGCGCCATCCGCGCCAGCGGCCACCTCCGGACCATCCGCACCATAGGGCACGCTGGCCTCGGCCACGCCCAGGATCGTGGGTTCCTGCTTGCCGCTGTCCTTGCTGCTCATCGTCGCTCCCCTGGTGGCTCTAGAATTTCAGCAGCGCGGCCGTCATGACCCCGCCGTACAGCACGAACAGGCTGCCCAGGCAGGCGCCGAAGCCATAGCGGGCGCGGCGGCGGCGCACCTGCTGCAGCGGCGTCCAGTTCATCGATACCGTGCCCAGCACGTTCAAGCCCGTCGCGTCGCGCAGTTCGGACGGACTGAGGAAGGTGGGGCGCACCTGGCTGATCAGCAGGGCCGCGGCGACGCCGGCCACCAGGGCCACGCCCAGCGCCGCGCTGAACAGCAGCGGGCGGTTCGGGCCGACGGGCGCATATTGCACCGTGGGCGGGTCGATGATCTTGAAGGCCATCATCTCGGTGGTGGAACTGAGTTCGCCCGACAGCTTGGCCGCTTCGCGCCGGCCGATCAGCTTTTCATAGTTTTCCTTGTTGATGATGTAGTCGCGGTTGAGCTGTGCCAGCTGCGATTCCACCTCGGGCACGGCATTGCTCTGCGCCAGCAGCCGTTCATTGCGCGCGCTGTATTCCTGCACGCGGGCGCGGATGGCGGCCACCTTGGCGTCCGCGTCCGTCAGCGCCACCTTCAGCTGCTGCAGCATGGGGCTGTAGTTCTTGCCCGGGTCGCCGGACGCCGTTTTCAGCTTGCTTTCCTCGATCTTGCGCTCTTCCAGCTGGGCCACCAGGCGCTTCGAGGCGATGATGTCGGGATGCAATTCCGTAAATTGCATGCGCAGGTTGTCGAGGTTCTTGTTGAGCGAGGCGATGCGCTCGTCGAGTTCGGGATTCGTGATGGACGACGCGTTCGGCTCCATGTCGAGCACGGGCTCGTCGCCCTCGATCTGGCTCTGGATGGCCTTGCGCGCCTGTTCCGCCTCGACCAGCTCCAGCTTGGCATTGTTCAGGCTATCGGACGACATCAGCAGCTGGCTGCCGTAGTCGATGCCCTGGCGCGGCAGCAGCAGGTTGTTGCGGATCTTGAATTCCTTCACCAGGTTTTCCGCCGCGCTCAGCTTGTCCTCGTAATTCTTGATCTGCTCGTCGATGAATTGCACCGCCTTCTGCGAATCGCCCTTTTTGCCCTGGAAACTGCCTTCGACAAAGATGGTCAGCAGGCTTTGCACCACGTCGCGCACCAGCTTCGGGTTGCGCCCGCTGTAGCTGATGGTGTAGATGTCATAGGCGTTGGTGCCGGTGATCTTGATGCGGCTCATCAGGTCATCGAGCTGGGCCTCGTGCTCGCGCACGGTCTTCGAATCGAGGTCGAGGTCGACCATGCGCATGACGCGCTCCACGTTGGGCCGGCTGAGCAGGGTGCGGCTCATGATGGCCACCTGCTGTTCCGTGTTCGGCACGCTGGTCATGCCGGCCATCAGCGGCTTGAGGATGGTTTGCGTATCGACAAACACGCGCGCCGACGTCTGGAAGTCGTCGGGCAGGCTGATCACCTTGATGAAGCCGACGATGGCCACCAGCCACGCCACCAGCACCGCATGCCAGCGGTATTTCCAGATGCCTTTCAGGCTGGAAAGCAGTTGCTGTATCAATTGCTCCATGTCGCTTCCTTCAGGTAACGGTGCTGCACGGCAGACGGGCGGGCGACGGCGTCTTGCAAGAAATGCTTGTCTGTTGAGTAAGCAAAGTATAGGGCGCCTGTCGAGCAAGATTTCCCAAGATGATTGCTTCTTGATACGCCTCAAGGTTCACTTGCCGGCTTTTAATAATCATAGGAAGTTCGCGGCCCAGGCTGGTTCTGCGGGGCCGGCCATGGACGCGCCATCGACTCGAAGAGGCTCCGCATGAATCCGTTTTGCCGTGCATTTGTCTGCAACACGCTGCTCCTGGCCGGTGCCGCCGGCCTGCTGGGAGGCTGCCGCACCCGCTATCCGCTGGCGCCCGCCGACGACAGCGCGCCCATGCACGATTACCTGATCGGGCCGGGCGATTCCGTCAACATCATCGTCTGGCGCAATCCGGAAGTGTCGCTGACGGTGGCCGTGCGGCCGGACGGCAAGATCACCACGCCGCTGGTGGAAGACCTGGAGGCCAGCGGCAAGACGTCGACCCAGCTGGCGCGCGACATCGAGCAAGCCTTGAGCAAGTTCATCCAGCAGCCCGTGGTGACGGTCATCGTCACCAATTTCTCGGGGCCGTATGGCGAGCAGATCCGCGTGATCGGCGAGGCGGCCAAGCCGCAGGCGCTGCCGTACCGGCTCGGCATGTCGCTGATGGACGTGCTCATCGCCGTGGGCGGCATCACCGATTTCGCGGCCGGCAACAAGGCCAGCATCATCCGCGTGCGCGAGGGCAGCCAGCAGCAGCTGCGCGTGCGGCTCGACGATTTATTGAAGGAGGGCGATATTTCCGCGAATGTCATGATGCGGCCGGGCGACGTTTTATTGATCCCGGAAAGCTTTTTTTAACAGCGGGCTCGACAATATCAAAACAGCACTTATATTTGTCATTTTGTACTTTTCGGCAAATTTCATCGTGTTATTTTGCTATCTAAAGACAGATTTCTTCTGTTTTTTTAGCTAAAGGTGGGAACTTCTCCCGTTTTTGTCTTGTCACAAGGCATTGGCTTCAGTCCGTCTCGACGGCTGCCGATGAACGTGAGGACAAGATGAGCTTTGAAGATGAACCCATTATTTCCTTCGACACGCCCGGTACTTTCAGCGACCTGGTGGTGGGCGAGGGGCAGATCGACCCGGCCATGGAGCATGAGCTCGACCTGCAGCGCTTTCATATCCGCATGGCCAATTCGCGTGGCCGGCGTGAAGCGGCCAGCTTGCTGATCCGCAAGATGTACGGCTGGCGCGGCTATGCCGTCGATCCCGGCATCGCGCACGCCTTGAACAAGATCACCTTGTTCGCGGAAACGGCGGGCACCACCGTCGGCACCATGACCCTGTGCCTCGACAATGACGAGACGGGCTTGCCGGCCGATGAAAACTTCCGCGACAAGCTCGACGTCCTGCGCGAGCAGGGCCGGCGCCTGTGCGAGCCGTCGCGCCTGGCCATCGACAAGGGTGTGAGCAAGCGCGTGTTTGCGGCGCTGATTCATATTTCTTATATCTATGCCCACAATATTCACGGCTTTACGGATTACGTGATCGAAGTCAATCCGCGCCACGTGGTGTTTTACAAGCGCATGCTGGGCTTCCAGGACTTCGGCGGCGAGCGCGAGTGCACGCGCGTGGGGGCGCCGGCCGTGCTGCTACGGCTGGACCTCGACTACATGGGGGCCCAGATCCGCAAATACGGTGGCCTGATGGAACAGCATGGGGGTGAACGGTCGTTTTACCCCTTTTTTTTTCCGACATGGGATGAGCCCGGCATTACCGACCGGCTGAGGCAAGGGCGCAACTGAGGTTTATTTGCTTTTCAGTAAGATCGCCTGCATGTAGCCGCCCGGAATCGCGTAGGTGATGCCGCTCGGCGCGCTGATGGCGGCCTCCTTCAGGCCCTTGACGTACACCATGTTGACGATGCCGTAGACGAGACCGGTCTCGGGATCGAACAGCGGGCTGCCGCTGCTGCCCGGATACGCCGTCGCGTCCAGCTGGAACACGGTGTAGGGCGCCTTTTGCAGCTGCGCCAGGCGCCGGACGTCGAGGCGCTGCGCGTTTTCGCTGGGCATGACCACCGGCGTCAGCGATGACACGGTGGCGCGGTGCGTCACGTGGTGCAAACCGAGCAAGGTCCCGAGCGGAAAACCCGTGAAAGCCAGGGCCTGGCCCTCGCGCACCGTGGCAGCGTCGCCCAGCGCCAGGGCGGGCAGCGGCGCGCCCGCCAGGCGCAGCAAGGCCAGGTCGTGTTCCGTGTCCAGCGCCTGGACTTTGGCGGGGCGAAATTGCGCCACCTCGCCCTGGCCCGTGAGTATGCCGATGACTTCGTTCGGATTCGCGTCGAGCAGTTTCTGGATCACATGCGCGCACGTCAGCACGCTCAAGCCGTCGCCGGCCACGAAACCCGTGCCGATGAAATTCATCGGCGGCGTGCGCGTCTTTTGCAGGCTGCCCACGCCGACGATCGACGGCTTGACGCGCGCGATGGTCTGCGCCAGCGATGCGTCGGCGCGGCACGGCGCGCAGGCCAGGAGCCAGGCCAGGCAGGTGAGCAGGGCGAAGGGGAATGTCAACGGCAGGGCTTTCATGGCGGCGCGCTTTCAAGGGCAGGAGGTGGCGGGGAGTGGGCGGGCCTCAGCAGCGCGCACAGCAGCAACAGATAGCACAGCAAGGCGATGCGCGGCACGTCGAGCAGGCTGTCGAACAGGCCGACGACGAGAAAACCCAGCAGGGCGGCGGCGCAGGCCAGCGCGCCTGGATCGCCCCCCCTGGCCTGGCGCAGCAGGCGCGTGCCGGCCATGGCCAGCAGGGCCAGCATGGCCAGTGCGCCGCACCAGCCCGTTTCCACCAGCACGTGCAGCGCCATGCTCTTGATATGCCATGGCAAGTGATGGTGGTCGCTGCTGAAAAACCAGTAATTGTTGGCCTGCGTAAAGCGTCCGTTGGCGAGCAATTCCTCGCCGCCGGGCGTGCGCAAGCTCAGATTGTCGACTTCGAGCACGGACGAGTCAGCCGTGCCGCTGGCCGCCAGTTCCAGCTGCACGGGCGGGCGCAGCAGCCAGGCGCCCGCGCCCAGCCAGCCGCTGTCGAACGGCACGTCGTAGTGCTGCCAGACCGCCGCCGGACTGCCGGTCGGATGAGGACGCAGGCGCAGGGGGACGGACACGCAGCCTTGCGCATACAGCAATTGCCGCTGGCACAGGCGCACCTGCAGCACGGGCATGGGGCCGCTTCGGCGCACGTCCAGCGCCAGGGTGTAGCGCGTGGCGGGCTGCACGCGCACGCGCTGCAGCAGCCGCAGCAGTTCGCCATAGCCGGCGCTGTAGCCGGGACTGGCCAGGCGCACATAGCGATTCCCCCCTTCTTCGGCATACGTGATGGTGGCCGGCACTTCGCGCTGGGGATTGTGCCAGTAATAGGTGGCGGGAAAGCTGCCCATGCCCATGCCGAACAGGCGCTCGCCCCAGTCGGCTGGCTGCATGGCCAGCGCTTGCCGCCAATGGCGCAAGCGGCCCTGCATGTCGAAGGCCGTGGTGGCGAAACGCTCGGTGGCGTAATAGCTGGCCGAGACGGGGATGGCCAGCAGCAGCAGGATGCCGGCCGCGCCCGCGATGCTCAGGCTGGCCCGGTCCAGCCGCCACAGGGGCGGGCGCAGGCGTCCGTTGCCCAGCATCAGCATGGCCAGCAGCACGACCAGGCCGGCCGGCAGCAGCGCGCCAGCACCGGCCCAGTGCCAGCCTATCCAGGCGAGATTACATGCGAGCATGGTCCACGCCATCATCGCCACGCCCAGCCTGGCTGGCCCCTTGGCGGCGCCAGCGCCGGGCCACAGCATGGCCGCCAGCAGCACGGCCGCCAGCAGGAACAGGAAATACGGGCCTTTCAGCCAGCCGGCCGTGTGCTGATCAAGCGGCTCCGGCCACCAGGCGGCCAGCAAACCCTGCAGGCACAGCGCGCACAGCAGGCTGGCCGGCGCCAAACGCCACGGCAAGGGCCGCGCGGCCAGCACGAAGCTGGCCGCGAGCAGGACCACGGCGGCGAGCAAGCCCCGGTAGCCGGCCAGGCTGAACATGTACACGAGCAGGCCGGTGCCCAGACCGGCCAGCAGCAGCCTGAGCAACACACCGCGCACGGGCGGGCGGCCGGGCGGGCGCCGCGCCGCGCCGGGCGGCGTGCGCAGGGTTTGCCAGAATCCCAGCAGCATGGCCGCCGCCAGCGCCGCATACAAGCCCCGTGAAAAGGTGGTGAACGCCGCGTGCAGGGCCAGGGCCAGCAGCAGCATGGCCAGCGCCGCCTGCCAGCGGCTGCGGGCGCGCGCCAGCCACAGCGCGGCAAACGGCAGGCTCAGGGCCAGGTAGCCATCGAGCGCGGCGCCGCCCGTGTGCATGGCGGAAAACGGCGCCGTGATGCGGTAGTCGCTCGACAGGTTCGACAGGCCGGGAAACACGGCCCGTTCCCACAGCGCGAACAGCGACACCATCGCCAGCCCGGCCAGCATGCCCGGCAGCGCGTAGCGGCGCAGGGCGGAAGGATCCCCGTCGCGCAGCAGCAGCGGCAGCAGCAGCATGCTCCAGGCCCAGGCCTTGCCCAGCCGCAGGCTGTTGTAGGGGCTCAAATAATTATCCCAGGCATTCAGGTCGAGCGGCGCCAGCGGCAGCACACCGCGCAGCACGGCCGCCAGCCAGGCCAGGCTGCACAGCAGCAGACAGGCGCGGGCGGCGGGCGAGAGCGTGGCCGCGGCGCTCTGGACAGGGCCGCCCAGGCGCCAGTAGCCGCACGCCACCGTCAGCAACAGCAGCACGTCGATTTCCTCGAGGAAGAACCAGCCCGTCCACGGCGCCAGGTCGAGCACGGGCAGCAGGGCGGGCACGCAGAACAGCCAGCAGGCGGGGCGCCAGCACAGCAGCAGGAAATAGGCTGGCAGCAGGATGGCAAACAGCAGGCCGGGCCAACCGTGGCCCAGCGGATAGTGGCGCAAGGCCAGCGCGCAGGCCGCGCCCGCCAGCAGGGCCAGCGGCCGCGCCGCCAGCCCGGGCATGGCAGCGTGCATGGCCATGGCTTACAGCTGGGTCAGCAAGGCCTGCGCCGCGGCCCGCTGCGGAAAGTCCTTGTTGGCGGCAAGCAATTGTTCCAGTTGCTTGCGCGCGCCGCCCTTGTCGCCCGCTTTCGCCAGGGCCGCACCCAGGTGGTACAGCACTTCGGGGGATGTCGGCGCCAGCCCCGCCGCCTTGCGCAGCAGGGCCGTGGCGCGCGGGACGTCGCCCCGTTCCAGTACGATCCAGCCCAGGGTGTCGAGCACGGCGGGATTGTCGGGCGCCAGCTTGAGCGCCTGCTCGGCCGTGGCTTGCGCGCGCGGATCTTTTTCCTGCTGATACGCCCAGGCCAGGTCGTTCAGCGCCACGACATTGTCCGTGTCCTTGGCCACCACATACTGGAAGTGCTCGATGGCGGCGCGGTATTGTTTCGCCGCCAGCCGTGTGCCGGCCAGGTAGGTGTGCGTCGGCACGTCTTCCGGATGTTCCTTGAGCCAGGCGGCCATGCGCGCCTCGGCGTCGCGCTCCTGGCCCGACGCCTGCAAGGCGCGGTACAGCTGCACCTGCAGCGGGCCGATGGGGCTGATGTCGAACGCGTGCTGGTACAGCTTGACGGCTTGCTGCGGCAGCTTCTGTTCCATCAGCACGTCGCCCTCGAGCTTGTAGCCGGCCGCCAGCTTCGGCTGCTGTTCCTGTACCTGCCGCGCCACGGCCAGCGCCTCGCGCTGGCGATTCAGGTTCAGCAGCAGAGCCACTTCCACCACGCGCGCTTCGAGCAGGGACGGGTCAAGCGCCTGCGCCCGCTTGACGGCTTGCAGCGCATTATGGTGGTCGCCCAGCGCCAGGTGCAGGCTGGCGATGCGCATCTGCAGGGGCGCGGACGTGGTTTGCAGGCTGGCCAGCTTGTTGTAGCTATCGAGCGCGGCCGGCGCCTGGCCGGCGCTGTATTCGACCTGGGCGCGCAGGGCCAGCGCATCGGCGTCGCCCGGATGGCCCGTCTGAAAGGTGCGTGCCAGTTCCAGCGCCTTGTCGGGTGCGCCCGTCTTCAGGTAGAAGTTACTCAGCAGCAGGGCCGGCGCGACGGCGTCGGGATTGTCGCGGTGGGCCCGTTCGAGCCAGCGCCGCGCCTCGTCCGTCTTGCCCTGCGATGCGGCCAGCTTGGCCAGCGCCGCGCACAGGTCGGCATTTTTCGGCGCCTTCGCCAGCGCCCGCTCGAAGCGCTGTTTTGCCTGCTCCGGCTTTTTCTCCGCCAGGTCGATCTGCGCCAGGTTGTTCAGGGCGGGCAGATAGACAGGGTCCATGCCCAGGGCTTGCTCGAAACTGGCGCGCGCGGCGGGCAAGTCGCGCAAGGCCAGGTAGACGCCGCCTTTCAGGTTCAGCAGCAAGGGATTCGTGCCTTTCTGCTGCTGTTCCATCATCTTGACCGTGGCCAGGGCCTTGTCGTTCTGCTTGTTGCGCAGCAAGGTCATCACCAGCATGGTGCCCGCCTGCGGCGTGCTCTTGTCGAGCATGCTGGCGCGTTCCAGTTCATTGATGGCGCGGCTGTTCTCTCCCATGCCCAGGCGGCTGATGCCCAGCGCCGCATGCAGCCTGGCCGTGTCCGGCGCCAGGGTGCTGGCTTGTTCGAAATACGCCGTCGCCTTGTCGTAGCGGCGCGCGCGCAAGTGGGCTTCGCCGGCCAGCGACAGCAATTCCACGTCGTCGGGGAAGGCGGCCAGCATCGGTTGCAGCAAGTCGATGGCCGCGTCGGTCTTGTTGCGCATCAATTCAATCGACGCCATCATCTTGACTGCATACAGGTGTTTCGGATACACGGCCAGGAAGCGCCGCAGATAGTTTTCCGCCTGTTGCGGCGAACTGAGCGCCAATTGCACGGCGCCGGCCAGCAGGATGGACGGCATGTGGTCGGGCGCCGCCTTGAGCACCAGCTGCAAGCCTTGCAAGGCCGCCTTGTGCTTGCCCTGGCGAAAATCGAGCAACGCCTGCGCCTGCAGCAGGCCCAGGCTGTTGGGCGCCGATTTGCGCGCCGTGGCCAGCTGGGCCGCCGCTTCCGGGTAGCGGTTTTCCACGATGTCGAGGTTGGCCAGGTCGATGTGCGCCTGGGTATTGTCCGGTTTGATCTTGAGGATCTGCATGTAGGCGAGGCGCGCCGCGCCGTTCTTGCCTTGCAGGCGCAGCAGGTCGCCCTGCAGGCGCAAGGCGTCGAGGTTGGCGGGCGCGTTTTTCAGGGCTTGCGCCAGCAGCAGCTCGGCCGCCGTCACCTGCTGCTGCAGCGCCGCCAGGCGCGCCAGGCCCAGCAATGCCTCGACCTGGTCCGGATGGGCTTCCAGCAGGCGCGAGAACAGGGCGCGCGCCTCGTCCTGGCGGCCCAGTGCCAGCAGGGCGTCGCCGCGCAGGGCCAGCACGCTGGCCGGCTGCGCCGCATCGTCGGCGATCTCGGCCAGCACCTTGTCGAACTGGCCCAGCATCAGCCAGGTCTTGCCCAGCAATGGCATCACTTGCTGCGCCGACAGGCCCAACGATTTTGCCTTGCGCAATTCTTTCTCGGCCGACAGGGCCTCGCCCGTGTCGATATAGATGCTACCCAGCAGCAAGCGCGCGGCCGCATTGTCCGGCTCCTTTTGCAGCAGGTTCTTCAACTGGATGATGGCGGCCCGCGCCTCGCCTTTCTGCCGGTACTGCTGCGCGTCGGCCAGCAGGCTTTCGCTGCTCTGCGTGCCGTGGCAGCCCGTCAGCAAGGGCAGCAGCAGGGTGCAGCACAGCGCGGCGGCCGGCAGGCCTGGGAAAGGGCGGGGCAGGGAACGGGCCATGGAAGTCTCCGGTAGCGGCATGCATGAACGATGAGCATGGCCTAGCTTAAAAAGATGGCCGCCGGTCTCCTTGATTGCGCTCAACAAGCCGCCGATTGTCCGCGCGCCTGCCGGCCGCCGCTCCGCGTTTCTTGTTCCCGCTCAAGAATGGCCGAACCGGCAACCGTAGAATTTCCCGGACGGCGATGCTCAGGCCGCAACCCTTCGGAGCACAGGCTATGGACAGCAAGGTGAATAACAAGGCGGGCGTGGTGGCGGTGGTGGGGCTCGGCTATGTGGGCTTGCAGCTGGCCGTGGCGTTCGGCATGCGCCAGCGCACGGTCGGCTTTGACTTGTCGGCCCGCAAGGTGGAAAGCTACCGGCGCCATATCGATCCGACGGGCGAAGTGAGCACGGAACAGCTGCTGGCGGCGCAATGGCTGAGCGTGGGCTGCGACCCGGCCGAGCTGCAACTGGCCGATTTCATCGTCGTGGCCGTGCCCACGCCCGTCGACAGCGCGCACAATCCCGATTTTTCGGCCCTGGCCGGCGCCAGCGCGGCCGTCGGGCGCCACATGCGGCGCGGCGCCGTCGTCATCTACGAATCGACCGTGTATCCGGGCGCCACCGAGGAAATCTGCATCCCCATCCTCGAGCAGCATTCGGGCTTGCGCTGGAAGGAAGACTTTCACGTAGGCTTTTCGCCCGAGCGCATCAATCCCGGCGACAAGGACCACACCCTGCACAGCATCCGCAAGGTGGTCTCGGGCGACGACGCGGCCACCCTGGACAAGGTGGCGGCCCTGTACGAAGGCGTGGTCGAGGCGGGCGTGCACCGGGCTTCGAGCATCAGGGTGGCCGAGGCTGCCAAGGTCATCGAAAACACGCAGCGCGACCTGAACATCGCGTTGATGAACGAGCTGGCCATCATCTTCGACCGCATCGGCATCGACACGCTGGAGGTGCTGCAGGCGGCGGGCACGAAATGGAATTTTTTACCGTTCCGTCCCGGTCTCGTGGGCGGCCACTGCATCGGCGTCGACCCCTATTATTTGACGCACAAGGCGGAAATGCTCGGTTACCACCCGCACGTGATCCTGGCCGGGCGCCGCATCAACGACGGCATGGCCAAGTTCGTGGCGGAAAAAACCATCAAGGAAATGGTGCGCGCCGGCTTCAAATTGAAAGGCTCGCACGTCAACGTGCTGGGCCTGACCTTCAAGGAAAACTGCCCGGACCTGCGCAATTCGAAAGTGGTCGACATGATCCACGAGCTGCAATCATACGGTGTGCAGGTGCACGTGCACGACCCCGTCGCCGATGGGCGCGAGGCGCTGGAAGAGTACGGTCTATTGCTGGAAAGCTGGGAGCAGCTGCCGCAGGCCGAGGCCATCATCAGCGCCGTCTCGCACCAGGCCCTGCTGGCCCGCCCGCTGGCCGACTTCCAGGCCAAGGTGCTGGAAAACGGTTGCTTCATCGACATCAAGTCGCATTTCGACCCCCGTCCGCTGCAGGACGGCGGCTTGCACGTGTGGCGGCTGTGATGGCGGCCGCTACCATCGGTCCCGCCGGCAGCGACAGCGCGTATGCCCGGGCCTGCGCGCAACTGGCGCAAACGCCGCGCCGCTGGCTGGTGACGGGCGTGGCCGGCTTCATCGGTTCGCACCTGCTGGAAACCTTGCTGAACCTGGGCCAGGAAGTGCGCGGCCTGGACAACTTCATGACGGGCCACCGCCACAACCTGGAGCAGGTGCGCGCCAGCGTGGGCGAAGCGGCATGGCGGCGCTTCACCTTTATCGAAGGCGATATCCGCGACCCGCAGGCGTGTGCGCGCGCGTGCGGCACGCCGGTACTGACCGCCAGCGGTGGCGACGGCGACGGTGAGGCAGACGGTGAAGCCGGCGGCGGGACAACTACGGCCGACGGTGGCGGCGGCGCCAGCGACCCCGGCGGCAGCCGGGCCGCGTGCAACCGTGCCGATCCGGGCGGCTCCGTCGCCGTCGACTACGTGCTGCACCAGGCGGCGCTCGGTTCCGTCTCGCGTTCGCTGGAAGACCCGCTGCTGTGCCATGCCGTCAATGTCAGCGGCTTCCTGAACATGCTGGCCGCCGCGCGCGACGCGGGCGTGCGGCGCTTCGTGTATGCGGCCTCGAGCGCCACGTATGGCGACCATCCGGCCTTGCCGAAAGTGGAGCAGCACATCGGCGCGCCCCTGTCGCCATATGCCTTGAGCAAATATGTCAACGAGCTGTATGCGCAGGTGTACGCGCGCTGCTACACCATGCAGACGGTGGGACTGCGCTACTTCAATGTCTTCGGTCCGAGACAAGACCCGCTGGGCGCCTACGCGGCCGTCATTCCCCGCTGGATCGCCGCCATGCTGGACAATCAGGCCGTGCGCATCCATGGCGACGGCGCCACCAGCCGCGACTTTTGCTTCGTGCACAATGCCGTGCAAGCCAATATCCTCGCCGCCACCGGGACCGACCCGGCGGCCGTCAACCAGGTCTACAACGTGGCCGTCAACGCCCGCACCAGCCTGACCCAGTTGCACGCCACCATGCAGCAGATGATGCTGGCCGTGCGCCCGCAGCACGTGCCCCAGGCGCCGCACTACGGCGAGTTTCGCGCCGGCGACGTACGCCATTCGCAGGCGGACATCGCCAAGGCGGCCCGCTTGCTCGGCTATGTGCCCACGCACAACCTGGCGCAAGGCTTGCGGCAGACCATCGCCTGGTATGTGGCACAGGCTGGCCGGGCCTGAATCGCGCCCATCCTGCCGGCAAGTCTTGCCTGCAAGTTCCGCCTGCAAGTTCCGCCTCTTAGCGCCGGACGGGCGCCGCCGTCGGTGCCGGTGGTGCTGTCGGGGTGGGCGGCGCGGGCGGCTCCGGTACGCCGTCGGCCTTGCTGCGCAGGACCCGCGGCGTGCCCCGGAAATCGGCCGTATGCAGGGTGACGGGGCGGCGCCAGACGCGGGCGATATACGCCAGCACCTGTTCGGCCCGCTCCAGATCGAGGCCGCGCCCGTCGCGCTGGTGATCGTGGCGCAGCACCAGGCTGCCGTCGTCGTTGAGCAGGGTGACGGCCACGCATGGCGCGCCATAGTTATATTTGGGCGCCAGGATGGCTTCGCGGATGGCCGTCAAGTCGCGGCTGGCCAGGCGCGTTTCGCCGTCAAGGCGGCTTTCATGCACGAACAGGCCCAGGCGGTCAGCCAGTTCGGCGTCCAGATAATTGCGTATGAAACTGCAGTCGTCGTCGTCGCGGCAGATCTGGCGCGCCCGCGCCAGTCCTTCGCGCTCGATGATGTGTTCCCACATGCAAAAGCCCAAATGATAGGGGTTGACGGCCAGCGCCTGCTGGTGCTCGCCCGCGTAAGGGCGCACCACGTCCGAATGCGACTTGATGGCGGACAGATACAGCGCCGGCGGCAGGAAGTGGGCTTCGCGCAGCAGCCGCGCATGCCAGTACGAGGCCCAGCCTTCGTTCATGATCTGGCAGGCATATACGGGATAGAAGTAAAACGACTCTTCGCGCACGGCGAGGAAAATGTCGCGTTCCCAGTCGGCCAGCTCCGGCCCGTATTGTGCGATGAACCACAGCAAGTCGTACTCCGCTTGCGGCGGCACGAGCGGGCGCTGGGTCAGGCGCGCCCTGGCCGCCCCGTGCGCCGCCAGCGCGGCCGCTTCGCCGGGCAGGCGCTGCCAGCGCCGGGCAAAAGGTTCGTCATCGGCGGCGTTGTCTGGCGTGCCCGCCGCGCCGGCTGGCGCCGATGCCGCGGCATACGGCGGGCGGTGCAGTTCGGCGTGGATGTCCACGTGCTGTTCCAGCGCCAGTGCCGCGTCGAGCACGGCCTCGACCTGTTCCTGCCCGTGGCGCTGCAGCGCCAGTTCGAGACGCTGCGCCCGCGCCGCGCTTTGTTCCAGGATGCGCTGGCCCGCCATGGCGCCGAAACGCAGGAACAGGGCATTGCGGCTGGCAAAGTCGGCATGGCCCAGCACGTGGGCCGTGACGAGGGTGTTTTCCGCCACGGAATTGTGTTCAGCCATGTAGGCATGGCATGGGTCGCCGGGAAACATGACTTCGAACATGTGCGAGTTGCCCATCTTTTGATGCACGAGCTGGTGGATGTAGCGCACGCCGAAGGACCAGTGGCGCATGCGCACGGGCAAACCATAGATGGCGATCTCGGCCATGAAACTGTCCGGCACCAGTTCGAACTCGACGGGGGCAAATTCCAGGCCCAGTTTCCGCGCCAGCGCTTCGATGCGCGCCGCGTAGGCGTCCAGGCCGGGTTTGTCTGGCGCGCTGCCGTGGCCCTGTGCGTCATGCCGCGTCATGCCGCTTCCTCCGTACCGGCCGCCTCGTGCTGGAAAAAGGTGCGGATGGCCGCCCAGATATCGTCATTCCTGCTCAGGATGCTGCTGTGCAAGGGCAAGCCCCGCCTTTCCTGCTCGGCGCACAGGCTGTGCATTTCCGTTTCCAGGCTGCGCGGCACGCCGGGCACGGTTTCCACATAGCCCATGTAGTTGAGCAAGGCGGCCAGCTCACCGAGGGCCAGGCTGGCCGCCGCCCGGTCTTCGCTGAAATTCTCGCCATCGGAGGCATAGAACAGGTAGGCGTTGTAGCGGCCCGGCGCATAGTGTTCCTGCAGCAGTTCGCGGCTCAGGCGAAAGGCGGTGGAGGCCATGGTGCCGCCCATGCCATTGACCTGGAAGAACTCGGCTTCGGAAAATTCCCAGGCCCGCGTCGTATGGGCGATAAAACGTGTTTCCACGCGCGCATACCTGCGGCGCAAGCCCTGCAAGGCAAAGAAAAAGAAGGATTTGGCCAGCTTGCGCTCGGCCTGCGCCATGCTGGCCGACACGTCCAGCACGAAAAACACGATGGCATTCGCGCTGGGCCGTGGCTGTAGCAGCACCTGGCGGTAACGCAAGTCGTCATTGGTGAACGGCACGGGCCGCGCCTGCAAGGCGCGCCGCTTGATGGCTTCCTTGACGGTGCGTCGACGGTCCAGCCGCGAACGGGCGCCATGACGGTCCAGTCCGCTACGCACGAGCCGCACCTCGTCGATGGCGCCCAGGTGGCGCGGTTTCAGGTCCGGCAACTCGAAGGTCTCCCACAGCCAGTCGAGAATGTCGTCGATGGGAAACTCCAGCAACAGGCGCACGGCGCCCTCGCCATTGCCGCCTTCGCCTTGCGCCCCGGCCCCGTCCGTGGCGGGGCGCGCCGCGCGCAGGAGATCGCCGGGCTGGCCGTCGCCCTGTCCCGCGCCCACGCTGTTGCGCGCGGGCGCCAGACGGAAGCGCGCATGTTCGAGCAGACGCAGGGGCACTTGCACCGTGCGCTGCTGCGGTCCGCCGATCAGGTCCGGCGTGGCGATCAGCTCGGGCAAATGCGCCTGCACGGCGTCGCGCACTTTCTGGTTGTGGCGCAGCCAGTCGCGCGCGCCGCGCGAGAACAGCGCATACCAGGGCCGGGCCAGGGCAGGCGCGGCGCCCGCCGGTGCTGCCGCGCCGGTGGCGGCGTTGCAGCCAGTGGTGCCAGCCGTGCTTGCCGTGCCAGTCATGCCTGTCGGGCCGTCGCGTACCGGAGGACCCTGTTGCTTGCCGCTGTCTGGCGTGGTCGTGGCGGACATGGCTATTCCTGCGCCAGCAAGGTGGTCACGTAGTTGAGCGCTTCGCGCGCGCTATGGGCGTCGTAGCCGTATTCGTCGACCAGGCGCTGCTCGACGGCGGAGATCCTGGCCCGCACGTCGTCGTCGGGGCGTTTGGCCGAGCCGACCAGGCGCAGCACGTCGCGCCGCTGTTCGAACAGATATTGCTGGATGGCGTCGTGCAATTGGGCATGGCTGCCCAGGCCGAACGCCTCGCCCCGCTTGAAGGCGCTCATGGCCTTGCGCACCACTTCTTGGCGGAAAGACTGCTTGCCCGAATCGCTGATGTGGATTTTTTCTTCCACGGCGCGCAGGAAGCGCTCGTCGGGACGGCGCTCTTCGCTGGTGATGGGATCGCGGATCTGGCGGTTGTCGAGCATGGCTTCGACTTCATCGAGGTATTTGTTCAGCAAGTCCTGTGCTTCTTGCTCGAATGACACGAACAAGGCCTTGTGCACGTCGGCCTTGACCCAGCGGTTATAAAAATCCTTGCGCGTGAGCACCAGATAATCGACCCATTTGCGCTTGCGCCGCGGCTCGATGCGCGCATCGCTTTCGATGCCGTCCTTCAGGGCCAGCAGCACGTCCATGGTCGACAGGCTGTTGCGCTGGGCGGAAATGATGGCGTGCGACAGGGCGTTGATGACGAAACGGGGCGACACGCCCGACAGGCCCTCGTCGGGCGCCTTGTCGCGCTCGCGCAGGCGGCGCAGGTCGGCCGGTTGCAGGTCGTCGACGTCCTCGTTGGCATACACGCGCAGCTTCTTGACCAGTTCCGCTTCCTTGTCGTCGCCCTCGGGCAGGCGGCTCAGGATGGCAAACACGGCGGCCGCATGCAGCACGTGGGGATCGAGGTGCACGTCGCGGAAGGCGGGCGCGGCCGCCTGGATCAGCTTGCGGTAGATGCGCGCTTCTTCGCGGTAATTGAGCGTGTACGGCACTTGCACGATGACCATGCGGTCGAGCAGCGCCTCGTTCTCGCTTTCTTGCAGGAATTTACGAAATTCGGCCAGGTTGGTGTGCGCGAGGATGGTTTCATCGAGGTATATCAGGGGAAAGCGCGACACCTTGACATTCTTTTCCTGCGTCAGGGTCAGCAGCAGGTAGAGGAATTCCCGCTTGACCTTGAGGATTTCGATCATTTCCAGCATGCCGCGGCTGGCCGCATACACGGCGCCGGACCAGGACCAGGCGCGCGGGTCGCCTTCGTCGCCGTATTGCGCCACTTTCGACAGGTCGACGGAACCGACGAGGTCGGCCAGGTCGGCCGTCGTGGGATCGTGCGGCGCATACGTGCCGATGCCGCAGCGGCCCGCCTCGGACAGGTGGATGCGTTCGACGGGCATGCGCAGGAAGTCGCCGGCGTACTGCTCTTCCAGGCGGGCGCGGCAATGGGGGCACAGTTCGCCATGCAGTTCGGCATCATAGCTGGCGCGAAAATCGGCGCGCATGCTGTGCGGCACCAGATGCAGCGGCGATTCGTGCACGGGACAGCCGGCGATGCCGTACAGCGCGCCTTCGCTGCTGTGGCTGTACTCTTCCAGCCCCCGCTTGAGCAGGATCACCATGGTCGACTTGCCGCCCGACGGCGGGCCCAGCAGCAACAGCATGCGCCGGCCCACCTCGGAGCCGGCGGCGGCCGCCTTGAAGTAGGCGGCGACCCGGTCGATCGCCTCGTCGATGCCGAACAGTTCGTCGTCGAACAGGCGGCAGCGGAAGCGCCCGGCGGCGTCGGTCTGGCCATTCCAGCGCATCATGTCCCACAGGTACTGGTGCGCGCTGCGCGTCAGCAAGGCGGCGCGGCCGGGCAGGATCTGTTCGATGAAGTCGGCAAAACTGCCGCGCCAGGGGCTGATGCGGTGCTTTTCCGCCCATGCCGCCATGCCGTGCACAAAACCCGCATGCTGGCCTGCGTCTGGGCCGCCGGCATCCGCGGCGCTGTGGCCTGCCTGTCCGCCCGCAGGAGCCTCGTCGTGGCTTGTCGTACCAGGGCTCGTCATTGTTTTCCCATCCATACCGTTGCTGGCGTTGCCGCATTGTTGCCAACCCTGCCAACCTTGCCGGCCTTGCTGCCGTGGAACAGGCCCGCTTCCCGCCTGTCAGTCAAGTATACGGCGGCGACTCCGGCCGCACGCCTGATCTTGCTCAACCTTGGCAAGGGAACTATTTTTTCCTTTGCTGTCTCCTGCGGCGCAGGGCGGCCATGCGTCCGCGCGGTTCAATCCAGATCAATACCGGCCCGCGCGGGCCGTCCACACTGGTGGTTTGCGGCGACCCACGAGGAGAACACGATGACAGGCAACGAGAATGGTTTCAGCGCCCCGCCTGGCGGCAGCGGCAGGGGGCAAAGCGCGGACGATGAAGAGGCCGTCGGCCAATTCGCCGTCCCCGGCGCAGACGACAATACGATCGAGAGCGCATCCGTCGCGGACGTGCCCGACGCCTTGAGCGGCGTCAGCATGGAATTGCTGGAAATCAAGCGCAGCATCGAAGACGGCATGCGCCAAAGTATCACCCAGGCGGGCGGCGTGCGCGCGGCCGATGCCTTCAGCGACGGCGGCAATATCCAGGGCGTGTCCATCGGCCTGGGCGAGGGCGCCAGCGACAGCTCGTCCGGCGAGCCGGGCTTGCCGGCCCTGACCCTGTACGTGGCCGAAGCCACCTCCGTCGACCGCGCCAAGGCTGCCATCGTGGGCGCCATGGGCGTGCGCGCCGTGGCCAGCGACCATGTCCCCGTGAATATTGTCGTCACGGGCGTGATCGATGCGCAGCCGCACCGGTTCCGCCTGCGCCCGGCGCCGGGCGGCGTGTCGGTCGGGCATTTCCGCATCACGGCCGGCACCATCGGCTGCCTGGCCGTGGGACGCAGCGCGCCGCGCAACGGTCGTTTGATGATTCTTAGCAATAATCACGTGCTGGCCAATTCCAATGGCGGCGTGTTCAACGATTGTATCGTGCAGCCTGGCCCCGTCGACGGCGGCCGCTGCCCGCAAGACCAGGTGGCCGTGCTCGAGCGCTTCGTGCCCATCAATTTCAGCGGCGGCGTCAATTATGTCGATTGCGCCACCGGCTGGGCCTGGCCAGACCGCGTGCGGCCCGAACTGGTCTACCTGAGCGGCGGCGTACCCGCGTATTTCCGCATCAGCAATGCGCTGGTGGCGCCCGCGCTGGGCATGATGGTCGGCAAGTCCGGCCGCACGACGCAATTGACGCAGGGCCGCATCACGGGCCTGGGCGCCACCATCAACGTCAATTACGGCGGCGGCAGGATCGCGCTGTTCCAGGACCAGATCGCCATCACGGGCGTGAGCGGGGCCTTCAGCGCGGGCGGCGATTCCGGCTCGTCCATCTGGACCTGGAACCAGCAGCGCAATCCCATCGGCCTGCTGTTTGCGGGCGGTAACAACATCACGTTCGCCAACCAGATGCGGCGCGTCGTGGCGGCGCTCGACATCAATTTGTACACCTGAGCACGCTGCCAGGACCGGGCAAGGCGGTGGCGCGCCGCCTTGCCTGACGCCGCTTTTTGCACGATGATGGTGTAGTGGCCACGCATGCTTGCGCCCGGCGAAGGGCGCTGCAGCGCAGGATGGCCGGGTGTATCATGGAATGCATCAGGAGGGTGTGTCATGTCAAACAGTAAATTCGCACAATCGCCATATGCCGTCTTCGAGGACGCCGCCATGCCGTATTTGCCGGATGAGGCTACTGGACAGGGCGTGGGGCAGTACGCGCCTGCCGCGCCGCACGGCCGCCTGGAAGCGGCACGACGGCGCAATGAGCGGGCGCTGATGGCCATCGACGGCGTGGAAGGCGTCAGCCTGGGGCAGACGGCCGTGGGCAAGGAGGCGCTCGTCGTGTATCTGCGCGACTCGTCCGTCAAGCGGCGCGTACCGTTGCAGATTGAGGGCTATCCGGTGGAAACCAGCATCACGGGCCAGATCGATATCCAGCGCTGGTAGGCCGCAAGCGGGCCTGCCGGCTGGTATGCCTGCCAGAAAGTATTGCGTGGAAGGCCTGTTGCCAGGCCCTCCACGCAGTCTTGCGGCCTGCCTTATTTGCTCAGGCGGGCTATCGCTTCGGCCACGCCCGCGCCATAGGCGGGGTCGCACAGGGTGCAGTTGCCGATGTGGCGTTGCTTGACTTGCTCCGAGGCGCCCGAGATGGCGCGCGCCGTGTTGTCGAACAAGGCTTGCTGCTGCGCCGCGGTCATCAGGCGGAACAGGGCGCGCGGCTGCGAATAGTAATCCTCGTCAACCCTGTGGTTCCAGTGGTCGGCCGCGCCCTCGATGCTCAATGGCGGCTCGCGGAAATCGGGTTGCTCGGCCCATTCCTGCGCGCTGTTCGGTTCATAGCCCAGGGTGCCGCCCTGGTTGCCGTCGACGCGCATCTGGCCGTCGCGGTGATAGCTGTGGAACGGGCATTTCGGCGCATTGACGGGAATATGGCTGTGGTTGACGCCGAGGCGGTAACGCTGCGCGTCGCCATACGAAAACAGCCGGCCTTGCAGCATCTTGTCCGGCGAAAAACTGATGCCCGGCACCACGTTGGCCGGGTTGAAGGCCGCCTGTTCCACTTCCGCGAAATGGTTGTCCGCATTGCGGTTCAGTTCCAGCACGCCCACTTCGATCAGCGGATAGTCGCCGTGCGGCCACACTTTCGACAGGTCGAAGGGGTTGAGGTGATACGTGCCTGCCTCTTTTTCCGGCATGATCTGCACGTACAGGGTCCAGCGGGGGAAATCCTTGTTTTCGATGCTGTCATACAGGTCGCGGTGCGAGCTTTCGCGGTCCTTGCCGACCAGTTCCTCCGCTTCCGCATCCGTCAGGTTTTGTATCCCTTGCTGGGTTTTGAACGTGAACTTGACCCAGAAACGCTCGTTTTGCGCATTCAGGAAGCTGAAGGTATGGCTGCCGAAGCCGTGCATGTGGCGGAAGCTGCGCGGCAAGCCACGGTCGCTCATCACCACCGTCACCTGGTGCAGCGCTTCCGGCAGCGAGGTCCAGAAATCCCAGTTGCTGTTGGCGCTGCGCAAGCCCGTGCGCGGGTCGCGCTTGATGGCATGGTTCAGATCGGGAAATTTCAATGGGTCGCGCATGAAAAACACGGGCGTATTGTTGCCGACCAGGTCCCAGTTGCCTTCTTCGGTATAGAACTTCAGGGCGAAGCCGCGGATATCGCGTTCCGCATCTGCCGCGCCCCGTTCGCCGGCCACCGTGGAAAAGCGTGCAAACATGGGCGTTTGCTTGCCCACTGCGCCAAAGATCTTCGCGCGCGTGTAGCGCGTGATGTCGTGCGTGACGGTAAACGTGCCGTGCGCGCCCGATCCCTTGGCATGCATGCGGCGTTCGGGAATCACTTCGCGGTCGAAGTGGGCCAGCTTTTCCAGGAACCAGACATCTTGCAGCAGGGCGGGGCCGCGTGGGCCGGCCGTCTGGATATTCTGGTTGTCGACGACAGGCGCGCCAAAGGCGGTGGTCAGCTTTTTCATTGGACTCTTTCTTTCATGGCTAGGCAGAGCAATGGACGCACCGGCGCTACTCAAACACTGGCTGGGTTGAATGCACACTCACCGGGGCTGGTCCAGAGTAAAATTTCTAAAATGCAAATTAGTGTAAACCTTTTCTTGCAGGGCGGCATGTCACGCCGCCTGGGCAAGCTCAGGCGGTGCACTTGCATCATAAGCGCTGAATGGCTTGCGCTCCCGCACGCTTGCAAGTTGCAAGTATACAAAGGCGGGCACCGCTCACGCCACTGGCCTTTTGTCCAGGCCCTAGAACTTGTTCCAGTTGTTATGCCGGTGCTCCGTCGCTTCCTTCATCAGGTGGCCCGCGCGCAGGGCGTCGTCGGCCTGCACCGTCATCGCCAGCTCCTGGAGGGCGGGCGGGTAGTCGTGGTGGGCCGCTTCTTCCAGTAACTCACGGCCCTTGGCCAAGTCGCGCGGCACGCCGCGGCCTTCGCGATAGGCGTTGTACAGCAGGAACATGGCGTGTGGATTGCCCAGCTCGCTGGACTTGGCCAGCCAGTGCGCCGCTATGACGGGATCTTGCGGCACGCCTTCGCCATTCGCCGCCAGCAAGCCCAGCATCAGAGCCGCCTTCGCATGGCCTTGCTGCGCCGCTTGCCGGTACCACAGCCAGGCTTGGGCAGGCGTAGCCGCGCGCAGCATCTGGCCCAGCTCGAACGCCGCTTCCGTGTCGCCGGCGCGGGCCGCCTGTTCGAACAGGCTCAGCGCCTCGGCGCGGCGCTCGGGACGGGACTGGTAGATCAGCGCCAGTTCGCGCTCGGCGACGGGCATGTCCTTGCCGGCCCAGCTGCGTACCTTGCGTTCGGCCTGCCGGTCGCCCGCCTGGCGCGCGTGCATGGCCACGGCTTCGATTTCGGCCGCCGTGGGCGGCGGTGACGCCTGGCAGGCGGCCAGGACGCTAGCCAGCACGACGGCGGGGAGGGAGAGTGCGTGTTTCATCTGGATACATTTCATCAAGACAGGCCGGAACTGCGGCAGTCCCGGCCCATGGACCTTATTTGCTCAGGTCGATGCGGTACTTGGCGAAGCCGCTGGCGTCGAGCCCGCCTTCGGCCGCCACGTTGGCGATGCCGCTGCCTTGCGCCAATGCCAGGCGGCCCGGCGCCGAGCGCAGGATCACGGGGCCGGCCGTGGCCGTCTTGACGAAGCTCCAGCTGCGCGCGCTGCCATTGGCCGCCAGTGTCACCTTGCCGCCCTTGGTGCTGAGCGAGGCCAGGTAGTTGCTGACCACGGCCTGGTTCGCATCGGGCGACTTGATGATGGTCTTGCTGCCGTCGATGCCCGGCACGGCGCCGCCGCCGCCGGCGCGGTAATCGTTGGTGGCGACGATGAAATCATCGCCATCGGCCACCGGCGTACCCTTGTACGTGAGGTTGACGATGCGGCTGCCCGGTTTTTTCGTCACGTCGATCTGATACGTGAGGGCATTGTTTTCCGCGTAGAACACGTCATAGTTGTAGATCGTGCCATACGACGGTACCAGGTCCTGCTCCGTCGTGGCGCTCGGGTCGATCTGGGCGAATTGCCTGGCCGACGTTTCCAGCCAGGCCTTCAAGTCCGCGCCCTTGATCTTCACGGCTTGCAGGTTGTTATTGCTATATAAATACAGGTCGCCCGGATTGCGCACCTGCAAGCCGATTGGTGCGGCCGGTGTCGCGCCCGCGGCCACGTCCGTGAAGTCCGACGGCCCGTTGCGGCCCGCCTTGAATGGCGCGCTGCACGAGATGACGGGGATATTCTTGTAGCTGGACAAGGTCGCATCCGTGCTGGTGGCGATGAAGTTCTTCACATAATCGAGCTGCGCCTGGTTCACCAGCTGGATGGCGCTGACGTCGCCCACCAGCGCGAAGTAGGCGGACATCTCGAAATCCGTGCTGATGCCCAGCGGCTGCTTGGCGTAGGCGATGGTGGCCGCGTGCTCGGTGGCCACCAGCGGGGCGATGGCCGGGTCGGCTTTCACGAGGGTCGTGCCATCCGTGTACTTGAAGCCGCGCGATTCCACCGTCGTCCTGGCCGGCTGCACCACCCACTTGCCGCCCTGATACATCAGCGTCAGCTTGATGATGCCCAGGCGGCGGCCCCAGCTTTGCGCCATGACGGTGGGCACGCCGTTCACAAAGCCGTTGACGGCGTCGATCTTCGCGCTGGCGGGAAAGGCGGCGAACGAGGCGTCCAGCGCGGCCGCGCCCGTCTCTTTGCCTTTCGGGAAGATCAGGTGCGAGTGGCCGATCATCAGCGCGTCGATGCCCGTGCTGGTCAAGTGATAGCTGCCGTTTTCCATCTTCGGGCTGTAGGCGCTCGTGTCCAGGCCGCCATGCGACAGGGCCACGACGAGGTCGGCGCCCTTGTTGCGCAATTCCGGCACATATTGCTTGGCCGCTTCCTGCACGCCCGTCACACTGACTTTGCCGGCGAGCACTTTCTGGTCCCATTCGAGGATTTGCGGCGGCACAAAGCTCAGCACGCCCACATTGATTTTCACGGTCAGCTTGCTGCCGTCGGGCGCCGTGGCGGCGAAATCGCGGGGCAGCAGGGCGTAGGGCTGGAAGATGGGCTTGCCGCTGGCCACGCCGATGACATTGCTCAGCACGGAAGGGAAGGCGGGCGCGCCGCAGGTCCCCGTCGGCTTGGCCACGCCGGGAATGCCGAAATCCGTGTTGGTGATCTGGCTCAGGTAAGGCAAGCCATAGTTGAATTCATGGTTGCCCATGCCGCCCGCGTCGTATTTCAGCGCGTTCATGGCCTTGTGCACGGCCAGCGTCCCGGAACAGGGCACGGGCGCGGCCACGGCCTGCAGGTCGGCCAGCAAGGTGCCCTGGATGACGTCGCCATCGTCGAGCAAGACGTTGTTCGGGTTTTCCGCGCGCGCCGCCTGGATCAGGGTCGACGTGCGCTCCAGGCCCAGGCTCGTGTCTTCGGCCAGCGCGTAATAGTTGTAGCTCAACACGTTCGAGTGGATATCGGTGGTTTCCAGCAATGCTACGGTGACCGTCGTACCCTCGGGAATGGCTGGCGCCGTGTTGGAACTGCCGTTGCAACCGACCAGCCCCGCACTTGCCAGCGCCGCCAGCATGACCCAATTTGTTTTCATTACCGCCCTCGGAAAGATTCAAAGGACGCGACTGTAACGCCGCCATATGACGCTGCGATGACAGCCGTGCAAGGCGCATGGAATCAGGGGGCGCTGCAGGCGGCCACGGCACTGACCAGCCAGGCCGCATTGACGGGCCCCAGGCGCAGCGTGCAGATCTGATGTTGAGAGTTTAGAATCACTGTATACGGCAAGCCCTTGATTTGATTGCCAAAGGTGACAAGCAAGGCGGGCGAGCCCAGGGCTTGGCGATAGCTGGCCGGGTGCCGCCGCAGAAACGCCCGCGCGGCCGTCCGCGTATCGATGGCGATGCCGACGAAGGGCAGTTTCGGCTGGCTGGCGGCATGAGCATTGAGAATCGGCAACTCCTGGACACAGGGCAGGCAGTTGCTGGCCCAGAAGTTCAGCACCATGGCCCGGCCCTGGAACTGGCTGAGTCTTAGCTGGCCGCCCGCATCGAGGCGGGGCAGGTCGAAGGCCAGCGGCGCGGCGGCTGCATGGCCGGCCAGCAACAGGAGCAGCGCCGGCCAGCGCGTCATGGCGGCACCACGGCCGCGTCAGTCATGCGGTAGTACAGGCCCATGGGATCGCTGGCCAGCACTTTCAGCTTGCCCTGCATGATGAAGGGCGCATAGCTGAATTTCACGGGCGTGCGGCTGTTGATCTCCACCACGCCTTCCGGGCCGGCCGGCAGGCAAAACGGGCAACTGGCCGAGGTGACGGTGAGCAGGAAGTGTTTCTGCTTTTGCCCCGGCTCCAACGGCATCATGAAGCCTTGCACTTTCACGTTTGTATTGTCGAGCGCGCTGATTTCCGGCGTGTAGTGCGGCACCATGCGGCCCTTTTTCGCTTTCACGGTGGTGGCCTGGCCCAGCAGTTTCCACGAGACGACGCCGGGCAAGTCCGTCAACGGGGCGAAGAACGAGGGCGGTTCGCCGGCGGGCGCGGCTTGCACGCCTGTTGCCAGCAGCGCGCAAGCGCCCAATGCCATGATTTTCAACATGTTTGTCCTTTCAGGGGCGGGCCAGGGTGGCGGCGATATCGGTGCCGTAGGCGCGCAGGGCGGGCAGGACCGCGGCCAGCAGGCCCACGGCGACGGCGATCACGGGAAGCCAGGTTTCGCCAGGGGCGATGCGCCAGGCCTGCAGGTGCAGGTCCTGCATCGGTTCCAGCCAGCCCAGCAAGCGGACAGCTGCATGGCCCAGCAGCCAGCCCAGCGCCGCGCCCGTCAATGACAGCAGCAAGCCTTGCGCCAGCAGCAGCCGCAGCAGTTTGGCGGGCGAGGCGCCCAGGGTGCGCAGGATGGCCAGGTCCATTCTGCGTTCTTCCAGCGCGCCGTAGAGCGCCACGAACAGCGACAAGGCCGCCACCAGCAGCACGCCGGCGGCAATGGCCCGCAGCACGGCGATGCCCACGCCCAGCAGATTGAACAGTCGGGCCGCCTCGAAAGCGGGCTGGGCCGCCTGCAGCCGGGCCTGGCCATTCACCCAGCGCGGCAGGCTGACGGCGGCCAGCGGCGAGGCGTATTGCACCAGCACGGCCGTCAGTTCGCGCCCGGGCGCAGCCGTTGGCACGGCAGGCTGCTCGTCGGGATCCGTTTCATGCACTTGCCACACGGAGGCGACGGGCGTGAGGATCAGCCGGTCCAGCACCGTGCCCGTGGGCCGCAGGATGCCCGTCACCGTGTAGGACGCATGCGCGTGCAGTTCGCCGCCCGCCGCCAGACCGTGCGAGCCGGCGAAACGGGCGCCCAGGGTTGCGCCCGTTTCGCGCGCGGCGCGGGCGCCGAACACGGCTTGCATCGGCTGCGTGAACAGTTGTCCTTGCGCCAGGCGCGCGCCGTAATGATCGAGCAGCGCCGTGGTGCTGCCGGCGATGCGGAAGCCGTGGAAGTTGTCGCCCAGCGCGAGCGGGATCGCCGATTTGATGAGCGGCTGCGCGGCCAGCGCCGCCAGCGCGTTTTCGGGAATATTGCCGGTCGGAATATCGGCGTGGTACACGGACGACAGGATCAGTTGCAGCGGAGAACCCTTCGCGCCCACCACCAGGTCGATGCCCTGCGCGTCGCGCTCGGCGTGCTCTTCCAGCTGCGTCGAGACGCCGAGAATGAAGGTCATCATCGCGATGCCGATGGCGACCAGCAGCAGATTCAGGCTCGATGCCAGCGGCTTGTGGCGCACGGCGCGCCAGGCCAGCGTGGCCGCGTTCATGCGGCGACCCTGGCGCGGGGCAGGCGCAGCACGGCAGCGCCCGGCAAGGCCGCCAGCACGCGCGCGTCATGGCTGGCAATCACCAGCGAGGCGCCAACTTGCGTGGCCTGGCCGGCCATCAGGGTGACGACGGCGGCGCAGGCTTCGTCGTCGAGGTTGTCCGTCGGCTCATCCACCAGGATCAGTCTTGGGCGCGGGAAGACGGCGCGTGCGATGGCGGCCCGCTGCCGTTCGCCGCCGCTCAAGGCATGCGGGTAGGCGGCCAGCTTGCCGGCCAGGCCCAATTGATCCAGCAGCATGGCGGCGCGGATCGGATCGGGCCGCTGGCCGCTGGCGTAGGCGGGCAGCAAGACATTATCGAGCACGTTCAAGCTGGGCACCAGCGCCAGTTGCTGGGGCAGCAAGCCTACGGTGCGGCCGCGCCAGCTGTCGCGCTGGCGCGGCGTGAGGCAGGGCAGGGACGTGCCCGCCACTTCCAGGCGTCCTCCCTGGGGCGCCAGGATGCCAGCCAGCAAATGCAGCAAGGTCGACTTGCCGGAGCCGGACGGCCCCAGCAGCAGCGCGTGGCGCCCGGCGGGTAAATCAAAGGCGGCAATATCGAGCACGGGGCGGGCTGGATCATAGCCGTACGTCAGTGAGGCAAGGTGGAGCATGGATAGTCTTTCGGGTGGCCGGCGGGCAAAGATTGCCGCACAAATGCAACTGAGCTGCATTATAATTCAAAACGCAATAGACTTGCATTTGAGAATTCAGCGTCCATTGCCACGCTTTTGCTGCCCCTCATCCACGCCATCCAAAGGAACATCATGCCCCAGCGCAAACTCCCCGTCACCGTCCTGTCCGGCTTTCTCGGCGCCGGCAAGACCACCTTGCTCAACCACATACTGCGTAACCGCGAAGGCAAGCGCGTGGCCGTCATCGTCAACGACATGAGCGAAGTCAATATCGATGCTTCGTTGGTGAAAGACAGCGCCGAGGCGGCCGGCGCGGCCCTGTCGCGCACGGAAGAAAAACTCGTGGAAATGTCGAACGGCTGCATCTGCTGCACCCTGCGTGACGATCTGTTGCTGGAAGTGCGGCGCCTGGCGGCCGAAGACCGCTTCGATTACTTATTGATCGAATCGACGGGCGTGGGCGAGCCGATGCCCGTGGCCGCCACTTTCGACTTCGAGGACGAGCACGGCGACAGCCTGAACGACGTGGCGCGCATCGACTGCATGGTCACCGTCGTCGACTGCGCCAACCTGCTGGCCGATTTCCACAGCGAAGACAGTCTGGAGCAGCGCGGCGAGATCGCGGGCGAGGGCGACGACCGCCAGTTGGCCAACTTGCTCACGGAACAGATCGAGTTTGCCAATGTCATCGTCCTCAACAAGGTCGACATGGTCGATGCGGCCGAGCGCCTGCGCGTGCTGGCCGTCATCAAGGCCCTGAATCCCGGCGCGCGCATCATCGAAACCAACCAGTCCATCGTGCCGCTCGACGCCATCCTGGGCACGAACTTGTTCGATCTGGAGCAGGCGGCCGCCATGCCGGGCTGGGCGCAGGAGCTGGCCGGCACCCACACGCCGGAGACGGAAACGTACGGCATCGGCAGCTTCGTCTACCGGGCCAAGGAACCGTTCCACGCGCAGCGCTTGCACGACTATATTTCGCAGCCGATACCGGGCGTGGTGCGCAGCAAGGGATATTTCTGGCTGGCCAGCCGCCCCGAGTGGGTGGCCAGCCTGTCCGGCGCGGGCAAGCTGATGAATATCGAGCCCGTGGGACTGTGGTGGGCGTCCGTGCCGAAGGAGCGCTGGCCGACGGATGCGGCATCGCTGGCGGAAGTGAAGGCGGGCTGGAGCGAAACGTACGGCGACCGCTACCAGGAGCTCGTCTTCATCGGCCAGGACATGGACCAGGCGGCCATCGAGGCGGACTTGAGGAAATGTCAACTCAACTACACGGAAACGCGCCAGGGCATGGCCGCCTGGCGCAAGCTGCCCGATCCGTTTCCCCAATGGCAACGGATGGAAGAACTCGAAGATTAACCATCGATAGGAAAGCAATATGACAGAACTGATCCCCGTCACCATCATCACGGGTTTTCTCGGCAGCGGGAAAACGACCTTGCTCAAGCGCATATTGCAGGGCGACCACGGCGTGCGCATCGCCGTGATCGAAAATGAATTCGCCGCCGAAAGCATCGACCATGGCTTGCTGGTGCAGGACAGCGGCGAGCAGATCGTGGAAATGAACAATGGCTGCATCTGCTGCAGCGTGCGTGGCGACCTGATCCGCATTCTGGGCGAGCTGCACGCCAAGCGCGCGGCAGGCAGCATCGATTTCGATCACGTGATCATTGAAACGACGGGCCTGGCCGCGCCGGGCCCCGTGGCGCAAACCTTCTTTGCGGAGCCCAGCGTCAGCGAGTTTTACATGCTGGACGCCATTTTGACGGTGGTCGATGCGTGCCATGCGCAGCAGCAATTAACGGCGCACAAGGAAGCGCAGGAACAGGTGGGCTTTGCCGACCGCATCCTGCTGTCGAAGACGGACCTGGTCGGCAAGGATGAACTGGCCGCGCTGCGCCAGCGGCTGGTCGCCATCAATGGCCGCGCCAGCATACAGAAAGTGCGCTTCGGCAATGTGCCGCTGCGCGATATCCTGAACATCCGCGGCTTCAACCTGAACGCCATCGTCGAGCTGGAGCCGGATTTCCTCGGAGAATTGGGACACCGCCATGGCGACGGCGTGCAATCGTTCGTCTACCACCAGGCACAAGCCCTCGATCTGCTGCAGGTGGAAAATTTCCTCGATGCCGTGGTGCAACTGTTCGGCAGCCAGCTGATGCGCTACAAGGGCATCTTGTACGCGGCCGACCTGCATTGCCGCGCCGTCTTCCAGGGCGTGCACATGCTGATGGGCTCGGAGTTGGGCGCGCCGTGGCGCGAGGATGAGACGCGCGCCAGCAAGATCATCTTCATCGGCCGCGACTTGCCGCAGGATATGCTGATCCGGGGCCTGGACCGTTGCGTGGTCAAGTCAGCCAGCCCGGCCCAGGTGGCGGCATGAGCGTCGAAGCGGGCTTGCCCGCCCTGGCGCTGATCTTCCTGCTTGGCATGCGGCATGGCCTGGAACCGGACCACCAGGCCGCGCATCCCCACTGGACGCCTTGGATGGGCGCGCTGTTTGCGCTGGGCCATGGCCTCACCGTGCTGGCCATCGTGGCCGTCGCTGCGCTGGCTTCGCGGCAATTTACGCCGTCGCCAAACCTGTTCGGCTGGCTGGAATGGCTGCCCATCGCCTTGCTGCTGATGATATCCGCCCTGAATGCGCGCAGCCTACTGGCCGGCGCACAACTGTCCGAGGTGCGGGGCCGGCTGCTGCCGCGCTGGCTGCGGGGCGCTTCCGGGCCGCTGGGCACCATCCTCGTCGGCATGCCGTTCGCGCTCGTGTTCGACACGGCCCTGCAGGCGGCCGCCTGGGGTTACGCGGCCGTGGCGCTGGGCGGCATGGGCGTGACGGATACCTTCGATGGCTGGGTCACGGCAAAGGTCATACGCACCGGCAAGATCGATGTCGTGCGCGCGTTCCGGCGCCGGTGGCCGTACGGTGCAGACAATCGAAATCCTCGGGCTGTGCGAGCTGCTGCGCCTCGGCGACGCTCTCGGCGATGGCATCCCA
>NZ_JBWBYV010000068.1:0-484 GCF_056174685.1 Janthinobacterium sp. BHSEK
ATTAAACAGTCGCAGCCACCAGTTTATTGCAACCCTTTCACCCTCATGGAGTAAACCATTCAAGCTACCGGGGCGTACCTTTTCCCGAAGTTACGGTACCAATTTGCCGAGTTCCTTCTCCCGAGTTCTCTCAAGCGCCTTAGAATACTCATCTCGCCCACCTGTGTCGGTTTGCGGTACGGTCTCGTATGACTGAAGCTTAGAGGCTTTTCTTGGAACCACTTCCGATTGCTTCGTGAACAAGTTCACTCGTCCCATCCCCTTGAATTCCGCGCCCGGATTTGCCTAAGCGCCTTCTATGAGACAGAAACTGACTATTCCAACAGTCAGACAACCTTCCGCGATCCGTCCCCCCATCGCATCATACGACGGTGCAGGAATATTAACCTGCTTCCCATCAGCTACGCATCTCTGCCTCGCCTTAGGGGCCGACTCACCCTGCTCCGATGAACGTTGAACAGGAAACCTTGGGCTTACGGCGTGG
>NZ_JBWBYV010000069.1:0-287 GCF_056174685.1 Janthinobacterium sp. BHSEK
GAAGTGCGAATGCTGACATGAGTAGCGATAATGGGGGTGAAAAGCCTCCACGCCGTAAGCCCAAGGTTTCCTGTTCAACGTTCATCGGAGCAGGGTGAGTCGGCCCCTAAGGCGAGGCAGAGATGCGTAGCTGATGGGAAGCAGGTTAATATTCCTGCACCGTCGTATGATGCGATGGGGGGACGGATCGCGGAAGGTTGTCTGACTGTTGGAATAGTCAGTTTCTGTCTCATAGAAGGCGCTTAGGCAAATCCGGGCGCGGAATTCAAGGGGATGGGACGAGTGAA
>NZ_JBWBYV010000070.1:0-17502 GCF_056174685.1 Janthinobacterium sp. BHSEK
GCCGGCGTTGACTTCGGCCAGGAAGGCTTCCAGCGATTGCGCGACCGGGCTGAGCATCACTTCACGCACGCCCGAGAAATACTCCTCGCGCAGTTTGCGCTCCAGCAGATCCCCCTGATACAGCCCCAGGCCCAGCGAGACGGGCCGGCTGTTGCGGTAGGAATCGAGCTGCTCGATCCGGTCCTGCAGAATTTCCAGCGCTTCGAAGCGCGATTGCAGGTCGAGCCGCTTGTCCTGCACCTTGATCGCCTGGTCCAGGTCGGCCTGTACATTGGCCACCAGCTGGCGGTTGGCCATGTAGGACCAGCTCCAGCCGGCCAGCGCCAGGCCCACCAGCGCGGTGGCGGCAAAGAAGGTGGCGTAGCGCAGGCGGGTCTTGGCTGGACTGGCGTACTGGGCGACCAGTTCCTTGTCGGCGAAGATCACCTTGCGGAACAGATTGAGCAGGAAATAGCCATGCTGGTCCTGCACCGCGTTGTGTTGCTGCGGCTGCAGTTTTAAGTCGAAGCGCTGCGCCACGCGTTCCGACGAGGCAGATACGGACACGCCTTCCTGCAGCGCGCTGGTGAAATAGAAGCCGCGCATGACGGGCTTGAACTGGAACGGGTTTTCCTCGAACAGGGTGGCGATGAAGGCGCGCAGCGCACCCTTGATCGCGCTGAATTCGAGCGGGAAGGTGAATACGCCCGGCGGCATGCGTTCGTTCTGCTGCAGCGCCATGCTGGCCAGGCTCAGCTCTTTCAAACCGTCATACAGCTCGTCGAAACGCTGGTCGAACTGCTCCAGCACGTCCTGTCTGGAACTGGTCTGGTTGTAGGGCAGGGTGGCGCCCCATACCCGGTCGCGTTCGCCGCGTTCCGTGTCCTGGAAAAATTCGTTGAAACCGGTAATCAGGTCGGCCTTGGTGAACACCACGTAGACGGGCGCGTGCACTTCCAGTTTTTCCGTCAGTTCCTGCACCCGCTGGCGCAGGTTCTTGGCCAGGTTGATGGCGAATTCGGGCCGGCTGCCGGTCAGTTCGGCAATGCTGACGGCGATGATGATGCCGTTGATCGGCGCGCGCTTGCGGTGTTTTTTCAGCAGCGACAGAAAGCCGAACCATTCGGCGCGGTCTTCGTCGTTGACCGAATAGCGGCCCGCCGTGTCGAGCAGGATGCCGTCGGTGGTGAAGAACCAGTCGCAATTGCGGGTGCCGCCGATGCCTTGCACGATCTTGCTGTCGGCAAAAGGAAACTGCAGGCCGGAATTGGCGATCGCCGTGCTCTTGCCGGCCGCCGGATTGCCGATGATCATATACCAGGGCAACTCGTACAGGGCCGCGTCGCCCGACAGCTGGCCCAGTTTGGACGTCTTGATGGTGCCGATCGCCTCGAGCATGCGCTTGCGGATGGCTTCGGTTTCCTCGCGCTGGGTGGGGCCCGCCTTGGGCACCGCGCCGGCCGTCTGCTGTTCCAGCATGCCGCCGAACTGGGCGGCATCGCGCTGGCGGCGCTTGCGCTGCAGCCACCAGACCACGCTGGCGACCAGCAGGACCAGCGCCAGCGGCGGCACGATCCACACCAGCGGCCATTCAAAGATGACGGCGCAACTGGCCAGCAGCGCGGCCAACGCCACGAAACCGATGGCGAACAGGCTGAAACGGGTAGTAATGGAATGCCAGAATCGTTGCATCATAGTATGAGGGGCGAGAGGTTGATAGGCATGGTGGAGGGAGGGCTCATGTGGCGGCGAGGGATTCAGGGGCAAGGGCTTCCGGGCCCACCACCACGGCGGCCCGGTGGAAGGCGTCGAGGTTGCTCAGGCAGAGCACCTGGCTGGCATTGCCGGCCGCTTCGTGCCGCGCCAGCACCAGCGCCGCCAAGGTGGCCACCTGGCCGCTCTGGCCGCAGGCGGCCGCCACGCTCAGTACGTCGCTGCTGAGATCGATATCGGGCAGCAGCGTGCCGGCATTGTTCATCAGTTCGATCATGCGGCTCGAGCGCTGGTCGGCATCGGCGTACAGCCGCATGATCGCGGCCGGGGCGACACCCGCCGCCGACATCGCCTTGCCGCCCAGCTCGGACAGCAAGCTGGCATCGCCAGGGCCGCGGCTATCCGCCGACCTGCCGCGCACGGCCATGCTGGCCTGATGCAGCAGGATCGGCGTGTCCACCTGCAGCGCCGCCGCCTGGGCCGCATCGGCCAGCAACAGGCCGGCCGCGCCTTCGCCGGGAATCTGGCCGCCCGGCTGGCCGGTGTTGAACAGCAGCTCGCGCGCGGTCCAGTCATGCACGGTCAGTTCGCCGATATGGGAAGCGCAAGCGAGCACGATGGCCAGGCAAGGCAGCTCCTGCAAGGCGGCTTGCGCGGCCAGCTGTTCGATCAGCGCCAGCGGCCCGCTGTCGCCGGCCAAGTGTGTGCTGAGCTTGTCGGACGGCCAGCCTTGCCGTTCCGCTTGCGCGTGCAGCCAGGCGGCACCCGTGTCGCGCTGCGGCTTGTCCCAATCGGACGGCAACAGCAGATGCAGTTGCAGGGTCGGCAGCGCGGCGCGCGCGCCCGTTTGCGCCGCCTTGTCGCTGTCGAGCGCCGCGTGCATCGCCGCTTCCTGCATCAGCTCGTTCAATACGCCAGCGCCCAGCGCCAGTGCGCGCAAGTGTTCGGCATCGAAATGCGGCGCCGCACCCTGCGCCGTATCGGCCGGACGCGTCCGCAGCCAGTCGTCCAGCAGTTCCTTCTGGCCCTGTTCATCGAGGCCGGCCACGCGGGCGCTCATCACGGGGTAGCCCTGCGCGTCGGTCAGTTCGGGATCGAGTTCGGGGCGCTGCTGCTTGTCCAGCAGCGCGGCCGCCAGTTCCGGCGCCGACTCGCCACCGGGCATGCGCAGGGCGGCGGCGGCCAGGTGCAGCGGCGCACGCGGCGCAGCTTCATTCGCGCCCGCGCCCGCGTGGGCGTCGCCATCGGCGGCATCGGCCGGCGCCGCTGCCGGTGCGGCCAGCCTGGCCAGCAGTTTCTTGCCCAGCCACCAGCTGGTGAGCAGCACCAGCGGCAACGCCAGCATGGTGCCGGCCAGGTCGCCCGTCGACGGCATGCGCGTGCTGCTGCGCCAGTACCAGATTGCGCCGCCCCAGCACAAGGCGAACACGGCCAGTATCAGCAGGCTGCGCCGCAGCCACGGGCGCATCAGCGCACCCCCTTGCAGTGGCGGCGGGACGTCATAGCTGATCCGTGGTGGCTTGCTGGCTGGCGATCAGCATCGCGCCGCAGCTGGTCTTGTCGCCGTGGCGTGCCACCGGCTTGCCGTCGACGATCCAGCTGGCGTCGCCGCTGACGATGGGGCAGGTGCCATGGCCTGGCAGCGGGCACGAGACCTTGTCGCCAACGCGCGCGATGCCGATGCCGCCGCTGTCCGTCATCGCCGAGGCCTCCAGGACGCTGCCGCCATGCGATGTTTTATCGCCCAATCTGATTACGGGACCAGCCATATGTGCTCCTTCCAGTCATCGTTGTTTTTTCATGACACCGGGCATGCGCAGTTCGGTGTGGCCGAAATCCATCATTTTCCAGCGGCCGCCCCAGGTCATGCCGACCGATTCGGCCACTTCGCCATACAGCTGATAGCCGCGCATGGCCCAGGGATCCTTTTCCGAGATCACCAGCTTGCCGTCGCGCAAAAAGGCACAATCGGCGGCCAGGCCATACTGATGCCAGCTCTGGAACGCGGCCGCATTGGTGACATTGCTGCCCATGCCTGCCAGCATGTTTTGCCGCTCCGGACTGCGGTAGCCTTCCAGGATGGCCATGTCGTAGCCATGTTTTTCCTTCATGATCTTGAACACCAGCAGCAGCCTTTGCGCGTACTCGGCATTGAGCAGCGTCCAGTTGCGGCTGGCCGATACCAGCATCGGCCGAATTTGCTGCACTTCCTCGGTGGCGAACACCAGCGGCGGCAGGTCTACCGGCGGCACCAGCTGTTCGCCTTGCAGCAGGGCCGACACCTGTGTATTCATTTCGCGCGTCGAGACCTCATAGCCGCCCAGCATGTTCTTGCTGCCTGCCAGCAAGGCGATCCCCGGCGGCAGGCAGACCACCGCCGCGCCGCCCAGGAACAGCAGGTAATGGCGGCGCACGAATGCCGCGCTGCCGAGCAGCGTGCTGGCGCCGCCACGGCGCAGCGTATCGAGGCCGGCGTTCCTGCGCCGGGCCAGCCGATCGAGCCGCGCCGTCAAACCTTGTTCGGCCGTCGCCAGCGCCCGCAGCACCAGTTCGCGGCCGGATGGAAACAGCGCCAGCCAGCTGATCAGGCATGCGAGTAAAAAATAGAGTGCCACCGCCAGTAAAAACACGCCCGCTCCGTTCGAAAAAAGGCGCCATGCATGGGCAGTTGAATGCCGCGGTGCCAGCGTTTGCGCTAATATTGCCTCGGAGTATATCTTACTAACTTGCTAATTACGGGGGCTTTGTTTCAATTGTGCGCCGGGTCGGCACTGTTGATTTCCTAACATGCGTCACGCTTTTTTTTATTGTCGTAAGGTATTGTAAATATTGACAGGAGTTAAAATTTTGCGAAGCAATGACGACAGCCCAAGGCCATCGACACGGCCCAGCTTATTGACGCCCGCGCAGCAGGCCGAGGCCGACCGTAGCCGTATCCTGAACCACCTCGAAGGCGGCCGTCGGCCCGCGCCCGTGCCGCATGACGGCCGTCGCGCCGGCCGCTGGGCCGTCTGGGGCGGCATGGTGGCCGGCGCCTTGCTGCTGCTGGCCACGGGCGCCTGGCTGGGACAGCGCGAAACGGCGGCGCAGGCCGAACCGGCGCCGGCCGGCACGGCGCCAGCGCCGGAAGCACCGGCCGTGGCCGCCGCTCCAGCCCCCGCCGCGGCCAGCATACGCGAGGAGGAGCAGCAGGCGCTGCCGCAGCAGAGCTTGAGCGAAATGCTGGGCGCCGGCATGCCCGTCCCTGCGCCCGTGCCGCGCCCCAGGGATGTGCTGAGCAAGGCACTGGAAAGTCCGCAGAAGAGCGCGCCCAGGCCGGCGCGCGCACCGCAGCAGAAACCGCCCGCCAAAGCGCTCAAGCCGGCCGATCCGGCCAAACCCGCCGCCACGCCGGAACAGGAAAGCGACGTGGCCCTGCTGGCCGCGCTGGTGTCGCATTCCCAGGCGGGCACGGCGCCCGTCAAGGCGCCGTCCAGCCTGCAAGCCCAGTTGCAGCAATGCAGCAAATTGAAACCGGCGGCGGCCGATAGCTGCCGCCAGAGAACCTGCGCCGGCCGCACCGGCAAACCGCAATGCAAGGCGGCCAGGGCTGCGGCGAAAGGCGCGCGATGAGCGCAGCGCTGCTGGACCGGGTGGGCGCCGCGTTGGGCGCGTTCTCCAGCATCACGCGCTTGTATGAGCTCAAGTTTGAAGACGACAGTGCGCACGAGACTGCGCCCCTGCTGGTGGAAGCGTTCGCCGGCGACGAGCAATTGCAGACGCCGGGCGCGCGCGATGTCATCGTATTGTCGACCAGCGCGCAGCTGGCGCTGGCGCCCATGCTGGGCAAGCGGGCCACGCTGCAGGTCAGTCTGTTTGATGGCAGCCGCGCCAGCTTCAGCGGCCATGTCAGCGAAGCGGCCATGCTGGGCAGCCTGGGCGGCCTGGCGCGCTACCGGCTGCGCCTGACGCCATGGCTGTGGCGGCTGGGCCAGGTGCGTAACAGCCGCGTCTGGCAAGACAAGACCGTGATCGAGGTCGTGGAGTCCGTGTTCCAGTCGTATGCGCCGGCGGCGCTGTGGCGCTGGAGCGATGAAACGCGTCCGTTCATGGAGGGCGCCGCGCCGCGCAGCTATTGCTGCCAGTACCGCGAATCGGACCTCGATTTCGTCAGCCGCCTGCTGACCGAAGAAGGACTGGCATGGCGCTTCGAGGAACAGGACGGCGGTCATTGCCTGGTGCTGTTTGCCGACAGCAGCGCCGACAGCGCCGTGCCGGAAGACGCTTCCAGCGCGGCCGGCGGCGGCATCCGCTTTCATGGCGCGCGCGCCGGCGAGCAGGGCGACACCATGCAGGCGTTCAGCACGGCGCGCTCGCTGAACACGGCGCTGGCCACCGTGCTCAGTTACGACTACAAGGCCAAGCGTGCGGTCGCGGCCAGCGTGCCGACCCGGACGGCGATGGGCGGCCGGCGTGCGCCGCTGCTGGAAAGCTACGATACGCCGGGCCAGTATTGCTATGCCGACGCCGCCCAGGCCAGCCGCTACGCGCTGTTGCGGATGCAGGCGCTCGAAGCGCGCCGCGAACGCTGCATTGCCCGCTCGACGGTGCGGACCTTGCGCGCCGGCACGCGGTTCAGCCTGACGCAGGGCCCTCTGCAGGCGGCAGGCGACGCGCCGTCTTACACGCTGCTGCGCGTGTGCAGCGTGGGCGTCAACAACCTGCCGGCGCCGGCCAGGCAGGGACTGGCCGAACTGTTCGGCCCGATTCCGGAACTGCTGCAGGAAAGCCTGGGCACGCTGAATCTGGGGCCGCGCCACATCGAGCATGTCGAGCAGGTGATCGCCCAGGCCATGGCCAGCGGCTATGCCAATCATCTGGAAGCGATTCCATCGGCCACGCCGTGGCGCCCGGTGCTGGGCGAAAACGGGCTGCGCCAGCATCCGAAACCGACCGCCTTCGGCAGCCAGAGCGCCATCGTCGTCGGCGCCGACGGCAATGACGTGGCCAGCGGCGCCGAGGAAATCCATTGCGACAGGCTGGGCCGGGTACGCATCCGCTTTCACTGGCAGCGGGAAACGGGCGCGACGTGCTGGGTGCGGGTGGCGCAGCGCGCGGCCGGCGGCGGCATGGGCAGCCAGTTCCTGCCGCGCATCGGCCAGGAAGTGCTGGTGCAGTTCCTGGAAAACGATATCGACCGGCCCGTCATCGTCGGCGCCCTGTACAACGGCCAGGGCGAGGGCGGCGGCGTGCCGACGCCGGGCGGCGCGGCGCGCGACCCGGGCGACGCCGGCGTGTTCGCGCCGGCGCACGATCATGGCGTGTCGGCACAGGGGAATGTGGCGGGCGGCAACAGTCCGCTGTGGCATGGCGCATCGGGCGCCAGCGCCGGCCACCGCAATACGGCCGCGCAATGGGGCATCCGCAGCAAGGAATTCGGCAAGGCGGGCAGTGCGGCCGGTTATAACCAGCTGCTGTTCGACGACACCGACCAGCAGGGCCGTATCCAGCTGAAAAGCAGCCACGCGGCCAGCGAACTGAACCTGGGTCATCTGATCCACGGCGCCGACAATTACCGCGGCAGCCTGCGCGGCGCCGGCGCCGAATTGCGCACCGATGCGTATGGCGCCGTGCGGGCGGGTGCCGGCCTGCTGGTGTCGAGTTATGTCATCAATCACAATGCTGGCGCGCGCGACCCGGCCGGCGACAATGCGCCCGGCATGGCGCTGCTCAAGCAGGCGGCCAAGCTGGGCGAGACCTTCAGCCAGGCGGCCGTCACGCACCAGGGCGTCGCCTATGCGGCGCACCTGGGGGCGACGGCGCCGGGCAGCAGCGCGCTCGACGCCAAGGCCGCGCCGTTGCTGGCTTTTCTCGCCAGCGCCTCGGGCATGCTGAGCCGCGAGAGCGTGGCCGCCGCCCGAAGCGACGCGGCCGGCAAGCCCACTGCGCCGGCCGACGACAAGCTGCCGCACAGCAGCGACGCCATCCTCGCCGTGGCGGCCAAGGCGGGGCTGGGCGTGGTGGCCGGCCAGGATATCCAGCTGGCCAACGGCGAAACGGTGTCCCTGATGAGCGGGCTCGACACGCAGTTCACCAGCGGCGGCACATGGCGATTGCACACGGGCCAGGCGATCGGCCTGCTGGGCGGCGTGGTCAAGCCGGGCGAGGGCGAGCTGGGCATGCAGCTGGTGGCGGCCAGCCAGCCGATCGAGGTACAGGCCCAGTCCGACGAGATCAAGGTGCAGGCGCGCGAAGAGGTCAACGTCGTCAGTGCCAACGCGCACATCGATTGGGCGGCGGCGAAAAGCATCCGCCTGTCGACGGCGGGCGGGGCCAACATCACCATCGAGGGCGGCAATATCACGATCCAGTGCCCGGGCAAGATGACCGTGTTTGCGGGCAAGAAAAGTTTTCTGGGGCCGCAAGGGCTTGGCTATCCCTTGCCGCGCTTGCCCCGTTCCGAGCTGGCGTTGCGGCCCTTGAAATTCATGCTGCGCCTGGCCGACACGCCAGGGCTGAAAGGCCATGCGCTGGCGCACACGCCGTGGAAGATCACCCATGGCGCGCAGCCCGACGGCATGGATTTCATCGACGGCGACAAGCTCGTCGCGCAGGGCAAGACCGATGCATCCGGCAACATCAAGCTCAGCGATGAAGAGGAAAAAAAGCTCGCCGCCGTCTATGCGAGCAATCCGGACCATACGTGGATCGTGTATCCGGGCCACAGCGTGCGGCTGAACGTGGAAACCGAATCGCCCGACTGGACCGACAAGGAAAAGCTGTTCCATGCGATGCAGGCGGCGGACTTCAGCGCCGGGCGCTACGGCACCATCTTCGAGGCGGCCGCGGCGCCGCAGGCGCGCTATGCGAAAGAAGCGCTGGCCTCGCTTACCCTGAAAAACATCTTGCCGAAGGTGAAAGTCTGATGGTGACGATTTCATTCCCGGCACGCCACCTTGGCGATCGACAGCGACATGCGTCATGACACATAAAAATATCTCCCAACTGACGGCCAAGGACGGTACGCCGAGCGCGCCGGCGACCTCGGCGCCCGGCTGTTTCGTGCACGATGGCGAGGAGCTGCCCAATTTTCCCAAGCAAAAGTGGGGCAGTATCTTTTCCGAACAACAAAAGGGCAACCGCGTTGAGTTCTATGTGACTGGCGAAGAGTATTTCACGGCCGTGGCGAAGGCCATCGAAGGCGCCAAGAAATCGATTTTCATTACAGGCTGGCAAGTAAATTTCGATGTGGAACTGACGGCGAGCAAGACCCTGTTCGAATGCCTGGAAACGGCCATCAGCAGCCCCGCCGCGCCGACAGTGTATGTCATGCCGTGGCTTTCGCCCAAGGTCGGGGTCGACACGGGCGACTTCGAAACCGTGCTGGCCATCTTCCAGCTCAATGCCGGCGTCGGCGGCCCCGCCAAGGCATTCGCCTTGCCGGCGATCGCCCAGAGCGACATGGAAGGGATGCTGGGCATCGGCTTTTCGCATCACCAGAAACTGGTAGTGATCGACGATGAACGCGCGTTTGTCGGCGGCATCGACCTTGCCTATGGCCGGCGCGACAATGGCAAGTTCGCCCTCAGCCACGGCACGCGCAAGGGCAATGAGGTCTACAACACCTGCATCCCAGCCATCGAGCCCATGAGCAATGAAGCGCAAACGGCGTATCTGACGCGCGCGGAACTGCTGGCCGGCTGCATCGGCGGAAAAGTCGGTGGCGCGGCCGCGTTTGCCACCTCGGCCACGGCCGCGCCGATCGCCGTCGCGCTCGACGTGGTGCAGGGCGCCAAGGATGGCATCGCCCGGGTAACGAAGAATCTTTCCGCGAAATGGAAGGCGATCGACCTGATGCCCGATTTTATCGGCAAGCTGCAGGACATACCGATCGACGTCGCGCAGGATATGTCGCGCTGGGCTTACGGCCAGCTCGACAAGGGCTTGCGCGACAAGGTCGATGGCGTGCGCACCACGGGCAGCGCGCATGTGATCGACGGCGGCACGGCGCTGATGTCGTGGCTGAACGCGGGCTCGCTGAACAAGCTGCCGCCCGAATTGCGCAGCGGCACGGCCAGGCTGATCGAAACGTTCGTGATCGGCGTCCTCACTTATCTGTCGACCCTGGCCGACGCGCGCCCCACGCGCTATGAAAACCTGAAAAAACTGCGCAAGATCATGCCGACCGGGGCCAAGACCTTCGCCGCCACGCAGCCGCGCATGCCGTGGCACGATGTGCATGCGGCGATCGTCGGGCCCTCGGTCAGCGACTTGAGCCGCAATTTCATCGAGCGCTGGAATGGCATTGCCCAGCGCTATGAAAAATCGTACCAGGCCAGCGTGCCGCCGGCGCTGGTCAAGATGTTCCAGGCGCTGGGCATGTCCGGCACGCCCAGGCTGGTCTTGCAGCGCATCGCCGCCGCGCCGCCGCCGAATACGCATGCGCAGCCGGGCGACGCCTGGGTGCAAGTGCTGCGCAGCGCGCCGATGACCTTGCTCAAGGACGAAATGGCGGCGCATGCGCGCAAGGGGCAGCCGGCGGCCAGGCCGGCATGGCCGCAGAACAATTGTCTGAAGGCGATGTTGACGGCGATTAACGGCGCGCAGAAATTCATGTATATCGAGGGCCAGTTTTTCCAGTCTGAATATGGCAGCGATGAAAGCAAGACCAGGCCGCTGTCCGGTCCGATGGCGGCCCTGCTCGACATCAGCAAGTCGCCGGCCTATGAAAAGTATGCGAAGCAGCTCGGCGTCTATGGCGTGCCGCCGGCACAGATGATCGACAAGCTGGTCTGGTCGCAGATCGACGATGTCAAGGCCGACATTGCCGGCGGCGGCAGCGATTTCATGGCCGATCTGTTCAATGTGATGAGCAACTACGCCGATATCACCTCGACCCGCATGATGGGCAAGGAGGAGCCGGGCATTCTGAATCCGATCGGACTGGCATTGTCCCAGCGCATCGAACGCGCCATCAACGATGGCTTGCCCTTCCATGTGTACATGGTGCTGCCGGTACACCCGGAAGGCACGCTCGACACCCTCAACATCATGACACAGCTGCATCTGACGATGCAGTCGCTGGTGTTCGGCAAGGATAGCCTGGTCAACCGGATCAGGCGCGCCATCCTGGTGCGGGACCTGCGCAAGAGCAAGAAACTGGATGCGGACGAGGCCAAGAAAACCGTCGCGGGCTATGCGACGGACCGGCTTGCCGAATTGGCCGGCGACAAGTGGACCAGCTATTTGACCTTGCTCAATCTGCGCTCGTGGGAAACGCTGGGCAAGCGCCATGTGACGGAGCAGATCTATGTGCACTCCAAGCTGCTGATCGCCGACGACCGGGTGGCGATCCTGGGCAGCGCCAATATCAACGACCGCAGCCAGCTGGGCGGGCGCGATTCGGAACTGGCGGTCGTCGTCAGGGATGACCATCAGACCGACGTCGCGCTTGACGGTGTCGATAGCGACAAGGTCAGCGTCAACGTGCATGACTTGCGGGTGCGCCTGTGGAAGAAACTCTTTGGCCTGACCGATGGCGCCACCCCGGCCAAGGACTTGATCAAGCACCTGCTGCATCCGGCGGCCCCGGACACCTGGGAAGCGATCCAGAAAGTGGCGCTGGCCAATGCGGAAGCGTATGCCAAGGCCTTCGCCTTCCTGGCGCGTCCAAGCGGCAAGCCCAGTTCGATCTGGCCCACGTGGAACGCCAGGACGCGCAGCCTGCAGCACTACATGCCGTTCCACGAGCGTTTCTGGCGCGATGCCGATATCTTGCGCGATGAATCGCATTCCTGGGAGGCGCAATCGCGCGCGCCCGAATCGGCTCCCGTGGGCGTGCAGGGTTTCATCGTGGCCTTGCCGGTCACCTGGACGGCGGGCGAAAACAATATTTCAGGCATGAATCTGACCCTGCTGGCCCATCAGGAGAAGAAACCGCTGCACGATGCCGACCATTCCTTGCCGCAAGAAACCTATGCCCAGGTTGAATCAGGCAGGCGCCTGCCAGCCGGGCAGCGCGAAAGCTCGGCTTGACGAACGCTGTATTTTTTGAGTGATACCCATGACGATAGTTGGTCTTCCGCATTTTTCCGCACGCCATCTCGCCGCTCTCCTGCTGTGTGCCGGCGCGCATGGCGAAGGCATGGCCGCCAAGCAGGCCGATCCGGCGGCGCCGTCGCGCAAGCCCACCGCGCAGGAGCTGGCGCAAGCGACGGTGCCCGGGTACGTGACGCCGGCCGGCATGGCGCGCGAATGCCTGGGGCGGCTGGTGTTCGACGTGCATGCGCCGGTACAGTGGCCGACCCGCTACAAGGACGCGTCCGACACGGGCATCTTTTACCGCTCGTTCAGCGAACAGGTATTTCACCAGGGTGATGAGATACAGGTCGGCAATGTCCGCATCGGCGTGCTGGGTCCGTTGAGCAAGGAAGACCTGGCCGCCTTGCGGGAAGCCTTGCCGCAACCCAGGATCGACAGCCTGCGGGCGCTGCTCAGGGACGATGAGGCAGAACTGGCCGAATTGAAAGGCCAGCCCGCCGATGCGAGGACCCGCCAGGCGAGCTACCTGGCGCAGAAGTCCGTCACAGGCCGGCAGGCGCAGCTCAAGGAACTGCAAAGCAACTACCAGACATTTGATTCCGGCCTGCCCGACAGCGAAGGCTACCGCACCAGCGAAGGTTCGGGAACGATCAATCCGACGCGCTATTCCATCTATCGCAGCCACCTGAAACGCGGCGACTATGTCTATGTGTTTGAATCCATGGAGGAAATACGCGGCCAGGACAGCGTGGCGCTCCACGGCCAGCGCTTTACCCGCTTCCTGAAAAGCTTTCGCCCGCGCGCCGCCGGCGAGGTGCCGAAAGAGCTGGGCTTGTGCATCCCGCATGGCTTCATCGCCGACGACGGCAAGACCATCAGCAGCATCAAGCAGTCGCTGCGCTGGCCGGATGCGCCGGGCGTGCTGTATACGATCAGCACCGGCAACGTCGACCCGCGCGCCTTGAAAGTGCCGCTGGTCCAGGCGGCCGCCACCGGCGGCATCGGCCAGTTCGGCAGCCGCGGCGAACAGGAAGCCCAGCCTTTCATCGTCGAACGCATCGCGCCCCGTAGCGCCCGCATCGGCGCGCTGACGGCGCAGCAGGGCGGCGTGGCGCTGAAGGTGAGCCGGCCGGGCAGCGCGCCGTTTGAAACCTATGCGGTATTTACCGGTTACGCGGGATGGCTGGGCACGGCGGTGCTGCCCTACATTCTGATCGAACTTGGCAGCCGCAGCATGGAGCAGGCGCCGGAACTGAAGCAGAATCCGCCGCCGTTCAAAACCAGCTACGCGCGCCTGGAAACCTTGTTGAAGAGTACGCATTTGCGGCCGACCGAACCGGCCATGCCGGAATTACGCGGTCTGCAGGGCGCGCAGTGATGGATGCGGTCCCGATTTCAATCGAATCACTCTTGCTATAACGAAATTTCTAGGGTGTAATGCCTTGATAAAAGTGCTTATTTACTAATTTTTTGCGGGTAGCCGCGTGATGGAGTTTCCGGATGTCGATGTCCTTGCCCGCCAGTTTCACGCAAGCCAGCAGATTGTTGCAGCTGACCACGCCCCTCGGCGCCGACCGCCTGCTGGCCGAATGCGTGCGCGGCGAGGAGGGCTTAAGTACGGGCTTCGTGTTCCAGATCGCGGCCCTGTCGACCGACGCGGGCATTTCGCTGCGCACCCTGATCGGCCAGCCGGCCTTGCTGCAATTGCTGACCTCCACCAGCGCCGACGCGCTGCGCCCGTTCCACGGCCACATCACGGGTGTCGAGCTGGCCGGGGCGAACGGCGGCATGGCGCGCTATCACCTGACCATCGAACCGTGGAGCGCTTTTCTTGACCACGGCCGCGACAGCCGCGTGTTCCAGGATATGACGGTATTCGACATCCTCGACGCGCTGTTTGCCGCCTACCAAGGGCAGGGCAAGCTGGCGCCGGCCTGGCGTTTCGATATTCTCGACCGCGCGGCATATCCGAAGCGCAGCCTGAGCACCCAGTATCAGGAAAGCGACTGGGCCTACGCCCAGCGGCTGATGTACGAGGAAGGCCTGTTTTATTACTATGAACACAGCGGCGATCCCGCCAGCCCCGGCCTGGGCAGCCACTGCCTGGTGATCGCGGACCATAACGGCGCATTCAAGCCCAATGCCCAGAGCGGCATCAATTTTACGCAGCCAGGCGCCGTCATGAAGGTCGACAGCATCGACCGCTGGCGCACCGAATTGCGCCAGCAGACCAATGCCATCGAAATGGGCAGCTGGGATTACCGCTCGCTCGACCAGCGCGTTGCCAGCGCGGCGGGAGCGGGGGGGGCGGCGCAGGGCGTGGAGCTGCTCAGCCGCGACGCGCCCGGCGCCTATGCCTACGCCTCGCGCGAACAGGGCCAGCGCATCGCGTGCAACCAGCTGCAGGCGCTGGAAGCGGGCAAGGAGATCCACGTGGCGGCCGGTACCGTGCGTACCTTGTCGCCGGGCACCACGTTTGTCCTGCAGGGACAGCCGGTGTTCGACCAGGCCGGCAGCGACGCCGAGCGCACTTTCCTGGTCGTGCGCACGGTCCACTTGATGCACAACAACCTGAGCGCGGATCTGCAGTCGTCGATCCTGCAAACGCTCAAGACGGGCCTGCTCGATGCGGCCATCCGCAAGGAGCACGCCGGCAGCCTGCATCGCATGTCCGCGCTGCAGGGCGCCATTGCCGAGCGGCCCCTGTACCGCAACCGCATCGACGCCATCCGCAGCAATATTCCCTATCGCGCCAGCGGCAAGGACCAGCATGGCTGCTTGCTGCATCCGCGCCCGACCGTACATGGCCAGCAGACGGCCGTCGTGGTGGGGCCGGCCGGCGCCGTGATTCACACCGACCGCGACCACCGCATCAAGGTGCAATTTCACTGGCAGCGCGGCGTCATGAGCCACAGCCGCCTCGAGCATCCGCAAGGCGGCGGGCATACGGGCGCGCCGGGCGACGACAGCGCCGGTACCTGGGTGCGCGTGGCCTCGACCATGGCGCCGGTGGCGGGCGCCAACTGGGGCGGCCATGCGCTGCCGCGCATCGGCCAGGAAGTATTGATCGATTTTCTTGAGGGCAATATTGACCGGCCTGTCGTCATCGGCGCCGTCTACAACGGCCAAGGCACGGCCGATGCCCAGAATAACCGCGTGGCGCATGGCGCCGGACCGGCCACCGGCAACGCGCCAGCCTGGTTTCCCGGCGAAGCGGGCGCGCATGCCCACCCGGCCGCGTTGTCCGGCATCAAGAGCCAGGCCATGCAGGCCAGCCAGCAGGGTGGTGCTGCGTACAGCCAGCTGGTGTTCGACGATAGCCCGGGCCAGCCGCGCGTGGCCCTGCAGCGCCATGCCGGCGCGCACCAGGGTACTGCCGAGCTGAACCTGGGACACCTGCGCCATCAGACGGACAACCAGCGGCTGGCCGCCGCCGGCTTCGGCGCCGAGCTGAAAACCGAGCACAGCGCCGCGCTGCGCGCGGGGCAGGGGTTGCTGCTGTCGACCGACGGGCGCACGAACGCCAGCGGCACGCAGATGGATAGCAAGGAGGCGGCGGCCCAGATCGAGCAGAGCCTGGCCCTGCTGACATCGCTTGCCGAGACGGCGCAAAAGCACAAGGCCGTGCTGGACGGCGGGCAAGGGCAGGCCGACGCGGCGCCCGGCACCTTGCCGGCGCTGAAACAATTGGCGCACAGCATAGAAATGCTCAAGGGCGCGGAAGGCGCAGGCGATGGTCAGGCCACGGCCTATGGCGCGCCGCAGCTGCAATTGTCCAGTCCGGCCGGCATCGCCGCCACCACCCCGCTCAACGCGCTCCTTGCCGCCGGCAATACCAGCAGCATCGCGGCCGGGCAGGACATCAACTTCGGCGCGCAAGGCAACCATTTTCATGCGGTCAGTTCCGGCATCAGCCTGTTTACCTACGGCAAGGCCAGCAAGGCCGACAAACCGAATCAGGAAACGGGCATCCGCCTGCACGCCGCCAGCGGCAAGGTCAGCACCCAGAGCCAGTCCGATGAAACAAAATTAACCGCAGACAAGGCCGTGACCGTGGCCAGCGTCAGCAAGAGCGTCAACGTGAGCGGCAAGCAGCATGTGCTGCTGACGGTGCAGGGCGCCTATATCAAGCTCGAAGGCGGCAATATCGAAATTCATGGGCCCGGCAAGATGGAATTCAAGGCCGGCATGAAGGAGTTGACGGGGCCGGCGAGCGCCAGTCCTGCACCCTTGGCCTTGCCGACAGGACAATTGAAAGGCTGCGCACTGAAACTCCTCGATGCCACGCAGGCGGGAGCGGCCAGTGTCAAACGATAAAGCGCCATCGCCAGCACTGTCTCCGGCGGCGGTATCGACGGCGCGCCCCGATGAAGTGCTCTACAACGTGGCCCGCGGCTATGACAGGACCGTCGTCCTGATCGACCAGTTCATCGACAATCCCCTGCGCGAGGCGATCGCGCCCCTGTCGCCGCCCGCGGCCAGCTTGCTGCTCGATGACCCGATCTTCGAGGATGACCTGCAGCGCGCACCGATGCTGCTCGCCTTGTCCAACCAGCTGCCCGAGCACTATGCGCTGGTCGAACATAGCTTGAAGCTGGCGCAAGAGCAGCATGCCGAACCGGGCGCGGTGCCCCGCATCTGCGCCTGGCTATTTAGCCATGCGCCCCTGGCGCGCCTGCGCAGCGCCATGCTGGCGCGCCTGAATGTGCGCTATCCGTCCGGCGAAGCCGTCTACCTGCGCTATTTCGACCCCCGCGTCATGCCGCATCTGGCAAGACTGTTGCCGCCGTCTATCGCGGCAGGCACGCCGGGGTACAGCAGTTTTGCCGATCTGCTCGGTCCTGTGGAAACCTGGTGCCAGCTCGATCGCGAGGGGCAGCTGATCCGGCATGGCCATGCGCAGCCGGTGTCGGCAGTACAAGACGTTCCCCTGCGCATCGATGAGCCAACCACGCAGGCGATGGACCGCATCGAGCAGATCAACCTGGTCGTGCGCATCCTGCGCGCAAGGCAAACGCGAATCGGCACCGGCATCGACGCGCAGATCGACCGCTATCTTGTCGACAGCGCAAATGCGGGCCTGGCGCAGGCGGACGACCAGATCGCCTATGCCTGGCGCGCCGTCGAACACGGCCAGGCCTTCACCTTGCACCCCGCCCTTGGGGAACTGATGCGAATGGCAAGCACGCAAGGCTTGCCACTGGATATCGTATTGAACGCCCGTCTGCATTCCCAGGGCTGATGCCCAGCAGGATGACCGCGTGCCGCCCACTCAACAGGAAGAGCGATGAAAGACTGTAAATTTTGCGATAAGAACGGCTTGTTCATTTTGCCACTGCGTTATGCGGCAGTGGTGGGCGAGGGCGCGGCCAGTCAGGTCCCCGCCTTGCCCGGCAAGCTGGGCGACAAGGTCAAGCACATCACGCTGGAGAACGCCGGCTATGCGCCGCGCCTGCTGCGCTCCGGTTTCCTGTACGTGCTGATCAAGCGGTCGGGATTGTTGTATTGGGAAGGCTATTTTGCCGACGACGACGCCTTCCTGTCCAAATTTCCCGTCGATTCGCCGCCATCGGCGGCCGTGAATTTTTCCTGTGACCGCACGACGTGCGGCATCAACGCCAGCATGATCGCGATCGACAAGATCGAGTTTGTCGAAAAAATTTATCTGTTGTTCACGCCGACTGCCATGACGAGAGAGCGGCTGGACGCGTATGCGGCCAATGCCGACGCCAAAGCTGAAAAGGGACAGATGCAGGTTTTCCTGCCGAAGGAATGGGCTGCAGGCAGTAC
>NZ_JBWBYV010000071.1:0-68857 GCF_056174685.1 Janthinobacterium sp. BHSEK
GCGGTATTAGCGTAACTTTCGCTACGTTATCCCCCACTCCAGGGTACGTTCCGATATATTACTCACCCGTTCGCCACTCGCCACCAGAGCAAGCTCCGTGCTGCCGTTCGACTTGCATGTGTAAGGCATGCCGCCAGCGTTCAATCTGAGCCAGGATCAAACTCTTCAGTTTAATCTCTGTTACTTTGCCCTTTTACAGGCACCGTCTTGCGACGGGTCGCTCACTCAAAAAACTGACAGGCTACTTCCGAAGAAGTATCCTATTTCATTATTTCTTGTGAACATTTGATATTTTAAGTTAGACGCCAATCCGAAGATCGACGCTGCACTTACATCAAATGCCCACACTTATCGACTGTTAATTGTTAAAGAACGGTATTCGGTACTGCTTATTTGCTACTCTCGCGCTATCGACAAAGCGTTGTGTTTGTCAGCTGCGAAGAAGGAAGAGTATGAAGCGTTTCAGCTAATTCGTCAACCTTCTTTTTTCACCCTGCTTTACTCGGCATTTGCATGCGTCGTTCAGCGAGGGGGCGAATTATAGCCCTGCCCCACGCAGCCTGCAAGCGCTATTTTGCAGCTGAGCAAATATTGCTGTGTGATATCGTAGCGCCGACAATCCCCTGCCGCATCCACCTTGACTCCCATGCCTATTCCACACATCGTCCCCACCGCCAATCCCGCCCTGGCCAGCGCACTCGAACATGCCATCAATAGCAAGACCAAGCCGCTGGGCAGCCTGGGACTGCTGGAAACCCTGGCCCATCAGATCGGCCTGATCCAGCAAAGCACGCAACTGGCATTGCGCCAGCCTGCCATCATCGTTTTCGCGGCCGACCATGGCGTTGTGGCCGAAGGCATTTCCGCCTACCCACAAAGCGTGACGTGGCAAATGGTGGAGAACTTTCTCGGCAACGGCGCCGCGATCAACGTCTTTGCCCGGCAAAGCGATTGCGCCCTCTATATAGTAGATGCCGGGGTGAACCACGATTTCGGCCCGCGCGACGGCTTGCTCGACCGCAAGCAAGGCCCCGGCACCCGCAATTTTGCCCAAGAACCCGCGATGAGCCAGGAACAATGCCTGGCCGCCATGCAGGCGGGCATGGACCTGGCCGCCACCTTGGACGGCAATGTGCTGGGCTTTGGTGAAATGGGCATCGGCAATACCACTGCAGCAGCCGCACTGATGCACAAGCTGACGCAAACGCCGGTCGCCGACTGCGTGGGCGCCGGCACCGGCCTGTCCAAGGAAGGCATATTGCACAAGCAGCAGGTGATCGAAGCGGCCGTCGCCCATCATGCGGCAGTCCATGAGCCACTCGACGTGCTGGCCACCTTTGGCGGTTTCGAGATCGCCATGATGGCCGGCGCCATGCTGAAAGCAGCCGAAAGGCGCATGATTCTGCTGATCGACGGCTTCATCGTCAGCAGCGCCCTGCTGGCGGCGGCCCGTCTGCAGCCAGCCATCCTCGATTATTGCGTGTTTTCGCACTGCTCCGATGAAAACGGCCACCGCCAGTTGCTGGCCAGCCTGGGTGCGCGTCCGCTGCTGCACCTCGATTTGCGCCTCGGTGAAGGCACGGGATCGGCGCTGGCCTTGCCGCTGCTGCACGCGGCCGTCAACTTCATGCGCGAAATGGCCACCTTCGCCTCGGCCCAGGTCAGCGAAAAGTCCACGCCAGACTAAGATCATGAGCAACCCCGTTTCCACCGCAGTCCATCAGTGCCGCCTGTTTTTCATCGCGCTGCAGTTCTTCACGCGCCTGCCGATCCCGCGCTGGGTGGGTTTCGAGCCCGCCTGGCTGCAGCACGCTTCGCGCTACTTTCCGCTGGTCGGCGTGGTGGTGGCGGCCATCAGCGGCGCCGTGTATCTGCTGGCCAGCTGGCTCCTGCCTTCGGCGGTGGCCGTGCTGCTGGCCGTCGCCGCCGGCATCTACCTGACGGGCGCCTTCCATGAAGACGGTTTTGCCGACATGTGCGACGGCTTCGGCGGCGGCTTGACGCGCGAGCGGGTGCTGGAAATCATGAAGGATTCGCGCATCGGCGCATATGGCGCCATCGGCATCCTCAGTCTGCTGGCCATCAAGTGCGCCGCACTCGCCTCGCTGCCGCCTGCCTCGGTGGTGGCGACCCTGTTCATCGCCCATCCGCTCTCACGCCTGGCCGCCGTCTCGCTGATCTGGCTCATGGACTATGCGCGCGATGAAGGCAAGGCCAAGCCGATGGCGCAGGAAATGACGACGGGGGAATTCCTCATCGCCGCCGTCTGCGCCCTGTTGCCCGCCATCGCCTGCGGCGCGCTGGGCATAGTTGACTGGAGCGCGCTGGTCTTTGCCATAGTGGCGGCGGCAGCGGCCGCATTCTGGCTGGGCCGCAAATGCCAGCGCCGCCTGCAAGGCTACACGGGCGACTGCCTGGGCGCCGTGCAGCAGGTGGCGGAAGTGGCGATTTACCTGGCCATCCTTTCCAGCTTTCAGCCACCGACACGCTTCTATTGACACCATGCGTCTGATCCTCGTTCGCCACCCCACGCCGCAAGTCACCAGCGGCACCTGCTATGGCCGCAGCGACGTGGCGGTGGCGCCGCATGAAATGGCCACCACGCGCGCCAGCCTGCAAGCGACCTTGCCACCCGGTGTGCCGCTCTACGCCAGTCCGCTGCGCCGCTGCGCCGGCCTGGCAACGGCCCTGGCGCAGGATATGCCCGCGAGCGAATTACACCTTGATGCCCGGCTGGCCGAAATGGATTTTGGCACCTGGGAAATGCAGCCCTGGCACGCGATTGCACGCGCGGACATCGATGCCTGGGCCGCCGACCTTGCCTGGTACCGCCCCGGCGGCGGCGAGAACGTGCTGGCAATGGCTGCCCGCGTCGATGCGTTTTTAGGCGATCTGTTGCGCGAACAACACGAAACGGCGGTCATCATCTGCCATGCGGGCACCATCCGCCTGCTCGCAGCATTGCACGCCGGGCTGTCATTGGAGGAAACGGCCCTGCTGGCCGCCCATTCCGCCCATAAAATCGCCTACGGTGCGACGGTCGTCGTCGATTTCTGATATCGAATCGTCCAGCCAGCCATGTCAGTCCACGCCCACTGCACGTATAATGACCGGGTTTTGGTGCCCGCGCTCATGTCCATGAGCGCAGTTAAACGGGAAACACGATGCCGCGCCCGCGGCGAACGTGTGCTGCCCCCGCAACGGTAAGCAAGTGTCGCCCCTCCCAACAGGAAGCGGACGACAAGCTATCCCTGACAACCACTGTGCTTGCAATCATCGAGCATGGGAAGGTGGGGTAGCCGTACTTGCCAGCCCGGATACCGGCCAGGACAGGTGGAAGTGTGCGAACGGGGATGTTCGCGATCCGAATGGCCCATGGCCATCTTCGATCGTCATCTTCAGTTCCCACTTCTGTTCAATCTGGCCTACGGGGACGTCGGCTGGTTGCATATTACTTACTGAAAATTATCATGACCCATGCTGTTTCCCGCCACGCGGCGCTCACGTCGCTCGCGCTAGCCATTGCCGCGCCTGCCGCTTTCGCCCAGACCACGCCAGATACCTTCGATCCGATCGTCGTCACAGCCAACCGCTACCCGCAACACCTGAGCGAAGTATTGAGCGATACGCAGACCATCAGCGCGGAAGATATCGCGCGTTCCGGCGCCGGTACGCTGATCGACCTGCTGCAAAAGCAGCGCGGCATTGAAGTCAATCGCAGTGGCGGCCCAGGCACCAATTCGAGCGTCTTCATTCGCGGCGCGAACAGCAACCAGAATATCGTGCTGGTCGACGGCGTGCGCATCGGCTCCGCCACTTCGGGCACTGCCAACTGGAGCGCCCTGCCCCTGTCGAGCATCGACCACGTTGAAATCGTCTACGGTCCACTGAGCACCATGTATGGTGCCGATGCCGTCGGTGGTGTGATCCAGATCTTTACCAAGAAAGGCGATGGCGCGGCGCGCTTCTCCGCCTTCGCTGGCTACGGCCGCTACAACACGCGCCAGGTGGAAGCCAGCGTTGCCGGCTCTACTGGTGGCAGTAACAGCTTCAGCTACGCGCTGACCGCAGGCAAGGAAAAATCGGATGGCTTTTCCGCCTCCAAGCTGGGTGCCTCGACGTATACCTACAATCCGGATAAAGACGGCTACGACAAGGAAAGCGTCAGCGGCCAGTTCGGTTACCAGATGGCCAAGGGCCATGAAGTCGGCCTGACTTTCCTGAACAGCAAACTGAATGCGCAGTACGATTCGGGCTTGAACTTCGACGCACGCAACGACAATAAGCTGGAAAACATTTCGGTCTTCACGAAGAACCAGTTCTTGCCGAACTGGACCAGTGAACTGCGCTACGCCCAGGCAAAGGACAAACAAACCTCGGTTTCCGCCACCGGCGCCTTCGGCAGAAGCCAGTTCGACACCAAACAAAGCGACATCAGCTGGCAAAACGATATTCTCATTGGCCGTGACACCCTGCAATTGCTGGGTGAGTACCGTGATGAAGACGTCGTGAGCTCGGCCAAGGGCCTGTCCGGCGGACGCAACACCAAATCGTTCGCGGCATCGTACAACCTGGTGCGCGGCGCCCACCTGGCCAACATCAGCGGCCGTCGCGACGACAGCTCGGCGTATGGTACGCACAACACGGGTAGCGTCGCCTACGGCTATCGTTTCAGCAACGCCTTGCGCGCCAACGCCAGCTATGGCACCAGCTTCCGCGCACCAACCTTCAACGATCTTTACTACCCTGACTCCGGTATCCCGACGAACAAGCCGGAAAAAGGCCGCAACGCTGAAATTGGCTTGCACTACAACGACGGTCAATCGCAACTGAGCGCGATCTACTACCATAACAAGATCACCGACATGCTCACCTACGTGTCAACATGCCCGGTAATCGGCTGGAAGCCAGGCTATGGCTGCAGCATGAACGTCGACAAAGCCCTGCTCGAGGGCGTGACACTGGCTGGCGCGCGCAAATTCGGCGCCTTCAACGTCAGTGGCAATATCGACCTGCAAGATCCGCGCAATGAAACCACGGACAAGCAACTGGCACGCCGCGCGAAAAAGCATGCCAATTTCACCCTCGATTACACCACCGGTCCTTTGACCGCTGGTACGGAGTGGCAGTTGTCTGGCAAGCGTTTTGAAGATGCCACCAACAAAACCACGCTCGGTGGCTATGGCTTGCTGAACCTGTACACCACCTACCAGTTCGCGCGTGACTGGTCGGTGCTGGCACGCTGGAACAACATCACCAACAAGGACTACGAACTGGGCCGCTTCTACGCAACGCCAGGCTCGAACCTCTTCGTTGGCGTACGCTACGGCATGAAATAAGCATGAGGTAATGATGTAAGCTGCGGGCGGTGGCGCTATCCGTCATCGTCCGCAGTGCAGTTCTGTGGTCCCCGTTTTAAAGGTATGCATGCACCCATTTTTCCGCAACATGCGCCACCGCGCCACCGTGATCCTCACGGTGCTGGTCGTGTGCGCCGTTGCCAGCCTGATTTTCTCCGGCATGATCGGCTCGATCGCGATTCCGCTCGCCGACCTGCCTTCCGCCCTGTTCCATGTCGTACAGGGCAAGACCGACACCCTCGCCGCCACCCTGCTCGACCTGCGCCTGGGCCGCGCGCTGACCGCCTTCGTTACCGGCGCGGCGCTGTCGCTGGCGGGCCTGATGATGCAGGCCCTGCTGCGCAATCCCCTGGCCGACCCGTATGTGCTGGGCATTTCCGCCGGCGCCTCCGTCGGCGCGCTGGCCGCACTGCTGTTCATGTGCGCGCTGTGGGTGGTCGATGCCGCCGCCTTTGCCGGCGCCGTCGGCGTGTCCATGCTGCTGTACTTCTTTGCCCGGCGCGACCTGCGCGGCGGCACGGCCGCCGAAGGCGGCGCCTCGCTCTTGTTGCTGACAGGCGTGATCCTGGCCTCGGCCTGCATGGCCATCGTCACCCTGATGCTGTCGATTGCCCCTGAAAGCCGCTTGCGCAGCATGGTGTTCTGGATGATCGGCGACCTCTCCGGCGCGCCCGCGCGGCTGATGCCCTGGCTGGTTTTGGCCGGCGCCCTGGTCTTCGCCTTGCGCTGTGCGCGCTCGCTCAACGTCATGGCCCTGCACGCGGAAGCGGCCAGCACCCTGGGGGTGCGCGTGGGCGCCCTGCGCAAGGGACTGTTCTTCTGTTCCGGCCTGCTCACGGCCAGCGCCGTCACCAGCGCCGGCAGCGTGGGCTTCGTCGGCCTGATCGTGCCGCACGCGCTACGCTTCGCCTGCGGTCCCGATCACCGCCTGCTGATACCGGCCGCTGCGCTGGCCGGCGGCACCTTTCTCGTGCTGGCCGATACCCTCGCGCGCACCGTGCTGGCGCCATTACAGCTGCCCGTCGGCGTGGTGACAGCCATGATCGGTGCGCCCGTGTTCCTGTACCAACTGCACCGCCTGCGCAGGAGATGAAAAAAGCATGATACGCACCTACCAACTGGGCCTGAAGGCGGGCACGCGCTCCCTCGTGGAAAACCTCACCTGGCAGATCAAAGACGGCGAATGCTGGAGCGTCATCGGCCGCAACGGCGCAGGAAAAAGCACCCTGCTGCGCGCGCTGGCCGGCTTGCGCGAACCGGATGCCGGACACGTGACGATACAGGGCCGCGCCCTGATCGACTGGCCACTGGAAGCACTGGCGCGCGAACGGGCCTTCCTGGCGCAGGCGCGGCACGACGCGTTCTCGTACCGCGTCATCGAAACCGTGCTGTCGGCGCGCCACCCGTATCACGACAACCATTACTGGGAAGGCGGCGACGACCAGCGCATCGCCCTGGCGGCACTGGCCTCGATGGAAGTAGACCACCTGGCCGAGCGCGACGTGCGCAGCCTGTCCGGCGGCGAACGCCAACGCGTGGCGATAGCCGCCATGCTGGCGCAGGACACGCCCCTGCTGCTGCTGGACGAACCGGCCAACGCGCTGGACCTGGCGCACCAGGTCAGCGTCATGGGCCTGCTGGCCAAGCTGTGCCGCGAACAGAATAAAACCGTGGTGATGGTGGGGCATGACCTGAACCTGGCGCACAGCGTCTCGACGCATGCGCTGCTGCTGATGGGCGACGGCGGCTGGCTGGCCGGCCCCGTGGCCGAGGTGATGCAGGCCTCCATCCTGGGCGACTACCTGGGCCACCCGATCGAAATCATCGATCACGGCAAACGCAAGATATTCATACCGAAAGAGGATCAGACATGAGCGACAACAAACCTATCGACGTAGAAACAGCCGCAATCAACGAACGCCACCGCGTGCGCATGGAGAGAAAAAAGGCCATCATCGACGCGGCCATCGCCAAGGCGGACAAGGAAATCGGCATCATCATCGTCAACACGGGCAACGGCAAGGGCAAGAGTTCGAGCGGCTTCGGCATGGCCATCCGCGCCATGGGTCACGGCATGAAGGTAGGCGTGGTGCAGTTCATCAAGGGTGCCATGTCGACGGGCGAAGAAAAATTCCTGCGCCGCTTCCCCGATGAAATCAGTTTTCATGCGATGGGCGAAGGCTATACCTGGGAAACGCAGAACCGCGAACGCGACATCGAAAAAGCCGAACTGGCATGGGAGCAGGCGAAGACCTTCCTGGCCGACCCCAGCTACGGCCTGGTGCTGTTCGACGAACTCAATATCGCCCTCAAATACAACTACCTCGACGTACATAAAGTCATCGCCGACCTGCTGGAACGCCCGCACATGCAGCACGTGGTCATCACGGGCCGCGGCGCGCCGGAAGAATTGATCGCCATTGCCGACACCGTCACCGAAATGGCCGTCGTCAAGCATGCGTACGCGGCCGGCATCGGCGCACAAATCGGCACCGAGTGGTAACAACGCCATGACGCGCACCCTGGTCTTCGGCGGCGCCCGTTCCGGCAAGAGCGCCTATGCGGAAAAGCTGGCCCGCGAGTCCGGCAAGGAAGTGCTCTACATCGCCACCGCGCAGGCGGGCGACGACGAGATGGCCACGCGCATCACGCATCACCGCGCACAGCGCCCGGCCGGGTGGGTGACTATCGAAGAACCGCTGCGCCTGGGCGACGCCATCCTGCGCGAAGCACGGCCGGGCCGCCTGCTGCTGGTCGACTGCCTGACCCTGTGGCTGACGAATCTGATGTTTTCCAGCGGCGAGACGTATCCGGACGTGGGCGACATCGCCCTGCCCGAACTGTTCCACAGCGAGCGCGCGCACCTGCTGTACGCGCTGGCCGAAATCGACGACACCGGCTGCGACCTCGTGCTCGTCTCGAACGAAGTGGGCATGGGCATCGTCCCCTACGGCGCCATCTCGCGCTGCTTCACCGACGAGGCGGGCCGCTTGAACCAGGCCGTGGCGGCCGTGTGCGACAAGGCTGTCCTTATCGCCGCCGGCCTGCCGCTGCACCTGAAAGGCGGCCCATGCTGAGCGGCCTGTCGCTGCCCATGCTGGCCGCCTTGATGACGGCCGGCGTGCTGCTCGACATGCTGCTGGGAGAAACGCGCCGCTGGCATCCGCTGGTGGGTTTTGGCCGCCTCGCCAGCGCGCTGGAACGCCTGCTGAACCGGGGCCGTGGGCGTTTCCTGCGCGGCGCGCTGGCATGGTCGCTGGCCGTGCTGCCCCTCAGCTATGCCGCCTGGTGGCTGTGCGGCCTGGCTGGCGCGGCCTTGCACGTCTTTTTGCTGTATCTGTGCCTGGGCCTGCGCAGCCTGCGCGACCACAACCAGCCGATCGCCGATGCCCTGGCCATCGATGACCTGGACAACGCGCGCCTGCTGACGGCGCGCATCGTCAGCCGCGACACGGCCAACGCCGATGCGGCCAGCCTGGCCAAGGCCAGCACGGAATCCCTGCTGGAAAACGGCAACGACGCCGTCTTCGGCACCCTGTTCTGGTTTGCCGTGGCGGGCGGCCCCGGCGCCGTGCTGTTCCGCCTGGCGAATACCCTCGACGCCATGTGGGGCTACCGCAACGAACGCTACGACTGGTTCGGCTGCTGCGCCGCGCGCATCGACGACATCCTCAATTACCTGCCGGCCCGCCTGACGGCCCTGTCCTATGTCTTGCTGGGCAAGAGCATGGCGGACAAACGGCGCGCCTGGCACTGCTGGCGCACGCAGGCCCCCGACTGGGGCAGCCCGAATGCGGGGCCCGTGATGGCCAGCGGCGCCGGCGCCCTGGGCCTGACCCTGGGCGGCGACGCCATCTACGACGGCGAGCTGGAACGCCGCCCGCCGTTGGGCAGCGGCCGTTCCGCCGAAGCGCGCGACATCGACCGCGCCTGGCGCCTGGTGGCCGAAACGGCTGTCCTGTGGCTGATCTGGGTGGCGCTGCTGGCGGGCCTGTTCTACCTGAAAGGGAAGTATCTTGCTTGAACATGGCGGCAATCTGCGCGACGCCGCGCGCGCGTATGGACGGCCAATCGCCGACTGGATCGACCTGTCGACCGGCATCAATCCGCACGGGTATCCAGCGCCAGCACCCGACGCCAACGCCTGGCACCGGCTGCCGGAAGCCGATCCCGCGCTGGCGGCCGCCGCCTGCGCGTATTACGACGCACCGGCCATGCTGCCCGTGGCGGGCACGCAAGCCGCCATCCAGGCCCTGCCCCGGCTGCGCGCGCCGTCGCGCGTGGTGGTGGCCGCGCCGTCGTATGCGGAACATGCGCACCACTGGGGCCAGCACGGCCACGATTTACGCCAGGTGCCGTATGCGCAGCTGGGCGACGCCATCGACAGCTGCGACGTGCTGGTCGTCTGCAATCCGAACAATCCCACGGGCGAACGCATCGCACCGGAACTGCTGCTGGAATGGGCCGGCAAGCTGGCCGCGCGCGGCGGCTGGCTGGTGGTCGATGAAGCGTTTGGCGACACGGAAACGCAGGCCAGCCTGGGCCCGCACTCGGACCAGCCGGGCTTGATCGTGCTGCGCTCGGTGGGCAAATTCTTTGGCCTGGCGGGCCTGCGCCTGGGCTTAGTCGCCGCCCATCCCGCGCTGCTGGCGCAGCTGGCCGACATGCTGGGCCCGTGGACCGTCAGCGGCCCGGCACAGCAAGTGGCGCTGGCCGCCCTCGCCGACACGCATTGGCAGCACGCGATGCGCGAGCGCCTGCGCGGAGAAGGCGACCGCCTGCACCAGCTGTTGGCCACGCACGGCATCGCCAGCAACGGCACGGCGCTGTTTCAATGGTGGCCGGAAGAACGCGCCGAGGCGCTCTGGCGCCATATGGCGGAATCGGGCATCTGGGTGCGCCTGTTCCGCCACGCGGCCCACGGCATCCGCCTGGGCCTGCCCCCCGACGAACATGCCTGGCTGCGCCTGCAGCAGGCCCTCACCGCATGGAAGCCCTTATGAACCACTTGAAAACCGCACTGCTGCTGGCTGGACTGGTCTCGCTGCAAACACACGCCGCCATCAGCGTGCGCGACGACGACGGCAATACCGTCACCGTGGCAAAACCGGCGCAGCGCATCCTGGCACTGGCGCCGCACGTCACGGAACTGCTGTTCGCGGCCGGCGGCGGCGACAAGATCGCCGGCGTCGTCAGCTACAGCGACTACCCGGAGGCAGCCAAGAAAATCACGCAAGTGGGCGACAACCGCCAGTACGACATGGAACGCATCATCGCCATGAAACCGGACCTGATCGTCGTGTGGATGCATGGCAGCGCCGAGCGCCAGATCGCCATGCTGCGCCAGCTGAAAGTGCCGATCTATCACAGCGAGCCGCGCAAGCTGGCCGATATTCCCGACAGCATGGAGCGCCTGGGCCAGCTGATGGGTACGGAAAAAATCGCCAGGCCGGCCGCCGCCCAGCTGCGCGCCAAACTGGCCAGCTTGACGGCGCAATACGCGCAGCGCCCGCCCGTGCGCGTGTTTTACCAGGTGTGGGACAAACCTCTATATACCTTGAGCGGCGCGAGCATCATCAGCGATTCGATGCGCGTGTGCGGCGGCCAGAATGTGTTCGCCGCGATGAAGGTGGTGGCGCCCGTCGTCACGCCGGAAGGCGTGCTGCAGGAAGACCCGGAAGTCATCTTCGGCACCAGCGAAAAGAGCGACCCGCGCAGCGAAGGCGGCCTGGCCATGTGGCGCGCCTTCCCGTCGATGACGGCCGTGCGCAAAAATAACCTGTTCCGCCTGAATGGCGACCTGCTGAACCGCGCCGGCCCGCGCATGATCGAAGGCACGGCCGCCATGTGCGAACAGCTGGAAACGGCTCGCCAGCGCCGCAGCGCTCCGGCAGCCAAGGCGGCTCAATGAGTCACTACCAGCGCATCGCCTGTCTGTCGACGGAAGCCGTGGAAACGCTGTATGCGCTGGGCGCAGAGGACGTCATCGCGGGGATCTCGGGCTTTACCGTGCGTCCGCCACGGGCGCGCGAGGAAAAAACCAGGATCAGCGGCTTTTCGTCCACGAACCTGGAACGCATCCTGGCAGTGGAACCGGATCTCGTGATCGGCTTTTGCGACATGCAGGCCGATATCTGCCGCGACCTGGTCAAGGCCGGCATCGAAGTACACCAGTTCAACCAGCGCACGGTCGACGGCATCCTGCGCATGATCGCCGTCCTTGCCGCGCTGGTGCGGCGCGAGAAAGCGGGCAAATTGCTGATCGCCAGCCTGCGCGCGGACATCGCCGCCGCCCGCAACCGCGCCGCCGCCTGGACGCGCAAGCCCGTGATTTATTTTGAAGAGTGGAATGATCCCCTGATGAGCGGCATCGGCTGGGCGGCGGAACTGATCGAGATCGCCGGCGGCACGGACGCCTTCCCGGAATTGTCCGTGCAGCCGGGCGCGAAGGAGCGCATCATCGCCGATTCCCGTGACGTGGTCGTACGCGCGCCCGACATCATCCTCGCCAGCTGGTGCGGCAAGAAATTCCAGCCCTCGCAACTGGCGGCGCGCCCGGGCTGGGATGCGATTCCCGCCGTGAAAAACCAGATGCTGTTCGAGATCAAGTCGCCCGACATCCTGTCGCCCGGCCCGGCGGCGATTACCGAAGGGCTGCGCCAGATCAGCGACATCATCGCGCGCTGGCAACATCTGCAGGAGCAGCAGGCATGAAGCTTCCCTTCCCCGTCCTGATGGTGCAGGGCACGACGTCCGACGCGGGCAAGAGCACCGTCGTCGCGGCCCTGTGCCGATTGTTGAAGCGCCGTGGCGTGACGGTAGCGCCGTTCAAGCCGCAAAACATGGCCTTGAACAGCGCGGTGACGAGCGACGGCGGCGAGATCGGCCGCGCCCAGGCCTTGCAGGCGCTGGCCTGCGGCATCGCGCCGCACACGGACATGAATCCGGTGCTATTAAAACCGTCGTCGAACACGGGCGCGCAAGTGATCATCCACGGCAAGGTGCGCGCCGAGATGGATGCGCGCGACTACCAGCAATACAAGACCATCGCCATGGGCGCCGTGCTGGAATCGTTCACGCGCTTGCGCCAGCAGTACGAGGCCGTCGTCGTCGAAGGCGCGGGCAGCCCCGCCGAAGTCAATCTGCGCGCGCGCGACATCGCCAACATGGGCTTTGCCGAAGCCGTCAACTGCCCCGTGATCCTGGTGGCCGACATCGACCGGGGCGGCGTCTTCGCGCACATCATCGGCACCCTGGCGTGTTTGTCCGACAGCGAGCGCGCGCGCATCGTCGGCTTCGTCATCAACCGCTTCCGCGGCGATATCTCGCTGCTCACACCCGGCATCGACTGGCTGGAACAGCAGACGGGCAAGCCCGTGCTGGCCGTGCTGCCCTACCTGCAAGGCCTGTTCCTCGATGCGGAAGACGCCGTCGAAGCGACGCAGGCCGAACGGGGTGCCTTCAAGGTGGTGGTGCCGCAACTGCCGCGCATCAGCAACCACACGGATGTCGACGCGCTGCGCGCCCACCCCGGTATCGACCTGCAATTCATCCAGCAAGGGCAGCCGATTCCAGCGGCCGACCTGGTGATCCTGCCCGGCAGCAAGAACACGCGCGGCGACCTGGCCTGGCTGCGGCAGCAGGGCTGGTCCGCCTACCTGGCGAAACACCTGCGCTACGGCGGCAAGGTGCTGGGCATCTGCGGCGGCTTCCAGATGCTGGGGCAGAGCGTGCGCGATCCGCTGGGCGTGGAAGGCGCGACGGGAGAGTCAATCGCACTGGGCCTGCTCGACATGGTGACGGAATTGACGGCGGAAAAACGCCTGCAGCAGGTCGCCGGCCACTGCGCGTTTGACGGCGCGGCCGATGCCCCCGTGGCAGGCTACGAAATCCACATGGGCGTATCGCATGGCGCGGCGCTGGCGCAGCCGGCCTTCATCATCGACGGCCGGCCCGAGGGAGCCGTATCGGACGACGGGCAAATCCTCGGCAGCTATTTGCACGGCATGTTCGACACGCCCGCCGCGTGTGCGGCGCTGCTGCGCTGGGCGGGGCTGGACTCCGGCCACACGGTGGACACCGCCGCCTTGCGCGAGGCGAGCCTGGAACGCATCGCCGATGCTGCGATGCCGTTGATGGAGGCATTGGAACGATTACCGGGCTGATGGTGTTGTCGGGTTACGCCGTACCGGCTAACCCGACCTACTCACACAGGCACGTGGCGGCACCTCTTAATTTTTCAGGCACGTGCCCATATACGAGCGGTCGGTGGAAAACTCGACCGCCATGCTCGACGACACGGGCATGAACATCGAATAGTCGGCCGGCACGTCGGCCGGGTCCTTGAACACGGCGATGCCATCGAAATCGGCGGCCTGCGCGCCCAGGCCCAGCTTGTTGGCGGTGATGGTTTCCGCATGCGTCTTGCCGCTCGTGTTATTCGTCAGGGTGGCGATGCCGCCCGCAATCTCGATCCTGGCGCTGATGCCCGGCGCCGCACAGGCGTAGCTGCCGGCGATTTCGCTGCCGATCTTCTGTTGTTTGGCCGCCACGATGGTACCCACGCGCAGCACGTTTTCCTGGTTGCGGCTGTAGCGGTCGATGAACAGCGCCAGCCCCCGGTCGCCGGCATGCACGTGGACAATGCCGAAATCCTGCTGGCCCTGGCGGGCGACGAGCAAACCTCTCTTCGCATCCTTGACCAGGGTCAGGCTGGCGTTTTCCGCCTCCAGCTGCGGCGATACCGCCGAGCACACGCCTTGCGCATTGAACACGCCGCCATTGCACAGTTGCGCGCTGCCGTCGGCCGCCACCTTCAGGCTGCCTTTCGGATTGAAACGGTCGCCGCCGTTCGATGCATTGCGCATGGCACCCAGGAAAATATAGCTGCCGGCCAGCCCGGCCACGTCCCCCACCGCATAGCCGGTGCCGCTGACGGTCGACGCCATATTACCCAATTTGATATTGCCCGACAGAAGACGCGTGCGCGCGTCGACAGTGACGCTGAAATCCGTTGCCGTGTAGGTGGTGAGATGGCCAGCGGTGACGGCGCTGAACGTGCCGCTGCGGTCGCTCAAGCCGAACTGCGTCGACAGCACGCGGATGGCGTAGGTTTTCTTGACGCTGTCGAACGTGATGCGCCATGTGTCGCCGATATCGGCCGCCACGTCATACACCGTCTCGTCCGCATTGGCGCCGGCGATCACGGCCAGGCCAGCCTGGGCGGCGACCGCTTGCGAGGCGACCGTCACGGGATCGGCGACAGGCGTGACCACGACGGGCGGCGTGACCGGCGCTTCCGGCGCAGCGTGATCGCCGCCGCCACCGCAGGCGGACAGGGCGGCGCTCAGGGCAAGGAAGGTAAGTGCATTTTTCATGTGGCATGACTTTCGGGAAGGAGGGGCGGGAGTTGCCGGAAAACACATGCTAGCCTTGCCAGTAATCTATTGCCATGGAACAAATGTTCCATGGACGATGCCCCCGGCGCACTGCCAGAATGAATGGCGCGGGCGGCACGCCTGCGCCATTTATGTGACAATTCGTCGTACTGTCGGCTCCGTCTTACCTCCTCAGGCTCGCATCCATGACCAGTTCCCCGATTAAAAGCTACCTGCCTTGGGTGGTCGCCACCGCCCTGTTCATGGAGCAACTCGACTCCACCATCGTCAACACCGCCATCCCCGCCATGGCCGCCAGCCTCAACGTAACGCCGCTGAGCCTGAAGGCCGTCGTCACCAGCTACATCCTGAGCCTGGCCGTGTGCATTCCCATCAGCGGCTGGATGGCCGACCGCTTCGGCACGCGGCGCGTGTTTTCCGCCGCCGTTGCCATCTTTACCATCGCTTCCATCCTGTGCGGCCTGTCCGTGAATGCGCCCATGCTGGTGGCCGCGCGCCTGCTGCAAGGGGTGGGCGCGGCCATGATGATGCCGGTGGGCCGGCTCACCATCATCCGCACCTTTCCCAAGTCGCAATTGCTGGCGGCCATGAATTTCGTCATCATCCCCGCCCTGATCGGCCCCCTGCTGGGGCCCACGGTGGGCGGGCTGATCGTGCACTGGCTGTCGTGGCGCGAGATTTTCTTCGTCAACGTGCCTGTCGGCCTGGTGGCGCTGTACCTGGCGCACCGCTACATGCCCGACTACTATGGCGACAAGCCCCGCCCGCTGGACCTGATCGGACTGGTGCTGTTCGGCACGGGCATCGCGCTGCTGTCGTGGCTGCTGGAAATCTTCGGCGAACACCGCATCGACGGCACCTCGTTTGCCGTGCTGCTGTTCATTTCCATCAGCCTGCTGGCCGCGTATGCCTGGCATTCGAGCGAAGTGCTGCACCCGCTGCTGCGCCTGGCCCTGTTCAAGATCCGCACCTTCCGCGTCTCCGTGGTGGGCGGCTTCGTCACACGGCTGGGCGTGGGCGGCCTGCCCTTCCTGTTGCCGCTGCTGTACCAGCTGGGCCTGGGCTTGCCTGCCTGGCAGTCGGGCTTGCTGATGATGCCGTCGGCGGCCGCCGCCATGGGCATGAAATTCATTTCCGCGCGCGTGCTGGCCCGCTTCGGCTACCGCCAGGTGCTGATCGTCAACACGGTGCTGATCGGCGTCACCATCGCCATGTTTTCGCTGGTAGACGCGGGCACGCCCCTGTACGTGATCGTCGCCATCAGCCTGTGCATGGGCTTTTTCAATTCGCTGCAGTTTTCCAGCATGAACACCATCGCGTACGCCGACGTCGACAAGGCCGATTCCAGCATGGCCAGCACCATCGCCAGTTCGATGCAGCAACTGTCGATGAGCTTTGGCCTCGCCTTCGGTTCGCTGATCACGGGCTGGTACCTGGGCGACATGCCGCAGTCGGACCGGGCCATGCTCAGCACGGCCCTGCACCACGCCTTCCTGACCCTGGCCGCGCTGACGGTGCTGTCCTCGCTGACCTTCTGGACCCTGCGCCGCGACGATGGCGAAAGCATCAGCAAGGGCACGGACAGCGACGAGGAAGATGCGGCCGACGTGAAGGCCCAGGCCGTTGTGCAAACGGAAGTGCAAATCACAAAAGGCTGAGCCACATCAAGCCTGCCGCCAGCGCCGCTGGTGCTTTTGTCCGGCGCTGCTACCGTGACGGCAGGAGGTGCACATGGCGGCCGAGCGGCGCTTTGCATGGAAGGGCACGGACCGCCACGGCAAGGCGGCCGATGGCGTCTTGCGCGCCGCCGACGCCGGCGCGGCGACGGTCGCGCTCAGACGCCAGGGCATCCTGGCCACCCGTGTGCAGGCTGCGCGCAGCGCGCCGGGCAAGGCCATCACGCGCAAGGATATCGCCCTGTTCACGCGCCAATTGTCGACCATGATGGCGGCCGGCGTGCCGCTGCTGCACGCCTTCGACATCGCCGGCAAGGGCCACGCCAAACCCGCGATCACCGAGTTGATGCGCGACTTGCGCCACGACATCGAAGCGGGCAGCAGCCTGCAGCAGGCCTTCCGCCAATTTCCCCTGCTGTTTGACGAGCTGTATTGCAACCTGCTGGCGGCGGGCGAACAGGCCGGCATCGTGCAGGACTTGCTGGCGCGCCTGGCCACGCACCAGGAAAAAGCCATCGCCCTGCGGCGGCAAGTGCGCGGCGCGCTGATGTATCCGCTGGTCATCGTGCTCGTCGCCATCGTCGTCACGGCCATCATCATGAGCGTGGTCGTGCCCGCCTTCCGCCAGGTCTTCGACAGCTTCGGCGCCCCCTTGCCGCTGCCCACCCTGGCCGTCATGGGCGTGTCCGCCTTTCTGGTCCGCTACTGGCTGGCCTTGCTGGTGGCGCTCGTGCTCGCTTGCGTGCTGCTGCACCTGGCCTGGCGCCGCTGGCCCGCCTTGCGGCGCAACACGCAACTGCGGGCATTGCGCCTTCCCGTGTTCGGCCCGCTCCTGCGCAAGGCGGCGATCGCCCGCTGGACGCGCACCCTGGCCGCCATGTTCGCCGCCGGCGTGCCGCTGCTCGACTCGCTCGGCCTGGTGGGCGCCGCCTCCGGCCACGCGCTGTACCAGGAAGCGACGGCGCGCATCGAGCGTGAAATCCGCGCCGGCGGCAGCCTGGCCCTGGCCATGGAGCACAGCGGCGTATTTCCCCCGCTGCTGACGCAACTGGCCCTGATCGGCGAGGAGTCGGGCGCGCTCGACGCCATGCTGTCGCGCGCGGCCGAGATCATCGAGGCGGACATCGACGCCACCGTGACCACCCTTTCCACGCTGCTGGAACCGGCGCTGATGGTGGTGCTGGGCGTGCTCGTCGGCTCCCTCGTAATCGCCTTGTATTTGCCGATTTTCAAGCTGGGGGCCGTGATTTAACGGTTCGCCCTGCGCAAAACATCCCCACGTGCCAGCAGATGTTTTACACTGCGGCAGTGCCAGGCAATGTTTGCGCGGCAACATCATCACCTCAGACAAATCCACCATGCTGCAAGATACCCTGCTGTTCGCCGCGCCCGGCAATCTTCCCGTCGCCCTCGTCGCCGCCCTGTTCGGCCTGATCGTCGGCAGCTTTCTGAATGTGGTGATCCACCGCGTGCCGAAGATGATGCAGCGCGACTCCGCTAATTACGTGGCGGAGGAAAGCGGCTTGCCCTTGCCGCATACGGACCGCTACAACCTGATGCTGCCGCACTCGCACTGCACCGCTTGCGGCCACCGCATCACGGCCATGGAAAACATCCCCGTCATCAGCTACCTGCTGCTGCGCGGCAAATGCAGCGCCTGCAAGGCGCCCATCTCCGCGCGCTATCCGCTGGTGGAACTGCTGACGGGCGCGCTGTCGGCCCTGTTGATCTGGCATTTCGGCAGCGGCTGGACGGGCCTGGCGACGCTCGTGTTTGCCTGGCTGCTGATCGCCATGACCTTCATCGATGCCGATACGCAAATGCTGCCGGACGACCTCACCTTCCCCCTGCTGTGGGCGGGTTTGCTGGTCAATATCAACGGCACCTTCGTGCCCCTGCAGGAGGCCGTCATCGGCGCGGCCGCCGGCTACCTGGCCCTGTGGGCCGTGTACTGGGCCTTCAAGCTGGCGACAGGCAAGGAGGGAATGGGCTATGGTGACTTCAAATTGCTGGCGGCGCTCGGTGCGTGGCTGGGCTGGACCATGTTGCCAACGATCATATTGTTGTCATCGGTGGTGGGCGCCGTGGTCGGCATCGGCCTGATCGTGTTTGCCAAGCGGGGGCGCGACAAGCCGATTCCGTTCGGCCCCTACCTGGCGGCGGCAGGCCTGATCGCGCTGCTGTACGGCACGCCCCTGTCACGCCTCACGCTGGGCCTGACCAGCTGACCAGCTGACCAGCTCCTTATGGATACACACATGCAATTACAAAACGCCCCCTATTTCAGCGTCGGCCTCACCGGCGGCATCGGTTGCGGCAAGAGCACGGTGGCCGACCTGTTCGCCGCGCGCGGCGCCTCCATCGTCGACACCGACCAGATCGCGCACAGCCTGACGGCGCCGAATGGCGCGGCCATGCCGGCCCTGGTGGCGGAATTCGGCCCCGGCTACGCCGATGCGCGCGGCGCCCTCGACCGCACCAAAATGCGCAATCTCGTATTCTCCGACGCCGCCGCCAAGGCGAAACTGGAAGCCATCCTGCACCCGCGCATCCGCCAGGCCACGCTGGCGGCGGCGGCCGCAGCGACGGGCAGCTATGTGATCTTTGCCGTGCCCCTGCTGGTCGAGTCCGGCGGCTGGGTGGAGCGGGTCAACCGCGTACTGGTCATCGATTGCCTGGAAAGCCTGCAAGTGTCGCGCGTGATGGCGCGCAATGGATTGTCGGAAGAACAAGTCAAAGCCATCATGGCCACGCAAGCCACGCGCGCCATGCGCCTGGCGGCGGCGGACGATGTGATCGACAATAATGGCGATTTGGCGGCCCTGGCGCCGCAGATTGCCCAGTTGCACGATTTATATCTGGCATTTTCAAAAAGAATGGCTGGAATCGGGCCGCAACGTTTGTAATTTGTCGACGCTTGGTTCAAAATCACGGGATTGTTTGCAGGTCCTTACTTAAGGGAATTATTTTGATTGTCTACGAATACCCTTTCAACGAACGCATACGTACCTTGTTGCGGCTGGAAGACCTGTACGACAAATTCAAGTTCTTCATCCAGCAAGAGCATGCAATGCAGCATCATGTTGCCTTGGCAACTATTTTCGATATGCTCGAAGTGGCCGGCCGCGCCGACCTGAAGTCCGACCTGCTGCAGGAACTCGAGCGCCAGCGCCAGAGCCTGCTGGGCTACCGCAGCAATCCGAACGTGGAGCCGGAAACCCTGGATGCCATCCTCGGCGAACTCGACAGTGTCAGCGGCGCCCTCGTGGCGGCGCAAGGCAAGACGGGCCAGAATATCCGCGACAATGAATGGCTGATGAGCATACGCGGCCGCACCATCATCCCGGGCGGCGCCTGTGAGTTCGACTTGCCGTCGTACTTCGCCTGGCAAAAACGCAGCTGCGAGCAGCGCCTGACCGATATCCACGCGTGGTTCGCCCCGCTGGCGCCCCTGTTCGACGCGCTGGCCCTGGTCTTGCGCCTGCTGCGCGATTCCGGCGGACCCGTCAAACTGATCGCCAATGGCGGCAGCTACCAGCAAATGCTGCAAGGCAAGGTGTACCAGATGCTGCGCCTGAGCCTCGATGAAAACAGCGGCGCCATCCCGGAAATTTCCGCCAACAAATACATGCTGTGGGTACGCTTTACTACCCAGGGCGGCGACCTGAAACCCAAGCCGCTGGAAGAAGATGTACCATTCGAGCTCACGCTGTGTAATTTTTAACTGTTACTTATTTGCCCCCTCATGACCGTCGTTAACTGCCCTACCTGTGCCGCCAAAGTCGAATGGACTGAAGCCAACAAATACCGCCCCTTCTGCTCGGAACGCTGCAAGCAGATCGACCTGGGCGCCTGGGCGGAAGAGAAATATACGATCCCCGCCGCCGATCCGTTTGAAGATCCCCTGGCAGATGAAGACAACAAGCCGCAGTAAGCTTCATTTGAATGGATTTTCCAGGCGCAGCCCCTGCGCCGCGAAACTGTCGAGCCTGCCGCTGACCACCGTCAAGCCATAGGCGATGCCCATCGCCGCGATCTGCGTGTCCACACCCTGTACGGCGCCACGGCCCTGCAAACGGGCACAGACGAGCGCGCAATCGAGGTCGAAGTCCAGCAGCCGCGCAGCATAATCGGCCAGCAGCGCTTCCAGCCAGCCTTCCAGGGCCAACGCTTCCAGGGGCGCTTCACGCCGCCAGCTGCACTGTATGCCTGCGCGCAATTGCGCGATCACCTGTACCGGTAAGTAGCGCGCCTCGGGCGCCACCCGCTCGAAGAAAGCGGCAATGCCCGCCGGTGCACCTGTCCCTTTGCGTGCAGCAACGATCACATCCGTATCGACCAGATAGGCGCCCATGGCGGCTCAGGAGCGGCGCTCGAAGTCCCCATCGCCCCCCACATCGGGCATGCCGCGCAAAATATCGTCGAGCGGCCGTTTCGGCAACGGCCGCAAGGCGCTGCGCAGGATGTCGCGGTGCTCTTCCTCAATGCTGCGCCCATGCGCGCGAGCACGCTTGTGCAGCGCCGCGAGCAGCAGTTCATCGGTATCGGTGAAGGTCAGGGTCAGCGGCATGCGAATTCCCCAGTGCGTCATGAGAGCACTCTAACGCAAAACACCGGCAATACAAGGGAAGGACAACACTGGTTTGCGCCAGCGCAGCGCACGGGCTGCATGCTGGCACAAATCGAACTCAGGTGGCCAGGGATTCCTGGCGTACCTCATCAAGCCATTCCAGCAGGGGAATGGTGGCCGGCAGCAAGGGTTCCACGCCGACCGTGCCTTGCCAGGCGAACGCCTGCCCTTCCAGGCTTTGCGGCTCGCCCCGCCATTCGCGGCTGATATAGAAATGCAGGCGCACATGGGCGTGCGGATATACATATTCGACGCCGCACCAGGCCTCGGCACTGTCGATGTATAAACCCAGCTCCTCGACAAACTCGCGTTTCAAGGCGTCCAAAATGGCTTCGCCCGGTTCGACTTTACCGCCAGGAAATTCCCAATAGCCGTCATACGGCTTGCCGGCCGGGCGCTGGCCCAGCAGCACGTCGCCATTCGGCTTCATCAGGATGCCGACGGCCACATCGACCGGTGTCACTTTCACCTCGCTCATTGCGGCAACTTTCCCGCAGGTAGTTTCCCAGCATAATCGCGCGCAAATTGCCACGCCACCCGGCCCGAACGGGAACCGCGCTGCAAGGCCCAGCGCAGGGCGTCGCCGCGCGCTTGCGCGATCTGCTCCGGCGTGCAGCCGAACGAGGCGAGCCAGTGCGCCGCGATCTCGAGATAATCGTCCTGCTTGAACGGGTAGAACGACAGCCACAGGCCGAAGCGCTCGGACAGCGAGATTTTTTCTTCCACCGTCTCGCCCGGATGCAAATCGCCATCGTCGTCCGTCTTGTAGCTGGTGTTGTCCGACATGCGTTCGGGCATCAGGTGACGGCGGTTCGAAGTGGCATAGATCAGCACATTGTCCGATTGCGCGGCGATGCTGCCGTCGAGCGCCACTTTCAGCGCCTTGTAGCCGCTTTCTCCCTCTTCGAACGACAGGTCGTCGCAAAAGATGATGAAGCGCTCGGGGCGCGCCGCCACCAGGTCGACGATGTCGGGCAAGTCGGCCAGGTCCGCCTTGTCGACTTCGATCAGGCGCAGGCCCTGATCCGCAAACTGGTTCAGGCATGCCTTGATCAGCGAGGACTTGCCCGTGCCGCGCGCGCCCGTCAGCAGCACGTTGTTGGCCGGACGGTTACTCACGAACTGGCGTGTGTTCTGCTCGATCTGCGCTTTTTGCGTGCCGATGTTGTGCAAGTCATCCAAAGCGATGTTCGATACGTGCGCCACCGCCTGCAGATGGCTGGCGGCGCCCTGGCGCCGGCGCCAGCGGAAGGCAAAGCTGTTCCAGTCGGTCGCCGGCAAGGCCGGCGGCAAGATCGACTCCAGGCGCGCCAGTACCCGCTCGGCGCGGATCAGGAATTGATCGAGGCCGGTCATGAGCGGTAGTCGGCGTTGATCGACACGTAGTCATGCGACAGGTCGCACGTCCACAGCGTGGCCGTCGCGTCGCCGCGCGCCAGCTTGACGCGGATGGTGATTTCGCTTTGCTGCATCACGCGCTGGCCATCCTGCTCCTGGTAATCGGGGTTGCGGCCGCCGTTCTTCGCCACCCACACGTCGTCCAGGTACAAATTCAATTGCCCCACGTCCAGGTCGTCCACGCCCGCATAGCCGATGGCGGCCAGGATGCGGCCAAGGTTCGGGTCGGAGGCAAAAAAAGCGGTTTTCACCAGCGGCGAATGGGCGATGGAATAGGCGATCTTGCGGCACTCTTCCACGTTGCGGCCGTCTTCCACGGTCACCGTCATGAACTTGGTGGCGCCTTCGCCGTCGCGCACGATGGCTTGCGCGAGAAAAGTAGACAGCTCGGTCACGGCGGCGGCCAGTTCCGCATAGTGCGGCGAATCGGTCGAATCGATGACCAGGCTGCCGGCGCCCGTGGCCACCAGCATGAACGAGTCATTGGTGGACGTGTCGCCGTCGATGGTGATGCAGTTGAACGATTTGTCGGCCGCCTGTTTCACCAGCTGGTCCAGCACGGGCTGGGCCACGGTGGCGTCGAACGCGAGGAAGCCTAGCATGGTGGCCATGTTCGGCTTGATCATGCCGGCGCCCTTGCTGATGCCCGTCAGGGTCACCGTGTGGCCACCGATGGTGACCGTGCGCGAACCGGCTTTCGGCTGCGTGTCGGTGGTCATGATGGCTTCGGCGGCCGAGAACCAGTTATCCGAGGTCAGCGCGGCCACGGCTTGCGGCAGGCCGCCGACCAGGCGTTGCACGGGCAGCGGTTCCAGGATCACGCCGGTGGAAAACGGCAGGATTTGCTGCGGCGTGCAGCCCAGCAGCTCGGCCAGCGCGGCGCAGCTGGCCTGTGCATCGGCCAGGCCCGATTCGCCCGTGCCTGCATTCGCGTTGCCCGTATTGACCAGCAGCGCGCGGATCGGCGCGGCGCCGGCCGTCACGGCGGCCAGGTTGGCCTTCGAGATTTGCACGGGCGCGGCGCAGAAGCGGTTCAGGGTAAACACGCCAGCCACGGTGGCCGTCGGCGCCAGTTTCAATACCAGCAAATCCTTGCGGTTGGGTTTCTTGATGCCGGCTTCGGCAACACCGATTTCAATGCCGGCGACGGCTTTCAGGTCGGCGGCGACGGGCTTGGGAGAATTGACGGCCATGGTGATTTCTTCTGCGAGGGAAAAGGGAAGCGCTATTGTAGCGCCTTCGCGGCGCGGGTGAACATGCGGCAAGTGAATAGTCGCGCTGCCCACGGCGGCGCCGATAGGGGCCGGTGGCGCGGCCAGGCTTGCGATTTATCAGAACCATGCCGCCTGGCGGCGCTAAGGTATGGGAATGGACGAAGGCGCGTCTTGCAATCGCCCCGCCCAGGGAAGGATGTCATGGCGCAGGGTCAGTCAAACCGGATGCAGCGCAGCGCTTCAGGCCTGTCGTGCCTGTTGCGCCGCCTATCCCTGCTTTGCCTGCTGGCCTGGTTGACAGCCTGTACGGTGCCGCGCGGCCCCGCGGATGGCGACAGCATCCACGCCACCGAACAGGCATCCGAAGCGCCGCCTGCGGCTGAAGTTCCACCGCCAGCCGCGGTACCGCCGCCATCGCCTGCCAGTCCGTGGAGCAATGCATGGTCGGGCATAGGCGGCCTGCTCGGCAACCGCGGCAATCTGGTCGGCAGCACGGGCAGCGCCGGCACGCCGAGATCCGACAACGATGCGCCGCCCCCCGGCGCCACGCACGTCACCGTGTATTACGCCACCGACCGGAAATACCAGCCCGGCAGCCACAATTATGGCTGGCAGCCCAACCGCGTGGCGCCCTACCTGAGCTATGGCAGCGTCGTGGTGAGCATCCCGGAGAAAAGAGCGCCGGGCGAGCTGCCGTTACCGCCCTGGTACGCCATCCTGTCCGGCGACAATGCGCAAAAATATGTGCTGATCAAGGCAAGCAGGCGCCTGTCGCGCGCGGATTTTCTCGCCACCGTCAAGGCCAGGATACAGGCCGCGCCGGAACGGCGCGCCGCCTTCATCTACATCCACGGCTACAGCAACTCGTTTGACGACGCGGCCCGGCGCACGGCGCAGATGGCGGTCGACCTCGATATCGGCGCCCTGCCCGTGTTCTACAGCTGGCCGTCGAAAGGCACGTTTGCAGGCTATGAGTTCGATGAAAACGCCGCCGAATGGACGCAGGCGCACCTGCAGGCCTTCCTGGCCGATTTCGCCGAGCACTCTTCCGCCACCGATATCTACATCATCGCCCACAGCATGGGCAACCGCCCGATGACCGTGGCCCTGGCCAGCCTGCTGGAAAAGCGCCCCGAGCTGCGGCCCCTGTTCAAGCAGGTGGTGCTGGCGGCGCCGGACATCAATGCCGATATCTTCCGCGAGCAGATCGCTCCCCGTTTTGCCAGCCTCAAGCTTCCCGCCACCCTGTACGCGTCCGCGAACGACAAGGCCATCCGCGCCTCCTACAATTTTGCCGACTGGGACAGGATAGGCGACATCCGCGGCCCCGTCGTCAGCATCCCCGGCATGGAACTCGTCGATGCCTCGGCCGTCATCATGAATTTCATGGGCCACGATTACTTCGCCAGCAACCGCGTCCTGCTGACCGATATCGCCACCATGATCAAGACGGGGCAACGGGCCAGGAACCGCGGCGGCTTGAAAGGCATTCCCTCGCAGGCGCCGCAATACTGGGCCTTTCCCTGAGCAGGGGCCAAGCCCAGTATTGCGGACATAAAAAAACGGAGACCGCGGTCTCCGTTTTTTGTTCACGCTGACAAACCGCGCTTAAGCGAGCTTGCCGTGGCAAGCCTTGTACTTCTTGCCGCTGCCGCAAGGGCATGGATCGTTGCGGCCCACTTTGACGCCCATGCTCACGCTCATGTCGTCGACGTTGTCCATGTTGCCACCGGCGACAGGCGCCAGCAGCTCTTCCGGCGCCGCGTTCGGGTCGAATTCGGCGTGCTGGTAGTGCACGTTTTCCACGTGCGACTGCTGCATCGCCTGTTCGGCCGCATCGACTTCTTCGCGCGACTGGATGCGTACCGTCATCACGTGTTTCGTGACGTCGTTCTTGATCATGTCGAGCATCTGGCCAAACAGTTCAAACGCTTCGCGCTTGTATTCCTGTTTCGGGTTCTTCTGCGCATAACCGCGCAGGTGAATACCCTGGCGCAGGTGATCGAGCGCCGCCAGGTGTTCGCGCCAGTGGCTGTCCACGCTTTGCAGCATGACATTGCGCTCGAAGCCGCCAAACGATTCCTTGCCGACGATATCGATCTTCGACTGGTACACGCCATCGGCCGCGGCCAGCACTTTTTCCAGGATCTCTTCGTCCGTCAGGGTCGCATCGGCTTCCAGCATTTGCTGCAGCGGCAGGTCGAGCTGCCATTCGCTGGCCAGGGTGTTTTCCAGGCCCTTGATATCCCATTGCTCTTCCACCGATTCGCGCGGCACGTATTCGTGCACCAGGTCGGTGAACACGCCGTGGCGCAGCGAGCCGATCATCTCGGAAATATCGGTCGTTTCCAGCAGCTCGTTACGCTGCTGGTAGATGACCTTGCGTTGATCGTTGGCGACGTCATCGTATTCCAGCAATTGCTTGCGGATGTCGAAGTTGCGCGCTTCGACCTTGCGCTGGGCCGATTCGATCGAACGCGAGACGATGCCTGCCTCGATCGGTTCACCTTCCGGCATTTTCAAACGGTCCATCACGGCGCGCACGCGGTCGCCGGCGAAGATGCGCAGCAGCGCGTCGTCGAGCGACAGGTAGAAGCGCGAGGAACCCGGATCGCCCTGGCGGCCGGCACGGCCACGCAACTGATTGTCGACGCGGCGCGATTCGTGGCGTTCGGTGCCGATGATGTGCAAGCCGCCCGCATTGACCACGTGGTCGTGCAGCGACTGCCATTCATCGCGCAAGGTCTGCGACTGGGCTGCCTTGTCGGCGTCGCTCAGCTCAGCATTGGCTTCGATGAACTTGATCTGGTTTTCGACGTTGCCGCCCAACACGATGTCGGTACCGCGGCCGGCCATGTTGGTGGCGATGGTGATGGCTTTCGGACGGCCTGCCTGGGCGATGATTTCCGCTTCGCGCGCATGCTGCTTCGCGTTCAGCACGTTGTGCGGCAAACCGGCCTTGGTCAGGATGCCCGACAGCAGTTCCGAGTTCTCGATCGAGGTCGTGCCCACCAGCACGGGCTGGCCGCGCTCGTAGCAGTCGCGGATGTCGTTCAACATCGCGTTGTATTTTTCCGCCGAGGATTTGTAGACCTGATCCTGGCGGTCCTTGCGCTGCAATGGACGGTTTTGCGGAATCACGACCGTTTCCAGGCCGTAGATTTCCTGGAATTCGTACGCTTCCGTATCGGCCGTGCCGGTCATGCCTGCCAGCTTGGCGTACATGCGGAAGTAGTTCTGGAAGGTGATCGAGGCCAGGGTCTGGTTCTCGTTCTGGATCTTGACGCCTTCCTTCGCTTCGACTGCCTGGTGCAAGCCATCGGACCAGCGACGGCCCGTCATCAGGCGGCCCGTGAATTCATCGACGATCACCACTTCATTGTTCTGCACCACATAGTGCTGATCCTTGAAGTACAGCGCATGCGCGCGCAAGGCCGCATACAGGTGGTGCACGAGGGTGATGTTGGCCGAATCGTACAGCGACGCGCCTTCCGGCAGCAGGCCCATTTCCATCAGGATGCCTTCGGCCTTTTCATGGCCCGCTTCCGTCAGCAGCACCTGGTGCGCCTTTTCATCCTTGGTGTAGTCGCCCGGCACTTCCACCTTGCCCTTGCCGTCCGGCGTTTCTTCGCCGATCTGCAAGGTCAGGCGCGCAGGCACTGCATTGATCTTGTGATACAGGTCCGTGTGGTTCTCGGCCTGGCCGGAAATGATCAGCGGTGTACGCGCTTCATCGATCAGGATCGAGTCGACTTCATCGACGATGCCGAAGTTCAGGCTGCGCTGCACGCGCTCGCGCGCTTCGTAGACCATGTTGTCGCGCAAGAAGTCGAAACCGAATTCATTATTCGTGCCGTAGGTAATGTCCGAGCTGTATGCCTGCTGCTTGGCACTGTGCTCCATCTGCGACATGTTCACCCCCGTCGACAGACCCAGCCACGCATACAGGCGGCCCATGGTCTCGGCATCGCGCTGCGCCAGGTAATCATTGACGGTGACGATATGCACGCCCTTGCCCGACAAGGCATTCAGGTAGGCTGGCAAGGTTGCCATCAGGGTCTTGCCCTCGCCCGTGCCCATCTCCGCGATCTTGCCGAAATGCAAAACCATGCCGCCGATCATCTGCACGTCGAAATGGCGCATGCGCAGGACGCGCTTGCTGGCCTCGCGGCAAACGGCAAACGCTTCCGGCAACAAGGCATCGAGCGATTCGCCGGCGGCGATGCGTTCCTTGAAGGCAGGCGTCTTCGCTTGCAGCTCGGCATCCGACAGCTTTTCGATGGCCGGCTCGAGCGCATTGATCTCGCGTACCGTTTTTTGGTATTGCTTGAGCAGCCGCTGGTTGCGGCTACCGAAAATCTGGGTCAGTAATGACATGCTTGAATTCTTGAAAAAACGCCGTTAAAAAAAGCTCGGTAGCTGACAGCGAGGTAACAATCGCGTGACCGCACGGAGTTCGACTATGGCAAAAGACGATGATTTTATCATGCGTTCCCGCCAAGGTTGGGGTAATGCACCATATAACAATAGCTTAATGACAAACAAATGGCACAAATTGCGGACATTTCCCATACTGTAAGGCAATGCGGCCCGCCCGCCTGCACCGCACCCGCCGCCGCACTCGCCGCCGCACTCGTCATGCGCGGGCGAGTGTGCTATGTTTCGGCCATGCGAACTCCCACTTATTCTCCGGCACCGCGCCGCGGCTACGGCTTCGCCCGTTCCGGCCCGGCCGCGACGGGCGCAACCGATTTTCTGCGCGGCAACGCCACGATGGCTTCCCTGATGCCCACCGTCACGCGCCTGGCCGCCCTGCAAAAAGATTGCGCCAGAGCCTTGCCGGCGATGTTCGAGCATTGCGACATCCTGCAATTCGAAGGCGGCCAACTGGTGCTGGCCACGCCGAACGCGGCGCTGGCGGCCAAGCTCAAGCAGCAATTGCCGAAGTTACAAGGAGAACTGGAAAGAAAGGGCTGGCAGATTGCAGGCATCAAGCTGAAAGTGCAAGTCATCAAGAGCATCGCGCCCATCGTGCATACGCGGGCGCTGGTCTTGCCGGAAAAGGCCATGTCGGCTCTGGAAGAACTGAGCACGGCCCTGCCTGCGTCGAAGCAGAACGAGCAATTGATCGCGGCGCTGCGCAATATGGTCCGCCACCACCGCGAACCTAAAGATTAGCAACGCCAGGCGGCGGCACGTAGGTCGGATTAGGCCCTTCGGGCCGTAATCCGACAACATTGTTGGCGCCTGCGGGGTTGTCGGATTACGGCCTGCGGCCTAATCCGACCTACGTCAACGACCACTCGCGCTCCATTTGCCGGAGATACGACTGCGGCGCCGCCTCGTTCGTGGAGAACGAGACGATTTCATACGATTCCGGCTGCTCCAGCAGCGCCAGCAGCAGCTGGTTGTTCAGCGCGTGGCCCGATTTATGCGCCGTGTAATATGCCAGCAAGGGATGGCCCACCAGGTACAGGTCGCCGATGGCGTCGAGGATCTTGTGGCGCACGAACTCGTCTTCGTAGCGCAAGCCGTCGGCGTTGAGGATGCGGTACTCGTCCATGACGATGGCGTTTTCCAGCGAACCGCCACGGGCCAGGCCCATGCCGCGCAAGCTTTCCACGTCCTGCATGAAGCCGAAGGTGCGCGCGCGCGCCACGTCGTGCACATAGGACACGTCGCCAAAGTCCACCGAGGCGCGCTGCATCGTGCCATCAACGGCCGGGTGATTGAATTCGATGAAGAAATCGAGCTTGAAGCCGTCGTACGGCGACAAGCGCGCCCATTTTTCCGCGTCTCCCTTGCCTTGACGCACTTCCACGGGCTTGACGACCTTGATGAATTTCTTCGGCGCCTGCTGCTCTTCCACCCCCGCTTGCTGCAGCAGGTAGACGAAGGACGAGGCGGAACCATCCATGATGGGAATTTCTTCCGCATTCACGTCGATCACCATATTATCGATGCCCAGGCCGGCCGCGGCCGACATCAGATGTTCCACCGTGGAAACCCTGGCGCCGTCCTTGATCAGTACGGAAGCCATGCGCGTATCGCCCACGGCCATGGCGCTGGCGGGAAACTCCACGATGGGATCGAGGTCGATGCGGCGAAACACGATGCCCGTGTCGATCGCGGCGGGACGCAAGGTCAGTTCGACCTTGGTGCCAGAGTGCAAACCGACACCGATGGTGCGGACCTGTTGTTTGATGGTGCGTTGTTTTAACATCTGTCGATTATATCTATTTGCCGGATTTTCGTTGCGGCGCGGCATGGCCCACGCCAGAAATACCACAGCGGCTCATCACGGATGTTCGCTTTCCGCGTGCACGGCTTCGCGCCGCACCAGGTAAATGCCGCTGCCGATGATGATGGCCGCGCCGATCAAGGTGTATTCGTCGGGCAAGGCGCGCCACAGCATCCAGTCCAGGGCCATGCCCCAGGCCAGGGCCGAGTATTCGAACGGCGCCACGCTGGACGCTTTGCCAAAACGAAATGCCTCCGTGATGGCCAGCTGGCCCAGAAAGCCGCTCAGCGACAAACCGGCCAACAGCCACCAGTCTTCGCGGCGGATGCCCACCCATTCATGTGCCGACAGGGCCACGCCGCCGAGGGCCATCATCACCATCAGCCAGAAGACCATGCTTTCGCTGGCATCCGTGCGGCTCAGGATGCGGCCCGTGACGGCGGAAATGGCGTAGCAGGCGGCCGAGCCCAGCACGGCCAGCCCGGCCAGCGAAAAGAAGCCGGTACCGTCGGGGCGCAGCGCCACCAGCACGCCCAAGAGACCCACGACGATGGCGCACCAGCGCGCGACGTCGACTTTTTCCTTCAAGATAAAAACCGACAGCACCGTGATCAGCAAGGGCGCAACGAAGAACAGCGCATACGTCTCGGCCAGCGACATGCGCTTCAAGCCGTAGGCGAACAGGGTAATCATCAGCACGCCCAGCGCGCCGCGCAGCAAGTGCAGGGGCCAGCGCACCTTCAGCACATTCTTGAAGGCGCCACGGTACAGCAGGTACAGGCAGACGAGCGGCAAGGACGACAGGGCGCGCAAGGCCGTCACCTGCATGGGCGGATAATGCGCGGACAACAGCTTCATGGCCGTGTCCATCAGGGAAAACATGGCGACGGCGACCAGCATCACATAGATGCTGCGCAGGTTGGGATTGCGGGATATCAGGACAGACTCCTGGCGAAAGAGCGGGACCGTCATCATGGCGACGGCCGGAGCCAGGACAGCATGGTCTGGAAAGGCAGGGCCAGGCGGTCAACCAGATTATAGCAAGCGCGGCTGTTTTACCTTATGACACAGGCAACAGCATCACCAGTTTCAATTCATGCTGGCGCGCCAGGTGCAGGGTGACCTGGTTGAAGCTGAGCGCTCCCTGGTGCGCATGCTGGAAGCGGCGCAAGCCCCCGTCGCGGCCCTGCACCTGCTGCGCGCCCCACCACTGGCGAAATTCAGGGCTGGCGCCGGCCAGCTCCGCGATCAGGCCGGCCAGCGGCGCCTGGTCCGCCTGGCGGCCGATATCGGCGCGAAACTCCGCCACCAGCCGCTGCGCCCGCTCGGGCCAGCCGACGATCAGGTCGCGCGCGCCAGGTTCCAGGAACATGAAGCGCAGCTGGTTCGGCGCGTCCCCGTCGCCATGCAGCCAGCCCGTGAACAAGGCGGACGCCGCCCCGTTCCACGCCACGGCATTCCATTCGCGGTCGAGGATGTACGCGGGCGCGTCGATGGCGGCGACGATGGCGGCCAGCTCGGCGCTGGCAGGCCCAGCGCCCTCGCCTGTGCCATGGCTGGGGTCATGCTTGTCGGCCACCTCGAACAGATAGGCGCGCTCGGCCGTGCTCAGTTGCAGCACCTGCGCCAGACGGGCCAGCATCTTGGCCGACGCCGACACGGGCCGCCCCTGCTCCAGCCACGTCAGCCACGTGGGACTGACGTCGCACAATTGCGCCAGTTCCTCGCGCCGCAAACCCGGCGTGCGCCGGCGTCCGCCGCCGGGCAAGCCAGCCATGGCGGGGGTGACGGCTTCGCGCCGGGCGCGGATGAATTCAGCGAGCTTGTTCGACATGGTACAAATGCATGGTAGTAGATATACCAGTATAAGTTATGGTCTTGTTACAGGATAATTTTATCCCTATTCTGCAGGAACTCACCCATCCACAGGAGAAAACCATGCAGCAGCACGATGTCGTTACCGAACAGTTTGGCAAGACGGCGAATGCCTACCTGAGCAGCGCGGTCCACGCGCAAGGGGCCGACCTGGTACTGATGCAGGAATGCGCGCGCCGCCACGGCCAGCCGGCCGTGCTGGACCTGGGCTGCGGCGCCGGCCACGCCAGCTTCGCCGTCGCTCCCGTGGCGGCATCCGTCGTCGCCTACGACCTGGCGCGGCCCATGCTCGACGTCGTCGACCACGCCAGGGCGCAGCGCGGCTTGCACAATATCCGCACGCAACAGGGCGACGTGGCGCGCCTGCCGTTTGCCGACGCCAGCTTCGACATGGTCGTCACGCGCTTTTCCGCGCACCACTGGAACGACGTGGCGGGCGCCCTGGCCGAAGCGTGGCGCGTGCTGCGCCCGAACGGCACCTTGCTGGTGGTCGACATCGTCGCGCCCAAGACGGCCCTGTACGACAGTACCTTGCAGGCGGTGGAAATGCTGCGCGACGCCTCGCACGTGCGCGACTACCGCACCTGCGAATGGGGCGCCAAGTTCGACAACGCGGGCTTTACGCACAGCTTGCACAGCGTGTGGAAACTGACGATGCAGTTCGACGAGTGGGTGGCGCGCATGCGCACGCCGAACGAGCGCGTGGCGGCCATCCGCAACCTGTTCGATGGCGCGCCCGAGGAAGCGCGCAAGTATTTCGCGCTGCAGGACGATTATTCGTTCAGCATCGATGCGGCCATGTTCGAGGCGAAGAAACCACCGGTACAATAGAAAAACGGCGCCAATGGCGCCGTTTTTATTGCGTAGATTGGATTAGCGCGCAGCGCGTAATCCAACAATACCAGAGCAAACGTGATGCGCACGCCGCACGTCGGCTTACGCTGCGCTAAGCCGACCTACGCCGACCTGCGCCGACCTGCGATCTGCTTAAGCCAGCTGGCCCAGCAAGGTTTCGGCGTTCGACACTTCAAACTTGCCGCCCTGCTCGACGTTCAATTGCGTCACGACGCCATTGTCGACCAGCATCGAGTAGCGCTGCGAGCGCGTGCCCATGCCATGCTTGGAAAAATCGGCGTCCAGGCCCAGTGCCTTGCTGTAGGCGGCGTTGCCGTCAGCCATCATGCGCACCACGCCGGTGGCTTTCTGGTCGCGGCCCCAGGCGCCCATCACGAACGCGTCGTTGACGGAGATGCACCAGATTTCATCGACGCCCGCAGCTTTCAGGTCGGCGGCGTGCTTGACGTAGCCTGGCACGTGCTGTGCGGAGCAGGTCGGGGTGTACGCGCCTGGCAGGCCGAAGATGGCGATCTTCTTGCCCTTGACCAGGTCTTGCACGTTGAACGTGTTCGGACCCAGTGCGCAACCTTCGGTTTCGCTTTCGATGAATTCGGCCAGGGTGCCTTCTGGCAGGGTGTCGCCGATCTTGATGGTCATGTTGACTCCTTGTGTGCTGTCGGTTGAGGATGCTGCCGGCGTGATGCCGACACTGCGCGATAGTATGCCTGACTTGCCGTATTTGTGCAGAAAGTGGGCGGAAAGGCAAAGCCAAAAGTCAAAAAACGGCAAAAAAAACGGCGGCCCTCAGGCCGCCGTCATCGCTACTGACATCAGATCACCTTAATCTGCTTGCTTGCGCAGGAACGCTGGAATGTCGTAGGTCTCCATGCCATTCTTTTCCATCGCGCGCACTTGCTCCGAAGCCGATTCGCGGCGCCATACGGCTGGTGCCTTCATGCCGTCGAAACCGGCTGCCGGCGTGGCCACGCCAACCGTCGTCGCCGCCGCTTGCGCGCTACCCATGGCAGCCGACGGGGTCAGCGGGCTGTTGTGGGTGCCGGTACGCAGCACTTGCTGCGGTACCAGCTGGATGTTTTTCTTGGCGCGCCCCAGGCCCGTGGCCACCACGGTGACGCGGATGTCGTCGCCCATGGCGTCGTCGTAGGCGATACCTTGCGCGATCGACGCGTCCGGCGCGGCAAACGCGCGTACGGCGGCCATGACTTCCTTGATCTCCTTACCTTTCAAGCCACGGCTGGCCGTGACGTTGACCAGCACGCCGCGCGCGCCGGAGAGATCAATACCGTCCAGCAGCGGCGAAGCGACAGCCTGTTCGGCGGCGATGCGCGCGCGGTCGACGCCGGAAGCCGTCGCCGTGCCCATCATGGCCTTGCCCTGCTCGCCCATGATGGTTTTCACGTCGTTGAAGTCGACGTTGATATGGCCAGGCACGTTGATGATCTCGGCAATGCCGGCCACCGCGTTGTTGAGCACATCATCGGCGTGCTGCATCCATTCCAGCATGCTTTCGTCTTCGTAGATCTCTTCCAGTTTTTCATTGAGGATGATGATCAGCGAATCGACGTGCAGGGACAGCTGCTCCAGGCCTTCGTCGGCGATGTCCATGCACTTCTGGCCTTCGTACGAGAATGGCTTGGAGACCACGGCCACCGTCAGCGCGCCCAGTTCCTTGGCCACTTCGGCCACGATAGGAGCGGCGCCCGTGCCCGTGCCGCCGCCCATGCCGGCGGCGATGAAGACCATGTGCGCGCCGCGCAGCGAATCGGCGATGCGCGTGCGCGATTCTTCCGCCAGCTGGCGGCCGACGGCAGGCTTCATGCCGGCGCCCAGACCCGTATCGCCGATCTGGATGATGTTGTGGGCCTTCGATGTCGACAGGGCCTGTGCGTCGGTGTTGGCGGCAATGAACTCCACGCCCGACATGCCTTTGTTGATCATGTGTTGGACTGCATTGCCACCCGCACCGCCGACGCCGACGACCTTGATGACGGTACCTAAAGCTGTGTTATCGACCATATCGAACTCCATGATGTGCTCCTATCAGATGCGGTTTCCAAGCGCCAGGCCTCATATTGGTAGGAGAACTGGAGATTGAAAACTGCGGTTAAATATAAAATAAAGTTATGTGTGTGTACCTGCGATGCTGCCAAAAAACCTGACCTGCCGGGCCTGAAATACGCCCTTAAAAATTCCCTAAAAACCATTCCTTCATGCGCTGCCAGACTGCCTTCACCGAGCCGTCCTGACGCGTTACGATGTGGCCGCGCAGGTATTGCTTCTTCGCTTCCAGCAGCAGGCCCAGTACCGTGGCATAGCGCGGACTGCGCACCACGTCGGCCAGCTGGCCCCGATACTCGGGCGTGCCCAGGCGCGCCGGTTTCAGGAAGATGTCTTCCGCCATTTCCACCATGCCGGGCATGATGGAGGTGCCGCCCGTGAGCACGATGCCCGACGACAGCACGCCTTCGTAGCCGGATTCGCGCACCACCTGGTGCACCATCGCGAACAGCTCCTCGACCCTCGGCTCGATCACTGCCGCCAGCGCCTGGCGCGACAGATTGCGCGGGCCGCGGTCGCCCAGGCCCGGCACTTCCAGCGATTCGCCGGGATCGGCCAGAACCTGCTTGGCCACGCCATAGCGGATCTTGATTTCTTCCGCTTCCGCGGTCGGGGTACGCAAGGCCATGGCGATGTCGTTGGTGATCTGGTCGCCGGCGATGGGAATGACGGCCGTATGGCGGATCGCGCCATCGGAGAATACCGCCACATCGGTCGTGCCGCCGCCGATGTCGATCAGCACCACGCCCAGTTCCTTCTCGTCGGGCGTGAGCACCGCATCGGCCGAGGCCATCGGCTGCAGGATCAGGTCCGACACTTCCAGGCCGCAGCGGCGCACGCACTTGACGATGTTCTGCACCGCCGACACGGCGCCGGTGACGATATGCACCTTCACCTCCAGGCGGATGCCGCTCATGCCGATAGGCTCGCGCACATCTTCCTGGCTGTCGACGATGAACTCCTGCGGCACCGTGTGCAGCAATTGCTGATCGGTCGGAATGTTAACCGCTTTTGCCGTCTCGATGACGCGCGCCACGTCGGTCGCCGTCACTTCCTTGTCCTTGATGGCCACCATGCCGCTGGAATTGAAGCTGCGGATATGGCTGCCCGCAATGCCCGCGTACACATTGCGGATCTTGCAATCGGCCATCAGCTCGGCCTCTTCCAGCGCGCGCTGGATGGACTCCACCGTGGCCTCGATATTGACCACCACGCCTTTTTTCAGGCCCTTCGATTCGTGCTGGCCCAGCCCGATCACTTCGTGGCGCCCGTCGGACATCACTTCGGCTACGACCGCCACCACTTTCGAGGTGCCGATGTCGAGGCCGACGATCAGGTTTTTCGCGTCTTTTGTCATTTCTGTCGCCTACTGTATGGGCTATAAATTAAGATTATTGGGTTAAGTCGGTTTTTTAATCGGACTACTGTTTTTCTTCTTCATCACTGGCTTGCCATCCTTGCCTTCGGCCGGTATCACCAGGCCGGCGGAACTGAGCGCCAGGCCATTCTGGTAGCGCATATCGATCGTGTCGATATTCTCCAGCCGGCTCGCCAGCTGCGGGTAGATGCCCACCAGCCGGTCCACCCGCGCCTTCAGGGTCGTATGATTCTGCTCGCGCCCCAGCGCCACGCTCATGCCGTTATCCAGTTTCACCGTCCACGCATAGCGGCTCGACAGCGACAGCGATTCAGGCACCATCTTCAGCGGCGCAAACCACTTTGCCAGCTGCACATAGGTGGCCAGTACTTCCTTTTCGCTGCCATCGGGGCCGGCAAACGCAGGCAATTCATGGTCGTCTTCGGCTTCGGCCACATTGGCGGTAAACACGTCGCCCTTGACCGACAGCAGGCGTCCATCCTCGCCCCAGGTGCCCAGTGCTTCATGTTCTTCCAGCGCCACGATCAGCTGGTTCGGCCACTCGCGCCGCACGCTGGCACGGCGTACCCAGGGCACCGATTCGAACACGCCGCGCACGCTTTCCAGGTTGGTCGTGAAGAAATTGCCCTTGATGCGGCCCAGGGTGCCGCTGCGCAGGGTCAGGTAATTCACATGGCGCAGGCCCTTGTCGTCCGCGCTTTCCACCTTGATCGTGCGCAGGTCGAACATGGGACGCTGCGACACCCACCAGACGCCGGCGGCCACGCACACGACCAGCACCGCGGCCAGCAAGCCGTTGGCAGTCGTATTGAGGCTTTTAGCGTCATGCCACATATCAGCGCTGTCCCTTGTGCATTTTCAGGCTTGCGCCGGCAACGATTTCCAGGCACAGGTCTTCATAGCTGGTGCCTTCCGCGCGCGCCGCCATCGGCACGAGCGAGTGACCGGTCATGCCTGGCGAGGTATTCACTTCCAGCAAAAACAGCTTGCTGTCGGCCGCGCGCATCAGCACATCGACCCGTCCCCAGCCTTCGCAGCCGAGGGCGCGGTATGCCGCCAGGGCGATGCGTTCCATCTCGGCGATGATCGCCGGGTCCAGCTGCGGCGGGCAGAAATACTGCGTATCGTCCGTGAAGTACTTGTTCTGGTAATCGTAATTGCCTTGCGGCGCGACGATTTCAATCGGCGGCAGCGCGCGCGCCGCGGCGCCCTTGCCCAGGATCGCGACGGTGAACTCGCGGCCCTTGATGAATTCCTCGGCCAGCACCGAATCATCGAGACCGGCGGCGATGTCGTAGGCTGCCTGGAAGGCCGACGCTTCGTTGACCGTCGTGATGCCGATGCTCGAACCCTCATGCGGCGGCTTGACGATCAGCGGCAAGCCCAGTTGCGCGGCCACCTTGGCCAGGTCGGAGCTGTCGTCCAGCACCGCGTACTTCGGCGTCGGCAGCTCGTGCATCAGCCAGATCATCTTGGTATAGACCTTGTCCATGCCAACCGAGCAGGCCATCACGCCGCTGCCCGTGTACGGGATGCCCAGCTGTTCCAGCGCGCCCTGCAGGCTGCCGTCTTCGCCGAAGCGGCCGTGCAGCGCGATGAAGACGCGGTCAAACTTCTCAGCGGCCAGTTCGGCCAGGCTGCGTTCGCCCGTGTCGAAGCCATGCGCATCCATGCCATGGCTTTTCAACGCGGCCAGCACGCCCGCGCCGGACATCAGCGACACTTCGCGCTCGGCCGAACGGCCGCCGAACAGGACGCCGACCTTGCCCAATTGTTTTACGTCGATAGCTGAAGCTTGGTTCACGTCAGGCCTTTACAGTGTTGGATGGATACGTTGTCAGTTGTTGCGGAATGCCGCTGATGGAGCCCGCGCCCATGGTCAGCACGACGTCGCCGTCGCGCGCCACGCTCATGATGGTATCGGCCATGTCCGTCATGGACTCGACGAAGATCGGTTCGATCTTGCCGCGTGCGCGCAGCGCATGCGCCAGGGCGCGGCCGTCGGCGGCGACGATAGGCGCTTCGCCCGCCGCATACACTTCGGACAAGAGCAAGACGTCGGGCGCACCCAATACCTTGACGAAATCCTCGAACAGGTCGCGCGTGCGGCTGTAGCGGTGCGGCTGGAAAGCCAACACCAGGCGGCGGCCCGGATAGGCGGCGCGCGCGGCGGCCAGGGTCACTTCCGTTTCCACCGGATGATGGCCGAAATCGTCGACCAGCGCGAAGCTGCCGCCGTTCGGCAGCGCCACGTCGCCATAGCGGGTAAAGCGGCGGCCCACGCCGGAAAACTCCGCCAGGCCTTGCTGCGTGGCGCTGTCGGCGATGCCGATTTCGCGCGCGATGGCGATCGCCGAGCAGGCATTCTGCACATTGTGCATGCCGGGCTGGTTCAGCACCACGTCCAGGTCCGGATAACCTTCCTGCAGCACGGTGAAATGCATTTCCAGGCCCACGGCGCGCGCGTTGATGGCGCGTACCTGCGCGTCTTCCGCGAAACCGTAGGTGGTGACGGGCTTGGTGACGGACGGGATGATGGCGCGCACGTGCGGATCGTCGATGCACAGCATGGCGCGGCCATAGAACGGCAAGCGGTGCGTGAACTGCACGAAGGCCTGCTTGAGCTTTTCGAAATCGTGCTCGTAGGTGTCCATGTGATCGGCGTCGATATTCGTGATCACTTCGATCATCGGCGTCAGGTTCAGGAACGAGGCGTCCGATTCATCGGCTTCGGCCACCAGATAGTCGCCCGAGCCCAGCTTGGCGTTCGCGCCGGCGCTGGTCAGGCGTCCGCCGATGACGAAAGTCGGATCGAGGCCGCCCTGCGCCAGCACGGAAGCGACCAGGCTGGTGGTCGTCGTCTTGCCGTGCGTGCCGGCGATGGCGATGCCGCGTTTCAGGCGCATCAACTCGCCCAGCATCACGGCGCGCGGCACCAGCGGTATCTTGCGCGCGCGCGCGGCCGCCACTTCGGGATTGTCTTGCGGGACGGCGCCCGACGTCACCACCGCATCGGCGTCGCCGATGTTCTCGGCCGCGTGGCCGAGCATGACGGTCGCGCCCAGGCTCGCCAGGCGCTGCGTCGCCGCATTGCTGCCCAGGTCGGAGCCCGACACCTTGTAGCCCAGGTTGACCAGCACTTCGGCGATGCCGCTCATGCCGCTGCCGCCAATGCCGACAAAGTGGATATTGTTTACTTTATGCTTCACAGAGCTAACCTCATGCCAATTTTTCCAATACGTGTGCGATCGCCTCATTGGCGTCGCGCTTGCCTGCTGCCAGTGCCGCCTGCGCCATCTGCTGGCAGGTCTCGCGCGTCAAGGACGCCAGCAGAGTGCTCAGCGACACTGCACTCATTTCCGTCTGCGGCAGATGAATCGCCGCGCCTTGCTTCGCCATCCATTGCGCGTTGTCGCGCTGGTGGCTGGTGGTCGACGCCACCAGCGGCACGAGCACGCTGGCCACGCCGGCCGCCGTCAATTCCGACAAGGTGATCGCGCCCGCGCGGCAGATCACCAGGTCGGCTTCCGTATACGCCCGGGCCATGTCGTCGATGAAGTCGACCACGTTCGCTTGCACGCCCGCCTGCGCATACGCGGCATGCAGGGCGTCGATATTCTTCTTGCCCGACTGGTGCGTCACCAGCGGGCGTTCGCCCTGCGGCATCAGCGCCAGCGCGGCGGGCAGATTGTCGTTCAGCGCTTTCGCGCCCAGGCTGCCGCCCACCACCAGGATGCGCAGCGGTCCGCTGCGGCCCGCGAAACGCGGCGCTGGCGGCGCCATGGCGAGGATCTCGGCGCGCACGGGATTGCCCGTGACGACGGCCTTGCCGGCGGCACTGCCGAAGTCGGCAGGGAAACCGAAGCACACCTGCTGCGCCAGCGGCACCAGGGTCTTGTTCGACAACAGCAGCGCCGCGTCGGCATTCACCAGCACCAGCGGCACGCCCTTCAGGCGCGCCATCAGGCCGCCCGGCACGGTGACGTAGCCGCCCATGCCCATCACCACGTCCGGCTTGCGGCTGGCGATGAAACGGCGGATGGCAAAGAAGCTGGCCAGCATCCTGAAGCCGCCTTTGACCGTGTGCGCCAGGCCCTTGCCGCGCATGCCCGAGAACGCGATGGCGTCCATGGGAATGCCGCTTTTCGGCACCAGCTCCTGCTCCATGCCGTGGGTCGTGCCCAGCCAGCTCACTTCCCAGCCGCGCGCGCGCATCGTCTGCGCAATCGCCAGGCCCGGGAAGATATGGCCGCCGGTGCCGGCCGCCATGATCATCAGTCTTTTCGTCGTTTTCAAGTTCGTCACGTTGTTCATAGCCGGCCTCCGCGCATCAGGATCCGGTTTTCGTAATCGATGCGCAGCAAAATCGCCAGGCCGATACAGTTAATCAGTACGCCCGTGCCGCCATAACTCATCAAGGGCAAGGTCAGGCCCTTGGTTGGCAGCAGGCCCAGGTTCACGCCCATATTGATGAAGGTCTGCACGCCGATCCAGATGGCGATGCCCTTTGCCGTCAGGCCGGCAAAGGTCTGGTCGATGGCGATCGCCTGGCGGCCGATGTCGAAGGCGCGCTTGATAATCCAGTAGAACATGCCGATCACGACCAGCACGCCCACCAGGCCCAGTTCCTCGCCGATCACGGCCAGCAAAAAGTCCGTATGCGCTTCGGGCAGGTAATGCAGTTTTTCCACGCTGCCGCCCAGTCCCACGCCAAACAGTTCGCCGCGCCCGAAGGCGATCAGCGAGTGCGTCAGCTGGTAGGCCTTGTTCAGCGCATTGTCTTCCTGCCACGGATCGAGATACGCGAAAAACCGCTCGCGGCGGAATTTCGACAGAGCGATGATGGTGACGAAGATCGCCGTCAGCATGGCGCCGATGCCGCCGAACCAGATGGCGTTGACGCCGCCCAAAAACAGGATGCCCATGGCGATGCAGACGATCACGCCGAAGGCGCCCAGATCGGGCTCCATCAGCAGCAGCAAGCCGACGAAGCTGACGGCCAGCGCCATCGGCATGAAGCCCTTGGTCAGCTTGTGCATGTATTCCTGCTTGCGCACCGTGTAGTCGGCCGCGTACAGCACCATCACCACCTTCATCAGTTCGGACGGCTGCGGCCGCAGGCCCGGCAGGTTCAGCCAGCGGCGACCGCCGTTGACGGACACGCCCAGGCCCGGTATCAGGACCATCACCAGCAGCACCAGGGTACCGATGAACAGCCACGGCGCCATCTTTTGCCAGGTGGCGACGGGGATACGGAACACCAGCGCGCCGACGATGATCGACACGCCGATGAACAGCGCCTGGCGCACGACGAAATAATTGTTCGTATAGGCGGCGAACTTGCGCGCGTCCGACAGCGAGATCGACGCCGAATACACCATCACCATGCCCAGCAACATGAGCAGCAGGACCACCCACACCAGCGGCTTGTCATAGTCCATCATCTTCGACTGCCGCGCGCGGCTGTCCAGCGGCTTGGCAGCCGAGCCGGAACCAAAGCTGAAGGGCAGTTGGAAGGCCATCAGATATCCTGTCCGTTTTCCAGGGCGATGTCGCGCACGGCGTCGACAAACACCTGCGCGCGGTGCGCATAGTTCTTGAACATGTCCAGGCTCGCGCACGCGGGCGACAGCAGCACGGCATCGCCGGCCAGCGCCAGGCCGCTGGCGCGCTTGACGGCTTCCGGCAAGGTGGCGCAGTCGACGATGTCCACGCCGGCCGGCTCGAGCGCCGCGCGCAAGGCAGGCGCGTCGCGCCCGATCAGCACCACGGCGCGCACGTAGCGCGAGACCGGTTCGGCCAGCGGCGAGAAATCCTGCCCCTTGCCGTCGCCGCCGGCGATCAGCACCAGGCGCTGTTCCGCGCCGCCGAAGGCCTTGCCCAGGCCGGCCAAGGCGGCCACTGTCGCGCCCACGTTGGTGCCCTTGCTGTCGTCGTAGTATTCAACTTCAGCCACGGCCGTGATCAGCTCCACGCGGTGCGGCTCGCCCTGGTATTCGCGCAAGCCGTGCAGCAGCGGCGCAAATGGCAGGCCGATGGCGCGGCACAGGGCCAGCGCCGCCAGCGCATTCGAGGCGTTATGCTGGCCGCGGATTTTCAGCGCGTCGGCCGGCATCAGTTTCTTGGCCATCGTCGGCACCGGTTCCGGCGCCGGATCGTTCTTTTTGCGTTTTTTCTCGATCACTTCTTCGCTGGGCACGGCCTGCGCCAGCCAGAAGATGCCGCGTTCATTGACCAGGCCAAAGCTGTCCACTTCCGCCGGCTCGCCCGTGCCGAAGGTGATCGTCTCGGCCAGCGGATCGGCCATGCGCATGACGGCCGCATCGTCGCGGTTCAGGATGCGCACGGTCTGGTCGCCGAAGATGCGCGCCTTGTCGGCAGCGTAGGCCGCCATGTCGCCATGCCAGTCCAGGTGGTCCTGCGACAGATTCAGGACCGTAGCCGCATCGGCCTGCAGGCTGAACGTCGTGTGCAGCTGGAAGCTGGACAATTCAAGTATCCACGCTTGCGGCAAGGTGCCGGCGACGGGTTCCGCCGCTTCAGCGTCCGCATCGACCGGCTGCGGCGCGGGTTCGGCATCGAGCACTTCGCGCAGCACGTCCAGCGCGGCCGGGCTGATATTGCCGGCCACGCGCGTGATCAATCCGGCGCGCTCGCACAACAGGCCTACCAGGCTGGTGACGGTCGTCTTGCCGTTGGTGCCCGTGATGGCGATGACTTTCGGCGCATAGCCGCGTTCCGCCTTGAGCGCCGCCAGTGCCTGCGCGAACAGTTCGATCTCGCCCCACACGGGGATGTTTTTCTCAACAGCGGCTGGAGCGATCTGTGCCAGTTCGCGGCCCGGCGCCAGGCCGGGGCTGACGGCGACGAAGTCGACGCCATCGAGCAGCTCGGCCGTGAAGGCGCCGGCGATGAACTGCGCCTGCGGCACGGCGGCCTGCAGCGCGGCCAGGCGCTCGGGCACCTCGCGCGTATCGGCCACGCGCACGCAAGCACCGCTGCGGGCCAGCCACAGGGCCATCGCCAGCCCCGATTCGCCGAGGCCCAGTACCAGTGCGGTTTTAGCGTCGTACATCATCAGCGCAGCTTCAAGGTGGTCAGGCCGAGCAGCACCAGCATCATGGTGATGATCCAGAAACGCACGACCACCTGCGTCTCCTTCCAGCCTTTTTGTTCAAAATGGTGATGCAATGGCGCCATCAGGAAGACGCGGCGGCCAGCGCCATAGCGCTTCTTGGTGTACTTGAACCAGACGACCTGGATGATCACGGACAGCGTTTCGACGACGAAGATGCCGCCCATGATGAACAGGACGATTTCCTGGCGCACGATGACGGCGATGGTGCCCAGTGCGCCGCCCAGCGCCAGCGCGCCCACGTCGCCCATGAACACTTTGGCGGGGTGCGTGTTATACCAGAGGAAGGCCAGGCCGGAACCAGCCAGCGCGCCGCAGAAGATCACCAGTTCGCCGGCGCCCGGAATGTGCGGGATGAACAGGTAGCGCGCATACGTGGCGTTACCCGTCAGGTAGGCGAACAGCCCCAGGGCCGTGCCCACCATCACGGTCGGCATGATGGCCAGGCCATCGAGACCGTCCGTGAAGTTGACGGCGTTGCTGGTGCCGACGATGACGCAATAGGTCAGCGCGATGAAGCCCCACACGCCCAGCGGATAGCTGATGGTCTTGAAGAACGGCACGATCAGGTCGGCCTTCGGCGGCAGGTCCATGGCGAAGCCCGACTGTACCCAGGCGTAGATCAGGTTCCACACGTGACCCGCGTCAGGTTCCGACACGGAGACGGAAAATGCCAGGTAAAACGCGGCGACGATGCCGATCAGCGACTGCCAGAAGTATTTTTCACGCGAGCGCATGCCCTCCGGATCCTGGTGCACCACCTTGCGGTAGTCGTCGGCCCAACCGACGGCGCCAAAGCCCAGGGTGACGATCAGCACGGGCCAGATGAAGCGGTTCGACAGGTCGGCCCACAGCAAGGTGGAAATGCCGATGGCAATGAGGATCAGCACACCGCCCATGGTGGGCGTGCCGTGCTTTTTCAGATGCGTTTGCGGGCCGTCCGTACGCACGGCCTGGCCGACCTTCATGCGCGTGAGCATGCGGATCACGGCGGGACCGGCGCACAGGCCGATCAAAATCGCCGTCAAGGTGGCGAAGACGGCGCGGAAAGTGATGAAGTTAAAGACCCGCAATGGGCCAATGTCGTCCTGGAAATAATGAGCGAGCCAGAGCAGCATGATTAGTGAGCTTCCTTGTTATTGTTGTTTGAACCAATCAAATGCTGCACGGCCCGTTCCATCTTCATGAAGCGGGAGCCCTTGATTAATACTGTTGCATCCGAACGGCCGGACAAATGCGCATCGAGCGCCGCCAGCAAACCGTCGAACTGTTCGAAATACTCCACGACCGTGCCCGATTCCTGGCTGGCGGCTGCCTGCGCCGCACTCACCAGATGGCGCGCCAGGCCGCCCGTCGCCAGCACGTGTTCGATGCCTTTGGCGGCGGCGTAGGCGCCGATCTCTTCGTGGAACTGCTGCCCCTGCGTGCCGACTTCGCCCATCTCGCCCAGCACCAGGATGCGTGGTGCCGCGGCCTGCGCCAGTACATCGATGGCCGCGCGCGCCGAATCCGGATTGGCGTTATACGTGTCGTCGATGATGGTGGCGCCGTTGGCGGCACGTTTTTTCTGCAGGCGGCCGTTCACGGGCGCGAACGCCTCCAGGCCCTGCTTGATATGTTCGATGGCGATGCCGGCGCCCACGGCGCATGCCACAGCGGCCAGCGCATTGCGCACATTGTGTTCGCCCGCCGCCTGCAGGCCGACGAAGAACTGGCGCAAGGCGCCGTCCTGCGCGCGCACGCTGACGAACAGGTCGCTGCCGAAATCCTCGGCCGCGCGGTGCGTGCAGCTCACGTCGGCGTCCTTCGACAGGCCGAAGGTGATGGCGGCGCGCGCGCCGGCCAGCTCGCGCCACAAGGGCGTGAATTCGTCGCCATGCGGGAAGACGGCCACGCCGTCGCCGGCCAATGCCGCCAGCGCGGCGCCGTTTTCGCGCGCCACCGCTTCGACCGTATGCATGAATTCCTGGTGCTCGCGCTGCGCATTGTTGACCATCGCCAGGGTCGGCGCGGCAATCGCGGCCAGGCGCGCGATTTCTCCCGGATGGTTCATGCCCATCTCGATGACGGCCGCCTTGTGTTCTTCATTCAGGCGGAACAGGGTCAATGGCACGCCGATCTCGTTATTCAGGTTGCCGCGCGTGGCCAGGCGCGCCTCTTCGCCAAAGGCCGCCGCCAGGATCGATGCAATCATCTCCTTGACGGTGGTCTTGCCATTGCTGCCAGTGACGCCGATGACGGGCATATTGAAACGGCCGCGCCAGAAATTGGCGATGCGGCCCAGCGCGGCCAGGGTATCGGGCACCACGATGGCCGCTACCTTGCCGCTGTCCCAGCCTGCGGGCAGGCGCTCGACCACCACGGCGGCGACGCCGCTGGCGGCCACCTGTTCAAGGAAGTCGTGGGCGTCGAAACTCTCGCCGCGCAGGGCGACGAAGAGCGAACCGGCCTGGGCGCTGCGGCTGTCGGTGGAGACGCCGTCAAAAGCGGCGTCACCAATCAGCTGCGCGCCGTGCAGCGACGGCATCAGTTCTGTCAGGGTGCCGCGCATCAGTTCGTCCTCATCATGGTCAGGCGCGCGGACAGAGCCAGCTGCGCATGGTCGGCGTCGGAGAACGGCATTTTCTTGCCCTTGATTTCCTGGTACGGCTCATGGCCCTTGCCCGCCAACAGGATCACGTCCGGCTTGGCGGCGTGCTTGATGGCCGACAGGATGGCGGCGGCGCGGTCTTCAATGGCCTGCGGCTGCGGACCGTCTGCGCGCATGCCGGCGACGATCTGCGCGATGATGGCGTGCGGATCTTCGCTGCGCGGATTGTCGCTGGTGACGAGCACGTGATCGGCCAGCTGCGCGATGGCACCCATCTGCGGGCGCTTGCCCGGATCGCGGTCACCGCCGCAGCCGAACACGCACCACAGCTGGCCACCCCGCTCCTGCGCCACCTGGCGCAGGGCGGCCAGGGTCTTTTCCAGCGCGTCCGGCGTATGCGCGTAATCGATGACGACCATCGGCGCTTCCTGGCCGCCCACCTGCTGCATGCGGCCCGGGGCCGGCTGCAAGGATTCGATGCCGTCGATGGCGGCGCGCAGGCCGGTACCGTGCGCCAGCAAGGCGCCCAGCACGGCCAGCGCGTTGCTGATGTTGAAGTGGCCCACCAGCTGCGTCTTGACCAGCGCCACGCCCAGCGCGCATTCCAGGTGGAAGTCGGTGCCGGCATTGCGGCTGCGGAACTGGCTGGCGCGCAGCATCAGCACGCCAGGCAAGTCGGGCAAGGCCGCCGCATCCTGCAAGGTATAGCCGATGACGGGATATTCGCCGGCCAGCTTGCCGTCCACGTGCGCCGCCAGGCGCAGGCCCATCGGGTCGTCCAGGTTGATGACGGCCGTTTTCAGGCCGGGCCAGTCGAACAGCTTGACCTTGGCCGCCTCGTAGGCCGCCATGTCGCCATGGTAGTCGAGGTGGTCGCGCGTCAGATTGGTAAACATGGCGACGTCGAAGTGCATGCCGGCCGCGCGGTCCTGGTCCAGGCCGATCGACGACACTTCGATGGCGACGGCCTTGGCGCCTGCATCGCGCATGGCGGCCAGTTTGCGCGCCAGCAGCACGGCGTCCGGCGTGGTGTAGCCGGTGACGTCGAATTCGATGGCGCCGCGCGGCTTGCACAGGCCCACGCCCAGAGTCCCGATGACGGACGATGGCTCGCCCAGGCGCGCCAGGGCTTGCGCCAGCCAGAGCGCGCACGATGTCTTGCCATTCGTGCCCGTCACGCCGGCGCTGAACATGGCGCGATCGGGCATGTCGTAGAAAGCATGCGCCACGGGGCCGGCCAGGCGTTTCAGGTCGCTGACCAGCAGGTGCGGCACGCTCCATGCGGCGTTCCATTCCACGGCGTCATGCACGATGGCGGCGGCGCCCTGCCCGATGGCGGCGGCGATGAAATCGGTGGCGCCCGCATAGGCGAAAAACACGTCGCCGCGCTGCACGCGGCGCGAATCGGACGTCAGCTGCCCGGACGGGGCAGCCGCTTTGATCCACAAACTGATGTCTTGTATGGTCATGAGTGACTTCACATGGCCTCCGGGCCGGCATTGGCCGGGACCACGATTTCGGTAACGGAGGAATCGGGCGGTACGTTCATCGCGCGCAGCGCGTTGGTCGCAATCGCCGCGAAAGCGGGAGCGGCGACCTGGCCGCCGTAGTGGGCCGGGCCGGTCGGTTCATCGATCATCACGGCAATGATGAAGCGCGGCGCCGACATCGGCACCATGCCCACGAAAGAGCCGATGTATTTGCGCGGCATCGCATAGCGGCCGTTTTCCACCTTATAGGCGGTACCCGTCTTGCCGCCCACGCGGTAGCCGGCGACCTGGGCGCGCTTGGCCGAGCCGTGCGCGCCGGAGACCACCAGCTCGAGCATGGCGCGCATTTCGGCGGCCGTCTTCGGCTTGATCACCTGCTGGCCCACGGGCAGTTCATTGACCTTCTGGAACGACAGGGGAATCGTGTCGCCGTCGCGCGCGAACATCATATAAGAGCGCGCCAGCTGGATCAGCGACACGGAAATGCCGTTACCGTAGCTCATGGTCGCCTGTTCCACCGGGCGCCACGATTTATACGGACGCACGCGGCCGGCCACGGCGCCGGGGAAGCCCCATTTCGGCTGCTGGCCGAAGCCGACCTTGGTAAACATTTCCCACATTTCCTGCGACGGCATGCCCAGCGCGATCTTCGAGGTGCCGATGTTCGACGACATCTCGATGATTTCGGAGACATTGATCACGCCGTGCGGCTTGGTGTCGGTGATCGTGCGGTCGGCGATGGTATAGCGGCCCGGGCCCGTGTCGATCAGCGTACCCGGCTTGACGCGGCCCGTGTCGAGCGCCAGCGAGACCGTGATCGGTTTCAGGGTCGAACCGGGCTCAAAAGTATCGGTCATGACGCGGTTGCGCAGCTGCTGGCCGGTGAGCTTGCGGCGGTCGTTCGGGTCGTAGCTGGGGTAATTGGCCAGGGCCAGCACTTCGCCCGTGTGCACGTCGAGCACCACGGCGCCGCCGGCCTTGGCATTGAATTTCTCCACCGCTTCCTTCAGCTGCGTGAAGGCGATGTACTGGATCTTGCTGTCGACGGACAGGGTCAGGTCCTTGCCGTCATGCGGTTCGTGGATGAAGCCGATGTCTTCGACGATGTGGCCCAGGCGGTCCTTGATCACGCGGCGGCTGCCGGTGGTGCCGACGAGGGTTTTCTGCTGCGCCAGCTCCATGCTTTCCTGGCCCACGTCTTCCACGTTGGTAAAGCCCACCACGTGGGTCATCACTTCACCCTGTGGGTAGAAGCGCTTGTACTCCTTGCGCTCGTCGATGCCGTCGATGCCCAGCTTGGAAATCTTGTCGGCCACGTCCATCTCGACCTGGCGCTTCAGGTAAACGAAGCTGCGGTCCGAATCGAGCTTCTTGCGCAATTCGTTGACGTTCATTTCCAGCAGACCGGCCAGCGCATTGATTTTCTCGGGAGACGCCTGCAGCACGTCGTCGGGAATGGCCCAGATGGCTTTCACGGGGACGGACGAAGCGAGCACCTGGCCGTTACGGTCGGTGATCTTGCCGCGCGTGGCGGGCAATTCCAGCGTGCGTTCATAGCGCGCCTTGCCCTGCTTTTGCAGAAACTGCGTCGACACGCCCTGCAGCCACAGGGCGCGTGCGCCCAGGCCGGCGAAAGCGAAGAACAGCAGGAACAGCACGACGCGCGAACGCCAGACGGGCAGACGCACCGCCAGTACGGGGTTCTTCGAGAATGGCACGCCTTTCGATGCCGCCACCCGGCCGTTGCTATTGCCGCCCAACTTCATTATTCGCCCTCCGTCAGGTATTGCGTACGCGCCGCCGTCAGCGGCGTCATGCTCAGGTCGCGCCGCGCGATCGATTCGATGCGTTCATGCTTGCCCAAAGTGGACTGGTCCAGCTGCAGTTGCGCCCAGTCGATGTCGAGCTGGCGCGACAGCGCTTGCGCGCGTTCCAGGTCGATCAGCAGGTGGCGCGACTGGTACTGCGCGTTCACCAGCGACAGACCGCAGCACACCAGCAGGGCCGACAGCACGACACACAGCTTGCCAGTCATCGGGCGCCGCCGTTCGCAGGCGCGGCCAGCGGCAGGCGCTGCGCCACGCGCATCACGGCCGAACGCGAACGGGGATTGCCCTCGATCTCGGCATCGGACGGCTTCATTTTCGAAATCAGCTTCATTTCCGGCTGCGGCAAGTCCACCGCGCGGATCGGCAGGCGGCGGTCAGGCTGCTCCACGTTCGCCTTCGAGGCGAAGAAGCGCTTGACCATGCGGTCTTCCAGCGAATGAAAACTGATCACGGCCATGCGCGCGCCGGGCGCCAGGCAGGCATATGCCTGGTTCAGACCGATCTCGAGATCCTCGAGCTCTTTGTTAATGAAAATGCGGATTGCCTGAAAGGTGCGGGTAGCGGGGTCCTTACCCTTCTCGCGGGTCTTGACGGCGCCTGCCACGATGCCGGCAAGCTGTCGTGTGCTTGAAATTGGCTGGACTGCCCGGCCAGCAACAATCGCCTTTGCAATCTGAAAAGCAAACCGTTCTTCCCCATAATCGCGTATCACTTTCTCTAAATTCTGCTCGGTTTCCACCGCCAGCCACTCGGCCGCGGAAATGCCGCGCGTGGTATCCATGCGCATGTCCAGCGGTCCGTCGTTACGGAAGCTGAAACCGCGCGCCGCGTCGTCGACCTGCGGCGACGAGATGCCCAGGTCGAGCAGGATGCCGTCCACCTGCCGCACGCCGCGTTCGGCCAGGCTGGCCGTCATGGTGGCAAAGCTGTCATGGACGATTTCAAAACGAGGGTCGCCGATCTGTTCAGCCGTGGCGATGGCTTGCAAGTCCTTGTCGAAGCCGATCAGGCGCGCGTCATCGGCCAGGCGCGACAGGATCAGGCGGCTATGCCCGCCGCGGCCAAACGTGCCGTCGACGTAAATGCCGTGCGCGCGGTCGCCCGTCAGGTCGAGCGCATCGACCGCCTCATCGAGCAGCACCGTGCGATGCTGAAATTCCGGCACCGTGAGTTGTGTCATTACGGAGCCTTAGAAAGAAAAATTGGAAAGTACATCGGGGGTGCCGGCATCGATCGCCTGCTGTTCTTTGTCGGCCAACTTGGCGGCATCCCATATTTCAAAGTGGCTGCCCATGCCGATCATCATGACTTCGCGCGCCAGTCCGACGGCGTTGCGCAATTCGGGCGAGATCAGCACGCGGCCCGCCGAGTCCAGCTCGACGTCGACGGCGTTGCCGAGGAAGATGCGCTGCCAAGCGCGCGCCGACATGGGCCAGGCGGCGATTTGCTGGCGGTGGCTTTCCCACACGGGACGGGGGAAAAACAGCAGGCAGCCATCGGGGTGTTTGGTCAGGGTCAAACGGCCTTCGCATTGGATCGCCAGCGCGTCACGGTGCTTGGCAGGGATAGACATCCTGCCTTTGGCATCGAGATTGATTGCGGACGCGCCTTGAAACACGGAAGACCTTTTTGAGCTTGGGTTGCGACGCTTGCGCATCGCGATGAAAAGGGAAAATTTCCCACAAAAACACACTTTTTCACACAGTTGCCCACTTTAGAGGAAGCAAAGATAGTGGTCAAGCGGTTTCCGATTGGCAAAACAGGAATTTTATTAATGAAATTAAGGACTTAGCGCATATCGTTGAAGGAGTCTCAAATAAAAATATATCGATAAATTAGATACTTATGAAAGATAGTGAATGTGCTACCTCATCTGCACACATGTGTTTTCCTACCGTAAACATCGAAAAAAACGAAATCGAAAAATTGAATTTTTTACAGTTAGTTGACACATGACAATACTTTCGTCATCCAGGCACAACGGTAGCCAGCCGCAGCGAAAGACTTGGTTTAAAGCAAAAAATAATCGCCCATGGCGCGTACCGGCCCTGTTTTCCGGGCCTGGCCTGACACGGGAAAACTATTTTTGCAATGCAGCAATTAATTGAAAGCCGGAAACTTTAACCAATTGTCCATCTTTAGTTGTATATACAACTTTATCTCAAGCACTATATTTTTAGAAACAAAAAAAGCCCCGTTGCGGGGGCTTTTGGCGCGGCGTGCAGCGTGAAAACCGCTGCGGCCGAGACGCTCCCTGGCGAGCCAGGGAGCAGGAATTCAAGTGAAGCAGGCCGGTAGGCCGGATTTTGTTACGGCGCCTTCCCTTGCAGGTCGGCGCTATGACAGTCATTCCTCTAGGCGCCAGATTACTCGGGCGCTCAAGCTTTCTACCCGCACGCTCCGCGAGCAGCATCATCGCGTGCCTATTTGAAATTGCACCAGGTGGAGGTTACCGCGTTTCACCGTAACTTAATACGCTCGTCTCTGTGGCCCTATTCCTCGCCTTATACCTTGCGGCTTTCAGCGGACGGCCGTTAACCGTCACCCCGCTCTATGGAGTCCGGACCTTCCTCCCGCCAGCGCATTGCTGCGCCGGCCAGCGACTGTCTGGCCTGCTTCACCCGCCATTGTACCGCGCCGCAGCATGTTTCTGCAAAAGCGCGGCGTGGCCGTCGAGGGATTGTGTAATTCGGTGTCGCCATTTCAAAAGCCGGGCCAAATCGGCTCACATAGAATGGGGCAAGCTGCTTGCATGCAAGCGCATGCGCACCGCTTGCCCCATTTCTTTGCCACCCACTAGAATATAAAGAGCCGAACATGACGCAACAATCCCGTACCGGCGGCCAGATCCTGGTCGATGCCCTGCAGATCCACGGTGTCGACACCGCCTTTGGCGTGCCTGGCGAAAGCTACCTCGACGTGCTCGACGCCCTGCACGACTCGGGCATCCGTTTCATCATCAACCGCCAGGAAGGCGGCGCCGCCTTCATGGCCGAAGCCTACGGCAAGCTGACGGGCAAGCCGGGCATCTGCTTCGTCACGCGGGGACCGGGCGCCACCAACGCCTCGATCGGCGTGCACACGGCCTACCAGGACTCCACGCCGATGATCCTGTTCATCGGCCAGGTGGGCAATGATTTCATCGACCGCGAAGCGTTCCAGGAAATCGACTACCGCCGCATGTACGGCCAGATGGCCAAGTGGGTGGCGCAGATCGACCGCGCCGAGCGCATCCCCGAATACCTGGCGCGCGCCTTCCAGGTCGCCACCAGCGGGCGCCCCGGCCCCGTCGTGCTGGCATTGCCGGAAGACATGCTCATTTCCATGGCGACTGTCGCCGACACGCGCGCCTACCAAGCCGTGCAGGCAGCGCCATCGGATGCCCAGCTGCAGCAGCTGCGCGCCATGCTGGCGACGGCGAAGCAGCCGCTGGTCTTGCTCGGGGGCACCACTTGGACGCCGCAAGCGTGCGCCGACCTGCAGCAGTTCGCGGAAAGCAATCACCTGCCCGTCGCCTGCGCCTTCCGCTTCCAGGACTTGCTCGACAATGCACACCCGAACTACATCGGCGACGTCGGCATCGGCATCAACCCGAAACTGGCCGCGCGCGTGAAAAATGCCGACCTGGTCATCGCCATCGGCCCGCGCCTGGGCGAAATGACGACGGGCGGCTACACCCTGTTCGAGTCGCCCGTGCCGCGCCAGCGCCTGGTGCACATCCATACGGATGCCGAGGAACTGGGCAGCGTCTACCAGGCCGAGCTGATGATCAACAGCGGCATGCCGCAGGTGTGCGCCATGCTGGCCACGATGGCCCCCGTCGATGCTTCCGCATGGAAACATACGCCGGCCGAAGCCAAAGCCGAGCTGGCCGCCTACCAGGAGCGCCCGCCCATCTTCCAGGATGGCCAGGCGCCGCTGGATCTGTGGCAAGTCACGCAAGAGATCATGGCGCAGGCCCCCGCTGACACCATCCTGACGAACGGCGCCGGCAATTACGCCTCGTGGGCGCACCGTTTTTATCGCTACGGCGGCATGCGCACGCAACTGGCGCCGACGAATGGCGCCATGGGCTACGGCGTGCCGTCGGGCGTGGCGGCGAAGATCGTGCATCCGGAGCGCACCGTGATCACGTTCGCCGGTGATGGCGAATACATGATGAATGGCCAGGAACTGGCCACGGCCGTGCAATACCAGGCGGGCGTCGTCATCATCGTCTTCAATAACCAGATGTTCGGCACCATCCGCATGCACCAGGAGCGCGACTACCCGGGCCGCGTCTCGGGCACGACCCTGCACAACCCGGATTTTGCGGCGCTGGCGCAGGCATACGGCGCGCATGGCGCAGTGGTGAATACGACGGAAGAGTTCGCCCCTGCCCTGCAGCGGGCGCTGGCGCACGCCAGGGCGCACAACTTGCCGGCCCTGATCGAGCTGCGCTATGACGGCAACCTGATCACGCCGAACGCGACGCTCGCCACCATCCGCGCGAATGCGGAAAAGGCGCAGGCGGCCCAATAGGCCTCTTGCCTAGCGAGCAATAACAAAGGCCCGGTCGATACCGGGCCTTTTTCATGTGCAAGTCACAACCGCGTCAGGCGGCGGGTGCCTCGGCGCTGTCCTGCGCTGGCGCCTGCGCCGGCGCTTCCGGCATCGGCGGGCATGGCGTGCAGTTTTTCAGGGGACGGCCGAAATCGCGCACGCGGCTCAGTTTCATCGGCATGCGCACGTTGCCGCCGCAGTAATCGCCTTCCAGGGTCAGGGTCTGGCCATCTTTGGAAAACTTGCCGACGATGGTGCGCTCTTCGCTGTCGGCGCCGGCGATGGTGAAGTCGAAGGCCCCCGTGGCGGCGTCCAGGTTGACGTCGCTGGCCACGATGGGCCAGCTCAGGGCGCCGGCCGTGAATTCATAGATGACGGAATCGGCTTCGGCAAAACGGTGCAGGGTGACGCGCTGGCCGCCGATTTCACCGCTATCCTTCTGCAGGCACAGGTCGGAGTAGACGGCCACGCCGTAGCGCTCCAGTCCGGCCGCCTTCTTGCCCTTGACGGCAGCGACAGCGGCGCCCGTAGCGCCAGCGAGCAGCAGCGCGGCCAGCATGGCGGCCAGGCGCGGCGAGGTGAATGGATACATGGCATTCCTTTACTTGAGTAACGGCGCCATTATAACTGGCGCCGCCAATGCAAAAACGCGCCGCCAGGACTAGCCTGGAGACGCGTTTCCTTGCCTATCAGCATCCCCGAAGGGATGCCGGCAGCGGTACTAAGCTTCGCTTGCGCGAATATTAGAACGAGTGACGAACGCCAACGTTGAAGGCTTTGTCGCCCGTACCAACATTGCTGTTGTTACCAACGGTGTAGCCAGCGTTGTTTTTGTTCTTGATTTTAGCGTACGAAGCGTAGGTGCTGGTGCGCTTCGACAGAGCGTACGAGTAGCCCAGTGCCCATTGATCAGCGTCAGCATTGGCGTTGGTTTTGTCGTTCGTGCGGATGAACGAAGCCATTACGGTGCCAGCTGGGCCAACAGGTACGGTTGCGCCGACCAGGATGTTGTTGCTGTCGGTGCTGTAGCCAGCCGAAGTGTAGTTAAACGCGTTCACATTGCCGTTGTTGCGGATGGCGCTGTTGTTGCCTTTGTTCACGCCATAAGCGACGTAAGCTTTTGCAACTGCGAAGTCGTAGTTAGCTGCAGCCAGGTAGTTACGGCCGCTGCCGGTTTCGGTCAGCGCGGTGTCGTTGCTGGTGTTGTTGTAAGCGATACGAGCGTTCAGAGGACCGTTCGAGTAGCCAGCCGACGCGCCGATTTTGCGGCCGATTTTGTTCGACTCAGCGTTTTCGCCGAAGGTGTAAGCCACGTCAGCGTCAAAGCCGTTGAAGTTTGGCGAGGTGTACAGCACGGTGTTGCTGGTGCGGGTGTTCGCTGGGAACAAGTTTTTAGCGGAACCAGCGTAGCCAGCTGCGAATGGATCAGCAACTTTCGACAGGGTGTTGTACCAAGGGGTGTATTGACGACCCAGGGTCAGGGTACCGGTCGTTTTGCTGCTCAGACCAACGTAAGCTTGACGATTGAACAAGGTACCTGCAACGTCTTGTTGACCGTTGTCAACGCCGAAGCCCGATTCCAGAACGAACAGAGCCGACAGGCCGCTGCCCAGATCTTCGGTGCCTTTGAAGCCGATACGGGAAGCCGAAGCAATGCCGCTGTCCAGTTTGTTAACGTTGCCGTTAACACCGCCGCGCTCGCTGACGAAACCAGCGTCAACGGTACCGTAGATAACAACGCTCGATTGAGCTTGGGCTACGCCAGTGGCTGCTGCCAGAACTGCCAGGGTGATCAGAGTTTTTTTCATTGCGATTTCCTTTAATTTTTGAAGCAAAAAGTAATACAGCCTATGCATCTCGAGCTGCGCTCTAACAGAGCGCTTTTTATGAGTGAGGGCAAGGTCTCCACCTGCCACATTGCTGTTCCGGTCAGGGGAACATTCATATCGGTATCGGCACGCTATTGCACCGATAAGCTTGAAGGCTGCATAACGACCGTCATTCGTGCGCCGGTTCGGTGCTCAAAGGGCACCGGAAGCGGCACTATAACGACCGTTTCACATTCCATCAAGTTCCAACATGTTACTTCCGGTACCAGGCCGGGGGCTTTTTCAGGCATCCCGACCATCGCCAACCGTACTACGCGACAGAGCCAGTGCCCCTTGCCAACCAATGCATTGGCCTGATTGACCATTCCATCATAGCGCATGGCATGCTGGCACCCGTTGTATTAGTGCAACAGTATCAGGCGAGTGATTAAAACGTCAACATGCTTTACCCATCATTTTCCCTCGAATATTTACGCGACAAAGCGCACAATTTGTCAGGCGATAATGGATAAACGGGACGAAGCATACACGGCATCGCCAATGTTTGCTGCCGAACGCCCAAAAACGGGAATTCATGCGCCCGCTTTTGGTGCGTTGCCGCATTATTCAGGGGCGTAGGCGCCATTTTCGACGTCGGCGCGCGCGTCAGGAAAATAGGCAGAGTGACAATACAATTACTGACTTTCCGGTAATTTAAATTGCTCACATAGAAATGTTTTCCATGTTTTCCAGCCAACGCCGCAGCGCGCCGATTTGAACGGATGAGGACGACTCTTGCTTGCAAATTGCACATCAGTTGAAACAATTTCTTACAATGTTGCCTTCTCAATATTTTGACATATTTGTGTCCAAAAAACGACACTTTGATTGAAATCAAGTTTTCGTCAGCCCCATTCCGCACAATTTACTTTTTCTTTTTCGCATTTTTTGCTTAAAAGCATCAAGAAAAAATGCTAGTTCCGGCTTGCGCGCCGGAGCAGGCGCATGAAAGGGCCCAGCAACGGCAGTTTTTCATACAATTCTTCCGCCGCATCCCAATAATCGCGGTGCACGACCACCCGTCCCTGCGCATCGAAGCGCACATGCGTTGCGCCACGAATGCACTGTTCGCCAGATACCAGGCGTTTCATGCGGAAATGAAACTCCCATGTCAGGAACGCCTGCTCCCCCTGCCCCAGGCTTTCCAGCACGACAAACCGGGGCGCATCGACTTGCACGAACATATGCTCGAAGATGGCCAGGATGGCGGCATGGCCCACCACTTCGTTGAACGGGTCCTTGAAGCGGGCGTCCGGCGCGTACACGGCGCCCAGCTGGGCCAGGCTTTCCAGGCTCAGGTGCTCGTAAAACGCCACCAGGCGCGCCAGCGGGCCGTCGTCCATGGTTGCGTTCATAGGCCCGTCACCTTGCGGATCAGCCAAAAATAGGCGCGGTACGGCAACAGCCGCGCCAGGCGCATGGTATTCGTGAAGCGTTTGGGGAAATGGATGTGGAACTGGCCCCGTTCGATGCCGTCGAGCATGGCGGCGGCCGCGTCCTGCGCCGTCATCAGCGCAGGCATGGTGAAATCGTTGCCCGCCGTCAGCGGCGTGGCGACAAAACCAGGGTTGATTTGATACACGTCAATCCCCCGCCCATGCAAATCCAGATACAGCGATTCCGTCAGATTGATCAGCGCCGCCTTGCTGGCGCCATACGCGAGCGCCTTGGGCAAGCCGCCATAGCCGGCCACCGAGCCGACGATGCCGATGCCGCCGCTGCCCTGGCGCAACAGCCACGGCAGGGCCTGCTCCAGGCAATTGAAGACGCCGCCCACGTTCAGGGCCAGCAAGCCCTGCGCCGCTTCCAGGTCGAAACTGTCGGCGCGCATGGCCTGATAGCCGCCCGCCACGACCAGGATCAGGTCGATATGCGTCCACTGCTGCTGCAATGCCACGCAGACGGCCCGCACTTGCGCATGCTGGGTGATATCGAGCGGCAAGGCCTGCGCCAGCGGCTGTCCCTCGCACAGTTGCTCCAGGCTGGCGCGGTGGCGGGCCGACAGGGCCACGCAGGCGCCCTGCTGCAGCAGCAAGGTGGCACAGGCGGCGCCGATGCCGCTCGACGCGCCGATGATCCACACGCGCTTGCCGGCCCAGCTGGTGATCTTGCGATTCATGGGGCCGCCTGTGGACGCTTGCTGAACGATAAAGTGACGGCGCCCAGGCTGAAGCCGAACTTGCTCATGGCGGCGCGGTTGAGCATGACCTTGTCATCCATCAGGAACATCCAGTCCTCGAAGTCGACGTGGTAGACCGTGCCATCGACGGGCAACGCCAGCACGTATTGCCAGCGCAGCGCATTGCCGGCCACTTCGCCGACGGCTTCCCCGATCACGTCGGGCGCCGTGCCGATAAAGCGTCCGGGCGCCGTCTTGCGCAAGGTCCACACGCGCCGTTGCCGGCTACCATCCGCATACGTGAAATCCTCGTCCAGGGTGCCGATCTCGCCCGCCCAGCTGGCCCGCATCACGACGGTGAAGCGTTTCACGACCTTGCCGGAGCGGTCCTGGAAGATGCCATGCGCGTCCAGCGTGCCGTTGAAGTACTGCTGCAGATCCAGCTTGGGTGTTTCCTGCGCGTACGTGGCAGGCGTGGGCGGCGTGGAGCAGGCGGCCAGCGCCAGCAGCAAGGCGGCCGCCATGCCGCGTGCATACAATGTCATGAGGCGCATGCGTGGTTCTCCCGATGTTCGCTATATATATGTTGCAAGGGCGTCCGCCACAGCAGCAGCGCCGCCAGCAGTTTCAAGGCGCAAGGCAGCAAGGCGTACGCGGCAGACAAGGCCGGCAAGCCTTTGCTGCCGCCCGGCACATAGCCGAGCCAGCCCAGCAGGGGCAAGGCGATGCCGGCCGCCAGCGCCAGGCTCATTTGCACGCCCCAGTTCCACCAGCCGAAATACGCCGCCTCGTGCCGCCCGGCATGACCGGCCGCGCCGATCAACCCTGCCAGCAGGGCCGGCGGCAAGGCCAGGTCGGCGCCCAGCGCCAGGCCCGACAGCAGGCAGATGGCGGCAAAGCCCCAGGCGGCGCCGGCGCCCAGGCCATATGCCCAGACAAACACGGCCGCCGCCAGCAGCATGGCGCCGCCCCAGGCGCGCGCCTCGCCAAAGCGGCGCGCCAGGGCCACCCACCCGGGCATCGAGGCGGCCGCCGAGCAAAAATAGACGATCAGGAACGGCCCCGCGTAATGGCCCAGGCGCAAGTAGTCGCCGGCAAAGAACAGGAACAGGGTGGCGGGAATGGCGGCCGCCACGCCATTGACGAGCAAAACAGTGAACAGCCAGCGGAACGCGCGCTGGCGAAACGGCAGCTTCCAGCCATTGCCGGAAACCGCTTCCCCGGCACTGCGCACAACGGGACGCGGCGCGCGCGCCAGCAGCAGCGCACCCGCCGCCAGCAGGCAGAAGGCAAAGGCCAGCGACAAGCCGTCATAACCAAGCACGGAAGTCAGCCCGGCCGCCAGGATCACGCCGAGCAAGCCGCAGCCTTCGCGCACGGCCGCCACGCGCGCCCGCTGCGTGGGCGCCTGGGTGAGCGCCGCGCCCCAGCTCTGGTGCGCGATGCCGGCCAGGCCATAGGCGGCATACACGAGCAGCAAGGCGGCCAGGAACCAGGCCAGGGTGGCCGCCTCCTGCATGGACGGCGGATGGAACAGGGCGCCAAAGCCCAGCAGCAGCAAGGGCAGCGCGGCGCCGACATACACGGCATACGCGCGCCCGCCGCGCGCCATCCAGGCGCCCAGGGCAGGGTCGATGAAGGCGGCGGCGATGCGGGCCGCCAGCAGCACGGCGCCGATCTGCGCCAGGTCTAGACTGCTGCGCTGCGCATAGAACGGCGCCACATAGATATAGATGGGCAGCGCCAGCATGGCCAGCGGCAAGCCGAACAGGCCATAACTGAACAGGGCAGGCAAGCTCAACGCGCTGGCCCCGGCGTTCATGGCAGCGGCGCCGCACTCTGCAGCAAGGCCGCGCGCAGCTTGGGCGCCGTCGATTCGGGCGCCAGCCAGATGGCAAAAAACGCGCGCGCGAAATCGCCATCGCTCACATCGGCCAGCACCTTGCCGTCGAGGTAAAAGCGCACGCCGGGCGCGATGCCGGCCCGGTAGGCGCCCGCGATGCGCTGGCCTTCCTTCACATCCGGGAAGATGCGCTGCATGGTGGCCAGCCACGCCAGGCGCTGCTCCGGCGTGCCGGCGCCGATTTTCTGCATCTGTTCATAGCTGGCTTCTGCGATCTTCTTGCCATCGAGCGAACGCGCGTAGCGCAATTCCAGCACGAAAGGCGCCGTTGCCGACGCCGCGCCCTGATAACCGTTCGCGCCCACCCACAATTGCGCCCGATAAATACGCATGCCGAACCACGTGTATTCGCCCTCCCCCGCCAGCCGGGCTTCGGGCACGTCGGCAGCGACAAAGGCCGGCGGCGCGGCCGCGGCGCCCAACATGGTCAATGACAGCACAACGGTGGCAAGCAGGCGGCGCATGGTCAGTCCTTCACCAGGGTAAATTGCATCACATCCGTGTTGTGCGCCTGGAAGGCGGCCTCGCAATACGCGAGGTAAAACTCCCAGGTCAGCAGGAAACGGCCATCGAAACCCTGTTTTTCCAGGGCCGTGCGCTGGGCCAGGAAGCTGGCGCGCCACTGGCGCAGGGTTTCCGCGTAATCGAGGCCAAAGCGGAAGGCGTCCACCACGCGCAAGCCCTGCGCCTCGGCGGCGCGGCGAAACTCGGCCGGCGACGGCAGCATGCCGCCCGGGAAGATGTACTGCTGGATGAAATCCGTGCTCTTGCTGTAGCGCTCGAACAAGTCGTCGGCGATGACGATGGTCTGGATACAGGCCCGTCCGCCCGGCTTCAGGTTGCGCGCCACGCATTCAAAATAGCCGGGCCAATAGCTTTGCCCCACGGCTTCGAACATCTCGATCGAGGCGATGGCGTCGTACTGGCCATCACTGTCGCGGTAATCGCACAGCTGCAAGTCGGCCTGCGCCGCCAGCCCCGCGTCCCGCAGGCGCTGGCGCGCATACGCCAGCTGCTCGGTCGACAAGGTCAGCCCCGTCACGTGGGCGCCGTAATCGCGCGCCGCCGTTTCCGCAAAGCCACCCCAGCCGCAGCCGATTTCCAGCACCTTGGCGCCTGGCGGCAGCTGCAGCTGATCCGCGATGCGCGCGTATTTCGCCCCTTGCGCCTGTTCCAGGCTGGCGCCCTCGCTGAACAGGGCGCTCGAATACGTCATCGACGGGTCCAGCCACAGCTGATAGAAGGCGTTGCCGATGTCGTAATGGGCGTGGATATTCTTCTTGCTGCCGGCGCGCGAATTGCGGTTGAGCAAATGCCGCAGCTTATAGGCCAGGTTGCCCCACCAGTTGCCATAGATCAAGGACTCGATCTGCGCGCGGTTGCGTATCATCAACTCGATCAAGCCCGGCAAATTATCCGTGCGCCAGTCGCCGGCGATAAACGTTTCCGCAAAGCCGATGTCGCCCGAGCGCAGGACGGCCGCGCACAGGCGCCAGTTGTGCAAGTCCAGGGTGACGGGATGGCTGCCATCGCCGTACAGCAAGATGCTGCCGTCCGGCGTGCGCAGGCGCAGCGCGCCATATTGTAATTTTTGCAGCAGGCGCACGATCATGCGCGCGGAAGCGGGCATATCCAGATGCACATGCCCATGCAAATGGGTGGAACTGCTGCGCGCATGCAGGCCGGTCGGCAGGGAATCGGAGCTCATCGGGACACCTTTTCTTGTGGAGGGTGGGGTTTGCTGAAAAACGGCACGCGGCGCAGCCACAGGCGCAAGGCTTGCCAATGGATGCGCGCCATCACGCCAAACGTCATCAATGGGTAGCGCAGCAGGGCCCAGGCGATGGCGCCATCGCGCAGCGGCTGCGCCGTACCGGACAAGCTCGTCTGCAAAACAGGACCGTCGAGGTCGTCGTAATCGACCCGGGCCAGGTGGCGCTCGCCGCTCTGGTCGCTGTTGCGCAGGAAACGGAAGCGGTAATGGCCTTCCACCTTGCAAAACGGCGAGACATGGAAAATTTTGCTGGCCTGCAATTCGCTGCCATAGGCGATGGGGCCGCCCTGCTCGAGCAAATACAGGTGGCGCTCGCCGAAGGTGTTGCGCACGTCGCAGACCACGGCGCGCAGCGCGCCGTCCGGACGGTGGCAAAACCAGAAACTGACGGGATTGAAGACATAGCCGAACAGACGCGGCATGGTTTGCAGCCAGATTTCGCCGCCCGCGTCCAGCACGCCATGCTGGCGCAGCAAGCCATCGATCCAGTCCAGCAGCGGCGTCGCGCCATCGCCATGGTCGCTGTCGCGGAAGGACAGCACATTGGCGCCGTTGCGCGAGATCCAGCGTGCCGGGAAATCCTGCATCCCCATGCTGCGCAAGGGCAGGCGCAGATAAAACATGCCGTAAGCAAAGGCATGCGCGCGCGGGCGCAGGCGCGCATGGCGCACCCGCCCCAGGCACAGCTGGGGCTGCGGCCGGGCCGGCTGCGTGGGATCACGCGGCATGGCCAAGCTCCGCCGCCGCCATGTCATTGAGCACTTGCGCCACGGCCAGGCCCGACTTCAAGCCGTCCTCGTGGAAACCATAGCCCGTCCAGGCGCCCGCGAACCACGTATGTTGCGCGCCCTGAAAACCGGCCAGGCGTGCCTGGGCGGCAATGGCCGCGCCATCGAACACGGGGTGGGCATACGAAAACTCGTCGAGGATGGATGCCGGGTCCGGTTCATCGAGGGGATTGAGCGAAACGATGACGGGCGTGGTGAAGGGCAAAGGCTGCAACTGGTTCAGCAAATAATGCACGCACACTTGCGGCGCCTCCCCTTCTTCGGCCGGCCTGCCCTGGTAATTCCAGGCCGACCAGGCGCGGCGGCGCCACGGCAGGCAGGACGCATCCGTGTGCAGCACGGCCCGGTTCGGCTGGTAGCGCACGGCTTCGAGCACGGAGCGCTCATCGTCGCGGATGTCCGCCAGCAGCGCCAGCGACTGGTCGCTGTGGCAAGCGAGCACCACGTGATCGGCGTGCTCGACGCCAGCGGCCGTCTGCAGCTCGATCATGCGCGCGCCGCCGTGGGGCTGGCGGCGCACGGCCAGCACGGGACAGGCCAGGCGCTGCTGCGGAATGCCTGCCAGCAGTTTCTCCACGTACACGCGCGAACCGCCCCGCACCGTGCGCCACTGGGGCCGGTCGCTCACTTGCAGCAAGCCGTGGTTGTGGCAAAAACGGATGAAGGTGGCCAGCGGAAAGGCCAGCATCTGACGCGCCGGGCACGACCAGATGCAGGCGGCCATCGGCAGCAGATACCAGTGGCGGAATTCCTCGCCATAACCGTGCAGGTCGAGGAATTCGCCCAGCGACATGGCCGGCGCCGGCACGCTGGCCGTGGCCAGGGCGCTGGCCTGGCGGTTGAAGCGCAGGATATCGCGCAGCATGCGCAGGAAGGCGGGGCGCAGCAGATTGCTGCGCTGGGTGAATACGGTATCGAAATTGGCGCCCGCCCATTCCAGCACGCGGGCATCGGGGGCAGTACCCAGAGGCATCTTCACGGAAAACGACATGTCGCTGTCGGCCGCCTCGACACCGAGTTCCTCAAACAGCCGCACCAGGTGCGGATAGGTGGCGTGGTTGAACACGAGAAAACCCGTGTCGACGCCATGCGTGACGCCATCGAGCGTGACATCGACCGTGTGACTGTGGCCGCCAAAGTAGTCGCCCGCTTCATACAAGGTGACGTCCTGGCCCGCCTGCGCCAGGCGATAGGCACACGACAATCCTGCAATTCCTGCTCCGACGACGGCAATTTTCATGAGTACACCTGTATTAAGTTTGTCCTGGACAAAATGAGCCTCATGGATAATCGATGAAATATTGATTTATGTCAATGAGCGCTCTCAGCCGCACATAAACTTATACGCAAGCAATTTCCAATCGGATTCAGCGATTTGGTCCGGGGCGGCGGAAGGCGTAAAATGCATGCCACGTTCTTCCGCAAGCGAGCAAAGCCCCCTGGTATGGATACTGACCTGCAACCTACTTCCGCCTTCAGCATCAGCGATGTCGAACGCGACACCGGGCTGGCCAAGGAAACCTTGCGTGTCTGGGAACGCCGCTACGCCTTTCCCCAGCCCCAGCGCGACGCCTTTGGCGAGCGCAGCTACCCGGCCGAGCAAGTGCAGAAATTGCGCATGGTCAAGCGCCTGCTGGACCTCGGCTTTCGCCCGGGCAAGATCATGCAGCACAGCACCGTGCAACTGCAGCAGCTGGCCAGTGCCGGCAGCGCGGCGCCGGCGGCGCCGGCACCGCAGCTCGAGCATTACCTGTCCCTCTGCCGTGGCCACCAGATGGCGGAACTGGGTGAGGCCCTGCGCCAGGCGCTGGCCGTGCTGGGCTTGAAAAGCTTCACCATCGACGTCATCGCGCCCCTGACGGGCCTGGTGGGCGAAGCGTGGGCCTGCGGCGAACTGGCCGTGTATGAAGAGCATCTGTACAGCGAAACCTTGCAGACGGTGATGCGCCATGCCATCTTTTCCCTGCCGCAAGCAAGCAGCCCGTCCATGCGCACGCCGCGCATCGTCCTCAGCACCTTGCCGCAGGAGCGGCATGGCCTGGGCCTGCTGATGGCCGAGGCGCTGTGCGCGGCGGCGGGCGCCCATTGCATGTCATTGGGGGTGGAAACGCCGCTGACGGACATCGTCGCGGCCGCCCGCGCGCAGCGGGCCGACATCGTGGCGCTGTCGTTTTCCAGCGCCAGCAAGCAGCGGCAGACGCGCGACAGCCTGCAGCAGCTGCATGCAAGCTTGCCACCAGGGATGGAATTGTGGGCCGGCGGACGCAGTCCCGTGCTGTACAAGCAGCCGCCCTCCTTCCTGCATGTGCTGGACTTGCGGCAAGTCGACGAAAGCATCGCCGACTGGCGCCGCCGCCGCCAGGCACTGGCCCTGCAAACCCATTGATCCGGCTGGAAAGCGCGGCAACTGCGGCGATCTCCGTGGATAGCCGCGCAATGTTGCCAATCGAACAGTAAAGCATGAAGGGCCGGGCGCGCTCTGGTAGAATAGCCCGTAACACAGTGTCCGGCGCCGCCGGGCCTTAGGTCAGCACCCGCCACCACACATCCATGTTTAGTTTCTTCAAGAAAAAACCCATCGCTCCCGAGGCTGCGCCAGCCGAGCCCCTCGTCCTTCCCGCCACGCCGCCTGCACCGCAGCCTGCCGCTGCGCCCCTGAGCGGCGCGCCGGCCGAGCTCGTGCCCGTGATCGTGGCCGCCGAACCCGAGAAAAAATCGTGGATGACGCGCCTGAAGGCGGGCCTATCGAAAACCTCGACCACTTTATCCGTGCTGTTCGTCGGCGCGAAGATCGACGACGCCCTGTACGAAGAGCTGGAAGCGGCGCTGCTGATGTCCGACGCCGGCATCGACGCCACCGAATTCCTGCTCACGGAATTGAAGAAAAAGGTCAAGGAAGACAAGCTGCTGGACGCGGCCGCCGTCAAGGCCGCCCTGAAAGTGCTGCTGATCGAGCTACTGAGCCCGCTGGAAAAACGCTTCGAGCTGGGCCGCCACAAGCCGCTGGTGATGATGATTTCCGGCGTGAATGGCGCCGGCAAGACCACCACCATCGGCAAGCTGGCCAAGCACATGCAGTCGAACAACCAGTCCGTGCTGCTGGCCGCGGGCGACACCTTCCGCGCCGCCGCGCGCGAGCAGCTGATGGTCTGGGGCGAGCGCAACAACGTCACCGTCATTTCGCAGGAATCGGGTGACCCGGCCGCCGTGGCCTACGATTCCGTGCAATCGGCAAAGGCGCGCGGCATCGATGTGGTCATGGTCGACACGGCCGGCCGCTTGCCGACGCAGTTACACCTGATGGAAGAATTGAAGAAAATCAAGCGCGTGATCGGCAAGGGCATGGAGGGCGCGCCGCATGAAACCCTGCTCGTCATCGACGGCAACACGGGCCAGAATGCCCTCACGCAAGTGAAGGCCTTCGACGATGCCCTGCAATTGAGCGGCCTGGTGATCACCAAGCTGGACGGCACCGCCAAGGGCGGCGTGCTGGCGGCGATTGCCCGCGTGCGCCCCGTGCCCGTGTATTTCATCGGCATCGGTGAGAAAATTGAGGACTTGCAGCCCTTCGTGGCTGCCGAATTTGTCGAAGCGCTGCTCGGATAAGCCCATACATGATTGAATTTCAGCACGTCTCCAAGCAATACTCCGCCGACGCCGTGGCGCTCAGCGACATTTCGCTCAATATTGCCAAAGGCGAGCTGGTCTTCCTGGCCGGCCCGTCCGGCGCCGGCAAGTCCACCTTGCTGAAGATGATCGCCGCCATGGAACGGCCCACGTCGGGCAAGCTGATCGTCAATGGCCAGGACATGGCGAAGATCAAGCCGGCCGGCGTGCCCTTTCTGCGCCGCAACATGGGCCTGATCTTCCAGCAGCAAAAACTGCTGAACGACCGCTCCATCCTGGCCAACGTCATGCTGCCGCTGCTCGTCGTCGGCGCGCACAAAGTGGCGGCCGAGCAGCGCGCGCGCGCCGCGCTCGACAAGGTGGGACTGCTGGACCGTGCCATGGCGCGCCCGCTGTCGCTGTCGGGCGGCGAGCAGCAGCGCGTCTCGATCGCGCGCGCCATCGTCAACCGGCCGCAGATCATCCTGGCCGACGAACCGACGGCCAACCTGGACCGCGCCAGCGCCAACAAGGTGCTCGACGCCCTCAAAGCATTCCACTCGGTGGGCGTGACCTGCCTCATTTCCAGCCATGACGAACAGATGCTCGACGCCGCCGCCCGCGTGATCCACCTGAAGAACGGCCAGCTGGTCGCCATCGACAAGGCCACGCAGGCGCCCGTCTTCGCCCCGCCCGATCCCGATTTCGCCCCCTCTCCCGATGCGGACGACGCGCAGGGAGAACAGGCATGAGAGGCTGGTTCCGCCAACACCGCTTCGCGCTCGGTTCGGCGCTGATTCACTTGCGCAAGTCGCCAGGCGGCTTTCTCTTGAACGTGCTCGTCGTCGCCATCGCCCTGTCGCTGCCGTTCGCCGGCTTGACCATGCTCGACAATGTGCGCCCCATGTCGGAACAGATGTCGGTCGACCCGGAAATCAGCGTTTTCCTGAAGATCGACACGCCGCGCGAGCAAGCCGTGGCCCTGGCCAGCGCCATGCGCAAGATCGTCGGCGAGCAAAAGGCGAAGATCGTCTTTATCCCGCGCGAACAGGCGCTCGACACGCTGAAGAACAAGAACGGCCTGGCCGACGTGCTGAGCACCCTGGGCGACAATCCCTTGCCCGACAGCTATGTACTGAAACTCGACGCCTTCAGCAGCGCCAGCGAGGCGCAGGACGTCGATGCCGTGGCGGAACAATTGCGCCACTTGCCCGGCGTGGAATCGGCGCAAGTCGATTCGGCCTGGGTCAAGCGCCTGGCGGCCCTGCTGGGCGTGCTGCGCCTGGTGCTGCTGCTGCTGGCCATCACCCTGGGCGTGGCCGTCATCGCCGTGGTCTTCAATACCATCCGCCTGCAGGTGATGCAGCAGCGCGATGAAATCAGCATCTCGAAACTGATCGGCGCCACCGATACTTTCATCCACCGCCCCTTCTATTACACGGGCGCCCTGCTGGGCCTGTGCGCCGGCGCGCTGGCGCTGGGCGCCGTGGCGCTGGCCTTGCAGCCGCTGAATACCGCGATTGCCGAGTTTGCGCGCCTGTACGCGTCCGAATTCCAGCTGGTGCCGCTGGCGCCGCTGCCGATGGCCGGCTTGCTGGCCGTCAGCGCCGGCCTTGGCCTGATCGGCGCCTTCCTCTGCGTGCAGCGCCACCTGGCGCGCCTGAACTGACCTTCCTTTCCATGGCGGCGCCTGCGGTGCCGCCATGCGCCTCACCATCCCCATCTGCTGTTATCTTGATATTAAGCAAGTATTCTTAAGGTTCGCTTCAGCCAGAGGCCGTAGACTAGCCATGTTGTCGTGAAGCGGCCTGCAGTGCTGTTCAGATCGCTGTTCAGAGATATATATCAAGCATTAAATCGCTATAGTATTTAGGCTATCAGGACGATTAAATGTGCTGATTGGCACTCTCAAGCAGAGAGTGCTAATATAGGGACATACCAACAGCAGAACCGCCATGGACGCCAGATGAAGATGGTGCCGCGATCTGCAAAGTGCAAGACCGAATACGCAAAACAGAACAGACAATCGGGCCACATCGTGTGATGTGGCCAACTGGAACACAGCAAGACTACGAGGGAGAAAACATGACTATGATGTCCGCAACATCCGCATTGGTTCCGACCAAAAGTAATGCGCTGGGCCTCGGGTTCACTGGCAATCTGGGCAATATCGACGCCTATATCTCGGCCGTGAACCGTCTGCCCATGTTGACCCACGACGAAGAAATTTCGCTGGCGAAACGCTTGCGCGAAAAAAATGACCTGGCCGCCGCGCAAGAGCTGGTGCTGTCGCACCTGCGCCTGGTGGTCTCGATTGCCCGCGGCTATCTGGGCTATGGCTTGCCGCACGCCGACCTGATTCAGGAAGGCAATATCGGCTTGATGAAAGCCGTGAAACGTTTCGATCCGGACCAGGGCGTGCGCCTGGTGTCGTACGCCATGCACTGGGTGAAAGCCGAGATGCATGAGTACATCCTGAAAAACTGGCGCCTGGTCAAGGTCGCGACGACGAAGGCGCAGCGCAAGCTGTTCTTCAATCTGCGCAGCCACAAGACGGGCCTGGACGCGATGACGCCGAAGCAGATCGATGCGCTGGCCAAGCTGCTCGACGTGAAGCGCGAAGAAGTGATCGAAATGGAAACGCGCTTGAGCGGCCGCGACATCGCGCTGGAATCGCCGACCGACGATGAAGACGACAAGTTTTCGCCGATCGCCTACCTGTCGTCGGAGCAAAGCGAGCCGACCAAGGTGCTGGAAGCGGAACAAGTGACGCGCCTGCAATCGGAAGGCCTGGAAACGGCCTTGAGCAAGCTCGATGCCCGTTCGCGCCGCATCATCGAAGCGCGCTGGCTGGCCAACGACGACGGTTCCGGCGCCACCCTGCACGCCTTGGCGGAAGAGTTCGGCGTATCGGCCGAGCGCATCCGCCAGATCGAAGTGGCGGCGCTGAAGAAAATGAAGGGCGCCCTGGCGGCGTATGTCTGAGCGGCGCCTGCCGCCTGAAGCTCAAAATGCCGCTGCGTCACAAGAAGCGGCATTTTTTTATGAACGCTATGCTTCAAGGGCGTGACGATGAGCAAGCGAGATGCACTCACCGCGGCATTATTTAATTGCCAAGTACGTGTCC
>NZ_JBWBYV010000072.1:0-35498 GCF_056174685.1 Janthinobacterium sp. BHSEK
GGAATTAGTCGTTGTGAACCCAACATCTTCTTGTTCCCGGACAAATTAAATAAATATCGTGGCTATGCAGAATCATAGCCATTAGCTGGCCCATGAACGTCGCTCTTCCCAGCAATTTCATGGGTTTTTCACAAGCTGTTTTTCCCTCCACGCATCTAACAATGTTTAATCAGCTTTTGCGCCGCGCGCAGTTTGACGGCATCTGAATAAGTCGCCATGAAAAAGTCGGATTCCGACGCTATCGCGTGGAATTGCTCGCCCAGTTTTTGGATTTCAATAATGATATATCGCTCCCGCTACGACACTTCCAGCAATCAAGTCCTGCCCGGCCGCTTGATCTGCAGCAAGATGAAATGCGTCCACGCCAGCGCCGGCAGCACCAGCAATAGCAGCATCAATCCGGCCGGCATGTCCGGCACTAAACGCACGAAGCAGGCAAGAAAGCTGGCGATGGCCAGCCAGAAGCGCCAGTTGAATGCATACGCCTTGCGCGCCACCGTCGCCAGGGCGATGCGCCAGAATTCCAGCAAGGCCCACAGGCCGCCCGTCAGCAGCAGCGCGGCCAGCGAATTGGCGCCGGGGGCGTCGGACCAGGTGCGCACCAGGTTGTATAGCAGCACGGGATAGCCGGCCGTGATGGCCAGCGTGGCGGGGCCGGCGGCGATGACAGCTTCAAACAGCTGCCCTTTGGAACGATGATCCACTAAATCCTGCTCCTCAAGCCACGACGCCGGAATGGGCGGCGATCACTTGCAGCGCGCCGGCCGCATTGTGCGCCCAGACGCGCGTAAAACGGAAGTCGCCATGCGTTTCCACGTCGTGATAGCTGCCCGTCAACTGCATGCGCACGGAGACGACGGCCACGTGGCCGTTGATGCGCACATGGCGCTCGGAAGCGCGCAGATCGGTGATGGTCAGCAGGCGCTGCTCATGCGCGGCCAGGTCAGCATGCTTGCTCAGCAAATGGCCCAGGTGATTGGTAAACAGCAAATCGTCGGCCAGCAAATCGTTCAGCACGGCCACGTCGGAGGCCATCATGGCCAGGCGCAAGCGTTCTTCCGCATCGAGTACCTGTACTTCCGTTAAAGCATTCATCTTTTTCCTTATTAAAATAACGGGCGCATATTAGCAAACGGGAAAACCATGCTGGCACGAAATAGCCAATTTCACAATCATCCGAAAGACTTATGCCTGTGGAGCATATTTATATAGCGTAATATTCGCAGCGGTATTGCGCAAAACACCCCCATAGTACTGTACAGTGCTTGCCCTTTCGCCCCAGGCTGGGGCAGCAATGACTTGTAGTAAAGTGCTCTCCGCAGTCTCGAATAAAACCAAGATAAGGCCCCTACATGGCAATTAACATCATTCTGAACCTGCTCGTTGCGCTGGTCGTCTTCGCCTTCATGTTCCACCAGCAACGCAAACACGCGACGTTCACGGTACGCGTCTTCACGGGCCTGGGCCTGGGTGTGCTGCTGGGTGCGGCCGTGCAGGCCGTCTACGGCGCCGGCTCGCCCATCATCGCGGGCACCAATGAATATATCGACATCGTCGGCAGCGGCTATGTCAAACTGCTGCAGATGATCATCATGCCGCTGATCATGGTGTCCATCATTTCCGCCATTTTAAAGCTCAAGGATGCGAGTTCGCTGGGCAAGATCAGCGCGCTGACCATCGGCACCCTGCTCATCACCACCACGGTCGCCGCCGCGATCGGCATCCTGATGGCCAAGCTGTTCGGCCTGACGGCTATCGGCCTGACGTCGAGCGCGGCCGAAGTGGCGCGCGGCGTGCAGCTGCAAGGCTCGCTGGAAACGGCAAAAGCCCTGTCCCTGCCGAAACTGCTGGTCAGCTTCGTGCCGACCAACCCTTTCCTCGACATGACGGGCGCGCGCAAGACCTCGACCATCGCCGTGGTCGTCTTCTCGATCTTCATCGGCATCTCGGCCACGGGCATCGCGGCGAAAAAGCCGGAAATCTTCGCCTCCTTCGAGCACTTCATGAAAGTGGCGCACGCCATCGTCATGCGCATGGTCACCCTGGTGCTGCGCCTGACGCCGTACGGCGTGTTCGCGCTGATGTTTGAAGTGGTGGCGTCGTCGAGCTACACGGACATCTTGAAATTGATCAACTTCGTCGTCGCCTCGTACAGCGCGCTGATATTGATGTTCCTCGTGCACCTGGCCATCATCGCGGGCGTGGGCTTGAACCCCTTGCGCTTCGTGAAAAAAGTCTTCCCCGTGCTGGCCTTCGCCTTCACCTCGCGTACCAGCGCCGGCTCGATCCCGATGAGCGTGCAGACGCAAACCCAGCGCCTGGGCACGCCGGAAGGCATCGCCAACTTCGCCGCCTCGTTCGGCTCGACCATCGGCCAGAACGGCTGCGCCGGCATCTATCCGGCCATGCTCGCCGTCATGATCGCCCCCACCGTCGGCGTCGATCCATTTACGCTCAGCTTCCTGCTGCCGCTGCTGGCCATCATCACCATCGGTTCCGTCGGCGTGGCCGGCGTGGGCGGAGGCGCCACGTTTGCCGCCCTGATCGTGCTGTCCGCGATGGACTTGCCCGTCGCGCTGGCCGGCTTGCTGATCTCCGTCGAACCGCTGATCGACATGGGCCGCACGGCCCTGAACGTGAGCGGCTCGATCACGGCCGGCACCGTCACCAGCCGCGTCATGGGCGAGACCGACCTGGCCGTCTACAACAGCGACGACGCGCCTGACCTGGATGAGGCGGAACACGCCGCCTAGAACGCATAACCAAACCTACTGCGCGTCGCGGGTTGCGGTTTCCGATGCTCACTGGCTCGGCGCCCCCGTACCTTCGCACAGTTCCGCTTCTCAAGCCAACGGGGGCGCCGAGCCTCGCTTCCGCTCGCTACGGTTTTGTTAAGCGTTCTTAAGCGCGTCCAGCCACACCAGCGGCGCGCCGCGCCTTGCCGCTTTCGTCTATATTGGATCGCAATCAATACGGAGGAAGGCGCAAGGCGATGGAACAGAAATGGCCGCAGCAAATCTGGATCGTGCGTCACGGCCAAAGTGCCGGCAACGTGGCGCGCGATGCCGCCGAAGCGGAAAAACAGTTATTGATCGCCATCGCCGAGCGCGATGTCGATGTCCCCCTCTCCGAGCTTGGCGCGCGCCAGGCGCACGCCCTCGGCGACTGGTTCGCCACCCTCCCCCCTGAACAACAACCGACCGTCGTGCTGTACTCGCCGTATGTGCGGGCGCAGCAGACGGCGCAAGCCGTGCTGGCGCGCATCGATGCGGACAGCTTGAGCGCCGTGGTGGCCGACGAGCGCCTGCGCGAAAAGGAATTCGGTATCCTCGACCGCCTGACCGTGCACGGCATCGCCAGCAAATATCCGGAACTGTACGAACAGCGCCAGCATGTGGGCAAGTTCTATTTCCGCCCGCCGGGCGGCGAAAGCTGGTGCGACGTCATCCTGCGCCTGCGCAGCGTGCTCGACACCATCACCCGCGAATACCGGGGCGAACGCGTGCTGATCGTCGGCCACCAGGTCATCGTCAATTGCTTCCGCTACCTGCTCGAGCGCTGCGACGAGCACGCCATCCTGGCCATCGACAAGGCCGCCGACGTGCCCAACTGCGGCATCACCTCGTACGCCTTCAACCCCGCCCTGGGCAGGCACGGCAAGCTGCAGCTGGACCTGTGCAACTTCGTCGCGCCGCTGGAAGCGGCCGGCACACCCGTCACGGCCCAGCCCGACATGCCGGCGGCGCCGAAATCCTGATCCTTAGAAGGTCATCCATGGACGCCATCGACATCACGCCTTCCCTGCTGCGCTCCTGGCCTCTGCCCAGGCCCCAGCCCGATGGCGACAAGGAAGTGCGCGGCCACCTGCTGATCGTCGCCGGCTCCGAGGAAATGCCGGGCGCCATCGTGCTGGCGGCCACGGCCGCCCTGCGCGCGGGCGCGGGCAAGCTGACCCTGGCGACGGGCGCGTCGGTGGCGGCGCAGGTGGCCGTCGCCATGCCCGAGGCGCGGGTCATCGGCCTCGATGAAACGGTGCAGGGCGGCTTTCGCCACGAGGCGCGGCACCAGCTGGCGCCGCTGGCCGGCAAGGTGGACGCGGTGCTCGTCGGGCCAGGCATGTGCGACACGGCCGCCAGTTGCGAACTGATGCGCCACCTGCTGCCCCTGTTTGCCGGCAGCCGCCTCATCCTCGACGCCTGCGCCATGCAAGTCGTGCGCCAGCCCGCCAACTTCCGCTTCGACCAGCCCGTGCTGCTGACGCCGCACGCGGGCGAGCTGGCCCAGCTGATGGGCCTGTCGAAGGATGCCGTGCTGGCCGACCCGCATGGCTGCGCCGTGGAAGCGGCGCGGCGCTGGCATGCCATCGTCGCCCTGAAAGGCGCGCTGACCGTCATCGCCATGCCCGATGGCAGCACGTGGACGCACGCGGGCGGCAATATCGGCCTGGCCATCTCCGGTTCCGGCGACACCCTGGCCGGCATCATCACGGGCCTGGCCGCGCGCGGCGCACCGTTGGAACAAGCGTGCGCCTGGGGCATCGCCCTGCATGCGCTGGCGGGCGAGCAACTGGCCTTGCGCTGCGGCATCCTCGGCTACCTGGCGCGCGAAATCCCGGCCGAGATTCCCGCCCTGCTACGTAATCTGGTGCCCTGAGCTGCGCGGCATGGAAACAACAGCATAAGCATATCCAGAAAGAATCGTTAGCCTGGGCAACGGTCTCCCTTAAGCTCATTCAACTGTTTCCAGATGACTAAGTTTAAAGGACACCGCCTTGCATCCGCGCCATTCATACGCCTCCCCATCCATTCCCGCCACGCCGCTGCGCGCCATCGTGCTGGCCTGCTCCATGCTGGGCGCCGCGCCCGCCTGGGCTCAGGCTGATGACACGGCCACGAGTACTGCAACGCCAGCCAGCGCCAGCATCGACCAGGTCACCGTCGTCGGTTCGCGCGCGCGCAACCGCACGGTGTTCGACAGCAGCGTGCCCATCGACCGCTTCGGCGCGCGCGAAGTGAGCAATGCGCTGGCCTCGGGCGACGTGGGCGCGGCCCTGCAAAACCTGTCGCCCTCGATCAACTTCCCCCGCATCGAATCGAGCGGCGCGTCGGACTCTGTGCGCGGCATCCAGTTGCGGGGCCTGGCGCCCGACCAGGTGCTGGTGCTGATCAACGGCAAGCGCCGCCACACGAGCGCCGTGCTCGACACGGAAAGCAGCTTTGCCGGCACCGTGCCGGTCGACATCAACGCCATTGCGCCGAACGCTATCGACCACATCGAAATCCTGCGCGACGGCGCGGGCGCCCAGTACGGCAGCGACGCCGTGGCGGGCGTCATCAACATCGTGCTGAAAAAAGCGCGCACGGGCGGCGCCGCTTCCGTCAGCTACGGCACCAACCACACGCATTTCGAGCCCACCGATCAAACCCTGACGGATGGCCAGACCGTCATCGTCAACGCCGACTACGGCGTGCCGCTGGGCGAGGCGGGATTCTTCCGCTTCGGCGCGGAAACGCGGCGCCGCTCGCCCACGGAACGGGCCGGCCCCAGCGACGCCGGCTGGACATCCTACAACTTCACGCCGGCCGACCAGGCGCTCGACGGCAAGGTGCTGTTCAAGTCGGGCGACTCGCGTCAGCGCAACAACTACCTGTTCTACAACACCCAGCTCACCCTGGCCAACGGCCTCGACCTGTACTCGTTTGCCACCCTCAACGAACGCACATCGGACGGCAGCGCCTACTTCCGCTATCCGGGCGACCCGTCGAACGTGCCGGCCCTGTATCCGCACGGCTACCGCCCCGTCACCAACGGCGACAAGCGCGACCTCAGTATCGTTGCCGGCGTACGCGGCAGCGCGGGCGAGTGGAACTGGGACGCCAGCGCACGCCACGGCAGCGACCGTTTTGACTACGGCGTGAGCCACTCCGTCAACGCCTCGCTGGGCGCGGCCAGCCCCACGCGTTTCAAGCTGGCCGGCTTCGACTTCCGCCAGAACGCCCTGAACCTTGATGCCACGCGCAGCCTCGACATCGGCTTGCCCGCCCCATTGAGCGTGGCCGTGGGCGCCGAATGGATGCGCGAAACCTACCAAAGCTCGGCTGGCGACGCCGCTTCGTATGCGGCCGGCAGCTTCACCGATGCGCCACCGGGCGCCCAGGCCGGTCCCGGACTGCGCCCATCGGACGCCTATGACGGCAGCCGGCAAATCCGCTCCGTGTATGCGGACGTGGAAAGCGATCTCACGCCGCGCCTGCTGGTGGGCGCCGCTGCCCGCCATTCCCGCTACAGCGACTTCGGCAGCGCCAGCACGGGCAAGTTGTCCACGCGCTATAAAGTCACGGAGAATTTCCTCGTGCGCGGCTCGCTGTCGAACAGCTTCCGCGCACCCGCCCTCGTGCAGACGGGGTTCCGCTTCGCCACCTTGAACTTCAACGCCGATGGCACGGCCCTGCAAACGGCGGCCCTGCTGCCGGCCAGCGACCCGCTGGCGCGCAGCTTCGGCGCGCAACAGCTGAAGCCGGAAAAATCCACCAACCTGTCCCTGGGCCTGGCCTGGAAACCGGCCGCCGCGACCAGCGTGACGGTGGACGCCTACGTGATCCGCATCCGCGACCGCATCACGCGTTCGAGCGACTTGCAAAGCGACGCCGTCACGGCCTACCTGGCCGCGAATGGCCGCGGTGATATCCAGTCCGTGGCCTACCTGGCCAATTTGCTCGACACGCGTACCAAAGGCCTGGACGTGGTACTGAACCACGATCTGGCCTTCACGTCAGGCAAGCTGAACCTGAATGCGGCCCTGAACCTGAACAAGACAACGCTCGACAAGGTGCGCCAAAGTTCCACCGCGCTGGCCGCCATCGATCCCAGTCTGACCCTGCTGACGGAGACAAGTTTGTTCCGCATCAAACATGCGTCGCCCGCCAGCAAATTGATCCTCGGCGCCGACTGGCAGGCGGCCGACTGGGGCGTGCAGGCGCGCGCCACGCGCTTTGGCGAACTGAAAGATTTTTCGTATGACAGCGACGCGCCCCTGATCGACGGCATCCCCGCCCAGCGCTTCGGCGCCGTGTGGTCGCTGGACCTGGAAGGGCAATTGAAACTGAGCCGGCAGCTGACCCTGAGCGTGGGCGGCAACAATATCCTCGACCGCTATCCGCAGCGCGTGCGGGAAACGAACAACGCCACGTATGGCGGCGCCCTGCCCTACAATTTCATCAACCCCATCGGCGTCAATGGCGCCTACTTTTACGCTAAATTAAGCTACACGTTCTGACACGGACAAGGATAAATCATGATCATCAAACGAATCTCCCACCTCGTCGCCGGCGCCTGCCTGAGCGCCCTCCTGTTATCCAGCGCCCAGGCCGCCGCGCCGCTGGTGCTGATGACGGACTTCGGCACGGCCGACGGCGCCGTGTCCGCCATGCATGGCGTCGCCTATGGTGTCGATCCCCAGCTCACCATCTCGGACCTGACGCACCAGATTCCCGACTACGACATCTGGCTGGGCGCCTACCGTTTGTACCAGACGGCCAATTACTGGCCGCAAGGCACGGTGTTTGTGTCCGTCATCGACCCGGGCGTGGGCACGGCGCGCAAGTCGGTGGTGCTGAAAACCAAGGGCGGACGCTACTTCGTGGGCCCGGACAACGGCCTGTTCACCCTGATCGCCGAGCGCGACGGCGTGGCGGAACTGCGCGAAATCGATGAACAGGTCAACCGCCTGGCTGGCTCCGCCGAGTCGTACACCTTCCACGGCCGCGACGTGTACGCGTACGTGGGCGCGCGCCTGGCGTCGGGCGCCATCACGTATGAACAGGTGGGCCCGCCATTGCCCAGCGAATCCGTGGTCAAGATCGCGTACCAAAAACCTGTGCGCGACGGCAATACCATCCGTGGCATCGTGCCCGTGCTCGATGTGAAATATGGCAATGTCTGGACGAATATCCCGAAGTCCCTGCTCGACGAATTGCAGGTGAAACTGCACGATCCGCTGCAAGTGCGCATCTTGCACAAGGGTAAGCAAGTGGCCAAGGTCACGGCGCCGTTCGAACACACGTTTGGCGGCGTCGCCAAGGGCAAGCCGCTGGTCTACCTGAACAGCCTGCTCGACGTGGCCGTGGCCATCAGCCAGGGCGACTTTGCCGCCAAACACCACATCGCGTCGGGCGTGGATTGGGAAGTGGAAGTGAGCAAGGTTTCGCCGTCGAAATAAACGCCGGCCGGGACGTCCTGTCCTGGCCCTTTCTTTCTCGTTCACGTGGCGCGTTTGCGCCATATCAAAACGGATCGCCGATCCTGCTGCCGATGGCCACTGATTTGTAAATCCCGTGAACCTGCGCGCGCCTGCCCACTCTAATTTTTGCAAGCGATGCCAGCCTTGCTACGACGGCCTGCCCGCACCGTGGCAGGCAACTGGCGAGGTATGACTACCCACGACAGCTTTCCAACGAGAAAGGAACAATCATGACGGCTCCACTCCTTAGCACCAGCAAGCTTGTCCTCGGCACCGCCATCGTGTGCGCGCTGCTGGGCGGCTGCAACAAGCACAACGAGACCACCACCGCCCCGGCCACGCCGGCCGCCACACCCGGCACGGGCGGCAGCGGCACCTCGGGCACCAGCGGCACCACCACGCCGGACACCACCACGCCCACCACGCCATCCGTAGCACCAGGCACGACCACCAATCCCGACGGCACGACCACGCCGCCGGCCACCACCCCGCCTGCCAATGGCACCACGCCGGGGACCGGAACCGGAACGGGGACCGGCACCACGCCACCGCCGCGCAGCAGCTAACAACCGCGTCCCGGCGGTCGACCTGGCTGCAAGCCTTCAGCAGAATACGCAAAAAAGAGCCTTCCGACGAAGGCTCTTTTTCTTGCACATCACATCACATCACATCACATCACATCAATTCTCCCCGGCACGGCGCCTCAATGGGCCGGCACCGCCCTGTCGGCCACCCGGGCGCTCAACGCCTGATGGTCCGCCGCCAGGAACAGATACATGGCAGGCACCACGAACAGGGTAAACAGGGTGCCGATGGACAGGCCCGTGAAAATCACCAGCCCCATCGCGTGGCGCCCGGCCGCGCCAGCACCCGAGGCGATCACCAGCGGCAGCACGCCAAACACCATGGCGGCCGTCGTCATCAGGATGGGACGCAGGCGCACGGCAGCCGCTTCTTCCACCGCTTCGCGCTTGCTCTTGCCCGTCTTTTGCAGCTGGTTGGCCACTTCCACGATCAGGATGCCATGCTTGCTGATCAGTCCCATCAAGGTCACCAGGCCCACCTCCGTGTAGATATTGATCGAGGCAAAGCCGAGGAAGATGAACATGGTCGCGCCAAACAGGGCCAGCGGCACGGAAATGAGGATCACGACGGGATCGCGGAAGCTCTCGAACTGCGCCGCCAGCGCCAGGAAGACGATCACCACGGCAAACAGCATGGTGACGATGAAGCCGCCCGATTCCTGCACGAACTGGCGCGACTGCCCCGCGTAATCGGCCGTGTAGCCGCTGGGCGCCACCTGGGCCAGCGCGTCGCGCATGAAGGCCAGCACCTCGCCCTGCGAGGCGCCGGACACGCCGGAAAGCGTCACGGAATTGAGCTGCTGGAAGCGGTTGATCGACTCGGGCACCACGTCGTACTCGATATGCGCGACGGTACTGGCCGGTATCATCGTGCCGTTGGGCGTCTTGATATGGAAATCCAGCACGGCCGACGGATTCAGGCGGTCGACCTGCAGCACCTGCGGGATCACTTTATACGAACGCCCGGCGATGGAAAAGTAATTGACGTAGTTGCCGCCCAAGGCCGCGCCCAGCGCCGCCCCCACGTCCTGCTGCGTCATGCCCAGCGCGGCGACATTGTCGCGGTCGACCGCCACAGTGGCTTGCGGCTTGTCGATTTTCAAGTCCGTATCGATGAAATAGAACTTGCCCGATGCGCGCGCCTTTTCCAGCACCTGCTGCGCGATGGCATCGAGGTTTTCAAACGGCTCCGTGGTGGCGATGACGAACTGCACGGGCAAGCCCGAAGAGCCCGGCAAGGCGGGAAACTGGAAGGCGGCCACGCGGGCGCCGGCGATCTTGTTCCAGCCCGCCTGCAAGTCTTGCTGCACCTCCTGGGCGCTGCGCGCGCGCTCGTCCCAGGGCGTCATCAGCATGCCGCCAAAACCCGAGTTGACCGTCGGCACGCCCGTGATCTGGAACATCTGGCTGTATTCGGGCATCGCCTTGGCCACCTGGTAGATTTGCTCCGCATACACTTGCATCTGGTCCGACGTGGCCGTCGGGTCGCCCACCACCTGCGACAGCACGACCCCCTGGTCTTCCTCGGGTGCCAGCTCGGACTGCGCCATCTTGAACATCAGGCCCAGCACCACCATCAATAGCGCCGCCATGACGATGAGCACCACCCAGGTGTCGAGCAGCGCGTGCAGCAGGCGCTGGTACGTGTCATGCACCTTGCCGAAGACGCGGTCGATGGCTTGCACGAAGCGGCCGCCATCTTGTTCCGGACGGAAAAAGCGCGAACACATCATGGGCGACAGGGTCAGGGCCACCACGCCCGACACGGCCACGGCGCCGGCCAGGGTGAAGGCGAATTCCGTGAACAGCGCGCCCGTCAGGCCGCCCTGGAATCCGATGGGCACGTACACGGCGATGAGCACCACCGTCATGGCCAGAATCGGGCTGCCCAGTTCGCGCGCCGCCAGCAGGCTGGCTTCCAGCGGCGGCTGGCCCTGCTTCATGTGGCGGTCCACGTTTTCCACCACGATGATGGCGTCGTCGACCACCAGGCCGATGGCCAGCACGATGGCCAGCAAGGTCAGCAAGTTGATGGAATAGCCGAGCGCCAGCATGGCCGTAAACGTGCCGATCAGGGACAGCGGCATGGCGATCACGGGCACGATCACGGCCCGCAGGCTGCCCAGGAACAGATAGATGACGATGGTGACGATCAGCAGCGCCTCGGCCAGGGTCTTGATGACTTCCTTGATCGAGGTATTGATGAAGAAGGTCGAGTCGTACACGATTTCGCCCGTCAGCCCGGCCGGCAGCTGGGACTGGATGCCCGGGAAGACGGCGCGCACGCGCTTGGCCACGTCGAGGATATTGGCTTCCGGCGCCACCTTGATGCCGATGAAGACGGAGCGCACGCCGCTGAAGGCCACGTTGAAATCATAGTTTTCAGAACCCAGCACGACGGTGGCCAGGTCTTCCAGCCGCACGATGGAGTCGCCGCTGCGCTTGACGACGAGCTTCCTGAATTCCTCGACCGAATGCAGGTCCGTGCCGGCCGTCAGGGGGACGGTCACCATCTGGCCCTTGCTGGCCCCCAGCGCGGCCAGGTAATTGTTATTGCCCAGGGCGGTGCTGACCTCGGCCGCCGTCACGCCGAACGCGGCCATCCTGTCCGCGTCCAGCCAGGCGCGCAGGGCGAACTGGCGCGCGCCCAGCAATTCCGCCGTCTGCACGCCGCTGACGGAGTCGAGCTTGGGCTTGACGACGCGGCTCAGGTAATCCGTCACATTATTCGTCGGCAAGGTATTACTGTAAAAGCCCAGGTACATGGCGTCCGTCGTCTGCCCCATCTGCACCGTCAGCACAGGCGTTTGCGCCTGGGCCGGTAACTGGTTCTTCACGGAACTGACCTGGGTGTTGATTTCCGTCAAAGCCCGGTTCGCGTCGTAATTGAGGCGCAAGGTGGCCGTGATGGTCGACACGCCGCTGCTGCTGGACGAAGACAGGTAATCGATGCCCTGCGCCTGGGCAATGGCCGATTCCAGTGGCTGCGTAATGAAACCAGCCACCGTCTGCGCGTCGGCGCCGTAATAGGTGGTGGAGATCGTCACGACGGCGTTCTGCGTCTTCGGATACTGGTTGATGGGCAAGCTGAACAGGGAGCGCAAGCCCAGCACCACCAGCAGCAGGCTCACCACCATGGCCAGCACGGGCCGGCGGATAAAGAGATCGGTGAAGTTCATGGCGGCGCCTCAGTGTTCCTGCGGCGTGGGCCGCGGATTGTTGCGCGGCTCGACGACGTTGCTGATCACCACGGGACTACCGTTCTTGAGCTTAATCTGCCCGCTGGTGACGACTTGCTGCCCCTCGGTGAGCCCGGTCAGCACGGCCACCTGGTCGCCGCGCGTCTCGCCCGTCGTGACAAACACCTGCCGCACCACCAGGTCGCCCGTCTTCGGCGGTGGGGCGGCGGGAGCGGCGTCCCTAGGCGCCGGGACCGGGACCGGGGCCGGCTGCACGACGAAGACGGTGGAACCATACGGGTTGTAGGTGATCGCCGTCTGCGGCAAGGTCAGGTACTGCTTCTTCCCCCCCACTTCCACATGGACGTTGGCAAACATGCCCGGCAACAGCTGGCGTTTGGGATTGGCCACCGTGGCTTCCACCTGCACATTGCGCGTGGCGGGGTCGACCTTGGAACTGATGGCGCTGATCTTGCCCGCAAACACCGTGTTCGCATGCGCATCGCTGGTCAGGTTCAGTACCTGGCCCACCTGCAGGCCGCCCAGCTGCTTTTGCGGAATATAGAAGTCGACATAGATGGGATCGATGGTTTGCAAGGTGACGATCTTGTCGCCGGGATTCAAGTACTGGCCCGGATTGACGGTGGTGATGCCGAGTTTTCCCGCAAACGGCGCGCGGATGGTTTTCTTGGCCACCAGTGCCGCCTGCTGGGCCGCCAGCGCCTTGCGGCTTTTCAGGTCGGCCACATCGTTGTCGACCTGCGCCTGGCTGATCGCCTGCACGGCAAATTGCTGGCGGTCGCGCGCCAGCACGGACGCGGCCAGTTCGGCGGCCGCCTCCAGGGCGCGCAGCTGCGCCAGGTCGGCATCGGCGTTTAGCTGCAGCAACAGTTGCCCCGCCGTCACTTCCTGGCCGGACTTGAAATGGATGGACCTGACGAGGCCGGCGATTTCGCTCGTCACGTCGACGCCGCGCACGGCCACCAGGGTGCCCACGGACGCCAGGTGCGGCTGCCACTCGGCCTTGCGGATGATGGTCGCCGATACCGTCTGCGGCGTGGGCTTGGGGGAACTGGCCATGAGCTGGCGGATGTGCAGGAAAAATCCCAGCGCCAGCAGGGCAATCAACAGCACCACCGCCCCCAGCATGATGAGCATGCGTTTCGTGCGTTTCGTCATGGATGCGCTCCTTGTCATTGCTTCCCGCTGCCATTGCGCGTGCCGTATTGCCAGGCCTTGCCGTGCCGGCCCGTCAGTCCGCTGCCGTGGAAACGGCCTGCAGTGCGGGACGGTTCCACCAGCCGCCGCCCAGCGCCTGGAACAGCGCGGCGCTATCGGCATAACGGGCCGCCTGCGCCTGCACCAGGCCCACCCTGGCCTGCTGGTAGGTGCGCTGGGCGTCCAGCAGGCTCAGGTAGCTGATGGCGCCCAGCTTGAATTGCTGCGTACTCAGCGCCAGCGATTCGCTGGCCATGGCCGCCACCTCGGCTTGCTGCTGCAAGGCGGCCGCATCGGCTTCGAGGGCGCGCAGGCTGTCCGCCACATTCTGGAAAGCGCCCAGCACGGTGGCGCGGTAATCGGCCGCCGCGCCCTCGTAGGCGGCGACGGCGGCACGCCGCCCGGCGCGCAGCGCGCCGCCATTGAAAATGGGCTGGGCCAGCCCGGCCGCCACGCCCCACACGGCAGAACCGGCATGCAGCAGCGCGGGAACGCTGGTGGCCAGCGCGCCGACGTTGCCCGTCAGGGTGAATTGGGGATACATGGCTGCCGTGGCGACGCCGATCTGCGCGCTGGCCTGCTGCAGCAGCGCTTCGCTGGCGCGGATGTCGGGGCGCTGGCGCACCAGGGCCGATGGCAGGGAAACGGGCAAGTCCTGCGGCAGGCGCAGCGACGCCAGGTCGAATTCGGGCATGCCGGGCTCGCTGGGCAAGCGGCCCGCATACACGGACAGCTGGTGGCGCGTCAGGGCCAGGGCCTTTTCCAGCGGCGGCACGCTGGCGCGCGTCTGCGCCACCGTGTTGCGCTGGACCAGCACCGTGGCGCGGCCGATGGCGCCGAAGCGCAATTGCTGCTCGATCAGGTCCAGCTGTTTCTGCTGCGCGTCGAGTATCTCGCCGGTGGCCTGCAGCTGGGCGCGCAACGATGCTTCGCGGATGGCCGTCGTCACCAGATTGGCCGTCAGGGTCAGATACACGGCTTCCAGCTGATACTGCCGATAGTCGACCAGAGCTTGCAAGCCCTCCAGCTGGCGCTTGTTGCCGCCAAACACATCCAGCGCATACGACACATTCACCGAGCCATTGTACAAATTCAGGACGCCGCCCACGCCCTCCAGGTTGCTGTTTTTCTCGCGGCTGACGCCCAGCTGGGCGCCCACCTCGGGATACAGCAGGCGGCCGGACAGGGCGCGGTAGTTTTCATCGGCCTGGCGCAGGGCCGCCTGAGCCGACGCCAGGCCGGGACTGCGCGCGAGGGCGCCGCGCACGAGCTGGTCCAGCGCCGGCGACTGGAACAGCGACCACCATTGCGCGGGAATGTCCTGGCCCGGCACGAAGCGCTGCGCCAGGCCGGCGGGACCGGGTGCGGCCACGGTGTGCGCCGGCAATAGCGCCGGCGTGTAGCGGTCGCCGCCGGGGGCGGCGGGAGGCCGGAAGTCCGGCCCGACGGCGCAAGCGGCCAGCAGGCATGCCGTGAGGATGCCGAGTATGGGCTGCCGGAGGCTGGAGAACATGGTGCTGGTCCGTTACGTTGCCGTGCCACATTACCGTTGAAAAATATCGCAAAAGTACCGCGATACCAGGCTGGCGAACTCGCACGCCGTCCTACGATTGTAGAGCACCAGACGTAAAAAGAGCCTTCCGAAGAAGGCTCTTTGACCTGGCACAAGGATTGCGCAGCCGAGGCTGCCTGACTTATTTTTGCAGGCTGACCGGCACCGCTTTCGGCGCACGGCGGCCCATCAGGAACAGCACACCCTTCTTCAGCATGCGGTAGATGAAGCGCACCAGCAGCAGGGTCAGCACGCATTCGAGCAAGGTCAGTATCATGGCCACGGCCACGGGCATGCGCGCGGCGCGGCGGTGGAACTTGGCCACGGCGCCATCGCGGGCGATCTCGATGCTGTCATAGAAGGTCGGCACGACCAGCAGGGTCAGAATCGTCGAGGTGATGGTGCCGCCGATGATGGCGATCGCCAATGGACGGTAGAACTCGCCGCCCTCGCCCAGGCCCAGCGCCACGGGGAACATGCCGGCGATCAGCGCGAACGTTGTCATCAGGATGGGGCGCAGGCGCATGCGGCCCGCATACATCAGCGCGTCTTCGCGGCCATGGCCTTCTTCCTCGCGCTTGCGCGCCGCGTCGAGCAGCAGGATGGCGTTCTTGGCGACCAGGCCCATCAGCATGATGATGCCGATAAAGCTCATCAGGTTGAGGGTATTGTTGGTGATCACCAGCGCCACCACCACGCCGATCAGACTGAGCGGCAAGGACATCATCACGGCCACCGGCGCCGTGAAGGAACCGAACTGCATCACCAGGATCAAATACATCAGGCCGATACCCATCACCAGCGCGATCAGCATTTCCGTGAACAGCTCCTGCTGGTCCTGGCCGGCGCCGCCCAACGCCAGGCCGTAGCCGGGCGGGAAGTCGATAGAGTTGGCCAGCTTCATGGCGTCACTCGTCACTTCGCCGTTCGAACGGCCCTGCGCATTGGCCGACACGGTGATCGTGCGCTTGCCATTCTTGTGCTCGATGCCGGACGGACCCTTGCCCATGGTAATGGTGGCGATCTGGTCGAGCGGCACCATTTGCGACGTGCCCGTCACGCTGATCGGCAGGCGCTCGATATTTTCCGATGCCACGCGGTCGTCGGGGTGCAGGCGCACGGCCACGTCGCGCGTCTCGCCCGTCGGATCGACCCAGTCGCCCACTTCCACGCCGGCAAACGCCACGCGCAACGATTGCGCCGCGTCATTGACGGAAATGCCCATCGAGTTGGCCAGACCACGGTTGAGCTCGATCTGCAGCTCGTTCTTCGGGTCCTGCTCCGACAAGCCCACATCGACGGCGCCGGGAATGGCGCGCAGCTTGTCCATGTAGGCGTTGGTAATTTCCATGAGTTTACGCGAATCGGGACCCGTGAACTCCACCTGGATGGGCTTTTGCGAACCATTGCTCAAGTCATCCTGCACCACGTATTCGGCGCCCACCAGGCGCGACATCTTTTCGCGCAGCTCGACCGCGATTTCCTTGGCCGAACGCTTGCGGGTGTTGCGCTTGCCGATATCGACATACACGCGCCCGCCGTTTGCGTTGACGGAGCTGTTGGTATCCTTGGTTTCAGGCAAGGTACGCGCCAGCACGGCCGCCGCTTCCAGTTTCAAACGCGAATATTCGATGCTGCTCGACGATGGCGTGCGCACATTGATCATCAGATTGCCCGAATCGGATGCTGGCAGGAAACTCGTGCCTCCGTGCGTGGCGTGCAGGGCGATGGCGCCCACCAGGCTGCCGAAAGCGATCACGGCCATCCAGCGGCGGTGATGCAGGGCCCAGGCGATGACGTTGCCGTAGCGGTCGGCCTGGTGGTCGAACCAGTGATTGAATTTCTCCAGCACGCGGCCGATGCCTTTTTTCGGCGCCGCATGTTCCTCGACCGGGTCGCCCCAGTAGGCCGACAGCATCGGGTCGAGCGTAAACGAGATGCCCAGGCTGACCAGCACCGAGCACGTCACCGTCAGGGCAAACGGACGGAACCATTCGCCGGAGATACCGGGCATGAAGGCCACGGGGATGAAGACGGCGATGATGGAAAACGTCGTGGCGGCCACGGCCATGCCGATCTCGGCCGTGCCTTCCAGCGCGGCCGTGCGGCGATCCTTGCCCATCTGCATGTGCCGCACAATGTTTTCGCGCACCACGATGGCGTCATCGATCAGCACGCCAATGGCCAAGGACAGGCCCAGCAAGGTCATGAAGTTCAGGGTGAAGCCGCACAGCCACACGGCAATGAAGGCGGCGATCACGGACGTGGGCAGGCTGAGCGCCGTGATCAGGGTCGAGCGCCACGAGTTCAGGAAGGCGTAGACGACGAAAATCGTCAGCACCGCGCCCAGCACCAGCGATTCGATCACGTTGTTCAGGCTATGCTGGGCGTTTTCGCCGCCGTCGCGCGTCACCTGCAACAACGTGCCTTTCGGCAAGGTCTTGTTGATTTCCTCGACCATGTCGCGGATCTTGTTGGCCACGCTGACGGTGGAAGCGTCGCGCACGCGGGTAATCGAGATGCCCACGTTAGGCTTGCCGCTGCGCACGCTCAAGGTGTTGATCTCGGCAAAACCATCCTCGATCGTCGCCACTTGCGCCAGGCGCACGATTTCCTCGCCGCGGCGCTTGATCACCACTTGCTCGAAATCGCTCGGCGACTCGATGCGGCCGACCAGGCGGATGCTTTTCTCGTCCAGGGTACCGCGCACCTTGCCCACCGGCGCATTGGTATTCTGGTTGCGCAGGGCGGTGACGACGTCGCTGACGGAAACATTGTACTCACGCAACTTTTCCGCGCGCAGCAGCACGGACAGTTCGCGTTTCAGCGAACCGCCCACGTTCACCAGCGCCACGCCGTCGACGGCGCGGAAGCGGTCCGACAGCACGTCCTCGGCCAGGCGCGAGATTTCCGCATGGCTTTGCGCGCTCGACGACAGCGCCAGCTGCATGATCGGCTCGGCCGACGGGTCGATGCGCTGCAATATCGGTTCGCGCATTTCCGTCGGCAGCTTGTAGCGCACGGCGGCAATCGCGTTGCGGATATCGTCGGACCCTTCGATCAGGTTCGTCTTGAAGGAAAACTGAATGAAGATGCTGGCCGAGCCTTCGTTGGAACTGCTATTGACTTCGGTCACGCCGGAAATGCTTTGCAAGGATTTTTCCAGGCGGTTCACCACTTCGCGCTCGACCGTATCGGGCGAGGCGCCAGGATAGGGAATGCTGACGACGATGAACGGCACTTCGACGTCCGGATTCTGGTTGACGCGCAGTTTCTTGAGCGCCAGCAAACCGACGCACATCATCGCCAGGATCAGGACGATGGTGGCCGTGGGCCGCTTGATACTGAAATCGGAAAGGAACATGGCTTAGTTTCCTTTACCGGCAACGGCGGCGCTGCTGCTGGCCACGGCGGCGGCGGGGACGGCCTTGGCAGCCGTCAATTCCACTTTCTGCCCATCCTTGAAGGTCGAACCGGGCGTGCGCAGCACGGTGTCGCCGCTGGCCAGGCCGCTTTGCACTTCCCACTGGCCCGTGCGCACGTCGCGCGCGCCGATGCGCAACGTGGCTTTATGCAAGGCCTTGTCCTTGACTTTCCACGTGTACGTGACGTCGCCCGCCTTCACCAGAGCCGAGTCGGGTATCATCAGCGCGCTGACGGTTGCCGTCTCGATGCGCCCTTCCGCGTACAGGCCGGCCACGCGCGGCTGTTCCTTGTCATTGAAATCGACGAGCACGGCCACCTGGCGCGTGACGGCGTTGGCGGCAGGATCGACGCGGCGCACCTTGCCCGCGAAATCCTGGCCGGGATAGCCATTGATGCGGAACAGCACGGGCTGGCCCACCTTGACGACGCCGATCTTGTCGGCCGACACCAAGCCTTCCAGGCGCATGCTGGTCGGATCGATGACCTTGATCAATTCCTTGCCGATTTGCGCCGTATCGCCATTCGATACCTTGCGCTCGCTCACGATGCCGTCGAACGGCGCGCGCACGAGGGTGCGCTGCAGCTGCTGGCGTGCCTGGGCGGCGCGGCTCTTCGCGGCGGACAGATCGCTTTGCGCATTGTTGCGGCGGATTTCCGCGTCTTCCAGCGCCTGCGTCGACGTCATGCCCGAGGCGCGCAGGGTTTTCATGCGCTGGAACATGCGTTCGGACTGCTCCAGCACCTGGCTCGAGGCGCGGCTGGCTTCCTCGGCCGAATTGAGGCTGTCGCGGATGGCCGTTTCGTCCAGACGCACCAGCACGTCGCCCCGTTTGACGATTTCGCCGTTTTCCTTCAGGACCTGGATCACCACGGCCGACACTTCGGCGCGCAAGTCCGCGTTGCGCTCGGGCTGCACGGAACCGGTGATCACGGGACCCGACGCCAGCGCATTGCTCTGGATGGTCAGCAGGTCTTCCGGGGACACCAGCAGATTGACGCTAGCGCTGGCCTGTTCCTTGGCATTCTTGCCGCCCTTGCCGGGATCTTTGGACTCTTTGCCGCAGGCGGCCAGGGCAGAAGCGATTGCCAGAACAAACAGGGTTTTGCGCAACATGGGTATTTCTCCGGATAGATAGCGCCGCGACCGTCCCGGCGGCCCGGATAGGACCGCAGGCGATGGCAGGCATTTATTTTTATTAAAACCACAAGCGCCAAAGTATCCATGAGCGCATCCGGGCATGTCAATCGGCGGTTTCCTGTAATGCTTTATTGAATGGATGAAACGTAGTTTTTACGCCCTGAAACGCAAAACCCCGCCTTGAAGCGGGGTTTCGCGTTTCAGGGGGAACAACGCTTAGCGGGCAAACACGTAGTTGATCAGGAAACCGATCGCCACGCCCGTGCACAGGCCGCCGGCGATTTCCACCAGGGTATGGCCCATGCGCTCGCGCAAGGTCTTGTGCGCGGCGCTGGCCGCCTCCCCCGCCAGGCGGTTGATGGCGGCCGCCTGCTTGCCCACGTGCTGGCGCAGGCTGTTGGCGTCGATGATGACGATGAAAGCCAGGGTCACGGCCACGCCGAAGGCGGGATGGCCTATGCCTTCGCGCAAGGCGATCAGGGTAGCCATGCTGGACACGACGGCGCTATGGTTGCTGGGAAAGCCGCCATTGCCGACCAGGCCGAACGCCCATTGCCGCGTGCGGACACTGTTGATCAGGAATTTGATCGGTCCGACCAGGATCCAGGTGATCAGGGGCGTGACGAGGTAAGCGATATCCACGGGGTATTCCTTCTTATATATATGTCGAGAGTGTGCAAGAGACTGCGGCAGCCGGATGGGCGCGCCGCAATTATCGCAGATCGTCCGCGCCAGCAGAACTGTCTGTCGCCGGTCTATAAAACGCCGCCCCGGGCGGCAACTAATATAAAATCATGGCATATACAACAATTGACGTATATCAACACTGAGTGCGGCGCGCACAGCGGCGCGGATAATCAAACGTCTTTCACTTGCAACGGGGTACTCATGCGGCATTTCAGAATTTCCTTTTTAGTCACTTTTATCCTGATGGCAGTGTCGGGCTGGTGGGGCTACAGCCATGGCGGCATGCCCGGCCTGATCAATGCACTGTGGATCACGGGCGTGCTGGGCATCATGGAAGTGTCGCTGTCGTTCGACAATGCCGTGGTGAATGCCTCGGTCTTGCGCCACTGGAATGAGTTCTGGCAAAAACTGTTCCTCACGGTCGGTATCCTCGTGGCCGTCTTCGGCATGCGGCTGCTGTTCCCGCTGGTCATCGTTTCCGTCGCCACGGGCCTGGGCCTGGTCGACGTGTGGACCATGGCGACCACGACGCCGGACGTGTATGCCAAGCACCTGACGGACAACCATGCGCAAGTGGCGGCCTTCGGCGGCGCCTTCTTGCTGCTGGTGTTCCTGAACTTCCTGTTCGACGACGAGAAGGAATTGCACTGGCTGGGCTGGGCCGAGGAAAAAGTCAATGCGCTGGGCACGGAAAGCCTGGCCGTCCTGATCACCATGGGCGCCGTGGCCGCTTGCGTGGCGATGGGTCCTGCGGAAGCCAAATACAGCGTGCTCGCGTCGGGCATCGTCGGCATCGCCGTCTACATCGGCGTGAACTGGATCAGCGGCTTGCTGGAAGAAGGCGAGCCGGACTTGCAGGATGACGAGGAGGAAGGCGCCGCGCCAGCCAAGAACGGCAATGGCGACCTGGTAAAAACGGTGGCGCGCGGCAGTATCGGCGGCTTCCTGTACCTGGAAGTGCTGGACGCCTCGTTCAGCTTTGACGGCGTGATCGGCGCCTTTGCCATCACCAACGACGTCGTCATCATCATGCTGGGCCTGGCCATCGGCGCCATGTTCGTGCGCTCGATGACGGTGTACCTGGTGCACAAGGGCACCCTGGACGAATTCGTCTACCTCGAGCATGGCGCCCATTATGCGATCGGCATCCTCGCCTTGATCATGCTGGCGTCCGTCAAGTACCATATTCCGGAGTGGTTCACGGGCCTGTCGGGCGTGGCCTTCATCCTGGTCTCGCTGTGGTCGTCCCTGCGCTATCGCAAACGGCACGCGGCGCAAGCTTGAAATCGGGGGTTCCGCCCCCAATTGTGAGAGTAATGGCACGAGCGCCTGGCGCTCATCCCATGAAGGCATGTTTGAGTTATTTACTGAAAAGGAGCACCACATGGCAATCAGTTTGCAAAAAGGCGGCAACGTCAACCTGAGCAAGGAAGCACCGAACCTGAAGAAGATCATCGTCGGCCTCGGCTGGGATCCTCGTTCGACGGACGGCGCCACCTTCGACCTTGACGGTAGCGCTTTCCTCCTGAAAAGCGACGGCAAAGTCCGTGGCGACTCTGACTTCATCTTCTACAACAACCTGAAATCGACCGACGGCTCCGTCGTGCACACGGGCGACAACACGACCGGCGAAGGCGAAGGCGACGATGAGCGCATCGAAATCGACCTGACCCGCGTGCCAGCCGACATCGACCGCATCAGCATCACCGTCACCATCCACGACGCCGACGCGCGCCGCCAGAACTTCGGCATGGTCTCGAAAGCCTTCATCCGCTGCCTGAACGCGGAAGGCGAAAAAGAAATCGCCCGCTACGACCTGTCCGAAGACAGCTCGACGGAAACGGCGATGATCTTTGGCGAAATCTACCGCTACAACGGCGAATGGAAGTTCAAGGCCATCGGCCAGGGCTTCAACGGCGGCCTGGGCCCTCTGGCCCGCTCGTTCGGCGTGAACGCCTAAATTCACGCTCGTTAAACCTGCTGCGCCGCGCATGGAGCGTGCGCGCGACGGTTTTCCGAGGTGAATTGTACTTTTGCCATATCATTACTGCCGCCTGTACAGATCAGGCGGCTTTTTTTTGGAGATTTATCATGCCAGTATTTAGCGTCACGGGCGACGTCGATCCCTTCCTCCACGTCAGCATGAAGCAGGGCGAAACCATCTACTGCGAATCCGATGCGATGGTGATGATGGAAACGGCGCTCGATTTGAAGGGCAAGATGACGGGTGGCTTGGGCAGCGCCATCATGCGCCGCTTCGCGAATGGCGAATCGTTCTTCCAGCAGCACATCGAAGCGGTGCGCGGCAGCGGCGATTGCCTGCTCTCGCCCACCCTGCCGGGCGCCATCGAAGTGGTCGACGTGGGCGCGCGCCAGTACCTGCTCAACGACGGCGCCTTTGTCGCCGCCACCTCGGGCACGGAAATGAAGGTGCGCACGCAAAGCATCGGCAACGCACTGTTCGCCCAGTCGGGCGGCTTCTTCGTCATGGAGACGGCCGGCACGGGACAAGTGGTGGTGTCGGGCTTCGGCTCCATGTTCCAGCTCGACGTGGAGCCCGGCAAGGATGTCGTGATCGACAATTCCCACGTGGTGTGCTGGGACAACAGCCTGAAATACGAAATTTCCGTGACCACGGGCGGCGGCTCGGGCGGCGGCGGCATCGGCGGCTTCCTCGGCAATATCGTCAACAGCGTGACCAGCGGCGAAGGCATCGTGCTGCGCTTTTCCGGCTCGGGCAAGGTCTTCATCTGCTCGCGCAACCGCGACGCCTTTCTCAAGTGGACAGCATCCGGCAAAGCCGGCTGATTTCCTCCCCTCTATAAGGCCAGGTTAAGTTTTTCTGGCTACACTGCCCGCGCGCGCACCTGCGCGCGGCTTCCCCCTATTTCCACCCGGTCCCCGTACATGCAAAGAGTCTGGTTCAACAAAACATTTTCCTCGGTCGGCACGGCCATGCGCCTGATCCGCGAAGCCGACAGCGCCGCCACTGGCGGTGCGCCCCGCTATCACATCGTGTGCAGCAATACGAATGCGCATGCGGCCGCCTTTTTGTCGGCCCACGAATACGCGGTCGAACCGTCGGGACTGACGGGCCACAACTATGTCGAATGGTGCCTGGAATTTTGCCGCGAGCGGGGCATCACCATTTTCTGGCCCGGCAAGGAAGCGGGCCTGATCGGCAGCGCCAGCGCGCGCTTCGCCGCCATCGGCACGCGCGTGCTCAGCGTGGCCAGCGAAGACACCCTGACCCTGATGCATGACAAGGCGCGCTTCTGCGAGGGCCTCGACCTGCCCATGGCGCGCCCGGCCGACTACCGCGCCGTCACAAACATCGCAGAATACGATGCCGCCTACGCCGAACTGCGCCCGCTGCATCGCAAGCTGTGCATCAAGCCGTCCGAATCCGTGTATGCCCTGGGCTTTGCCATACTCGATGAAGAGCGCACCAGCGCCCAGCTGCTGCTGGCCGGCGCCGCCTACCAGATCAATGCGCAAGAGCTGCGCAACGGCCTGGCGCAGATGGCATCGTTCAAGACCCTGCTGCTGATGGAATACCTCGACGGCCACGAATACAGCGCCGACTGCGTCGCCGATCAGGGCAAGCTCATTTGCGCCGTGCCGCGCAAGAAGCTGCATGGGGGCGGCAGCGGCCAGCTGATCGAACTGCGCGCCGACCTGCTGGCGGCCTGCGACAAGCTGGCGCGCGACTACCGGCTCAATGGCGTCTTCAACATCCAGTTCCGCGAAGGCGCGAATGGCCTGGCGCTGCTGGAGATCAATCCGCGCATGTCGGGCGGCATCGGCATGGCGTGCGCGGCGGGTCCCAACCTGCCCTACCTGGCGCTGGCCGGTTTCGACCAGGGCTTTGACAAGCTCACCGTGCCCGCCATCCGCGAAGGCATGCGCGTGGGCGAAGCCGCCTGCGCCGTGGAGCTGCCATGAACATCGTCAAGCAGCAGATGCCCACGGGCGAGCTGACCCTGAAGGTGGACGAGGCGCGCTTTCCGCTCGACTGGCTGATCGGCTTTGCCGCGCGCGCCAACGCCAAGCGGGGCTTTTTGTTCCTCTCGAAGGTGCTGGGCAAGCACTGGCCCGTCACGCCGCGCGCCATGCAAGCCATCCACGACGACCTGGCCGCGCAAATCCCCCCCAGCCTGCCCGGCCCCGTCGTCTTCATCGCCATGGCGGAAACGGCCGTCGGCCTGGGCCAGGGCGTGTTCGAGGCGTGGCTGCGCGCCAACCCGAACGGCAAGGCTTTGTTTTTGCACAGCTCGCGCTACCGCGTGGGCACGGTGCCCTTCTTCGAATTCGAGGAATCGCACAGCCACGCGCCGCGCCAGTTCTTACACTTGTCGGACACGGCCAGCGCCCTGTTTTCCACGGCGCGCAGCCTGGTGCTGATCGACGATGAAGCCTCGACCGGCAACACCTTCGCCAACCTGGTGCAAGTGTGCCGCGCGCGCTATCCGCAGCTGGAAAAGCTGCACCTGGGCGTGATCACCAATTTCATGGGCCAGGCCGCCAACGCGGGCTTGAGTGAGCGTTTCGGCCTGCCCACGACCATCGGCGCGGCGCTGTCCGGCCACTACGCCTTCCAGGCCGGCGCCGCGCCCGCTCCGGTGGCGGCCAGCGCGCAGCGCTTCGAGGCCAACGAGGAACGGGGCGCCAGCCCCGCATTCGGGCGCATCGGCGTGGGACGCGCCCTGGCGCCGCCGCAAGGCCTGGCGGTGCAGCTGGCGCAGGAAATCGGCGCCGGCGATTCCGTGCTGGTGCTGGGCACGGGCGAATTCATGCACCCGTCGTTCCTGCTGGCGCGCGAGCTCGAAGCGCTGGGCAAGAACGTGGTGGTGCAGTCGACCACGCGCTCGCCCATTTTGTCGTGGGGCTCCGTCGGCCATATCGTCAACTGCGACGACAATTACGGCGAAGGCATCGCCAACTACCTGTACAACGTGGCGCCTGGCCAGTACCAGCACGTTTTCATCTGCCATGAAACCCCGGCCAGCCCGGCCCTCATGCAACTCGCCGGCCAATTGAACGGCCGCCTGTTCCACTTTCAGTCAGAGACCAAAATTGAAGAAATTCCTGTTTGTTGATCTGGACGACACACTGTTCCAGACCCCGAAAAAATGCCCGGGCGAGACCGATTTGCAAGCGGCCGCCTATCTGAAAAATGGCGAGGCCTGCTCGTTTACGACGGCGCGCCAGCGCGCCTTCTTTGAATTCGCGCAAAGCGGCATGACCCTGATCCCCGCCACGGCAAGAAATGGCGACGCATTCCGCCGCGTCGACCTGCCGTTTACCAGCTACAGCGTGCTCGATTACGGCGGCATCGTGCTGCAGCCGGGCGGCGCGCTCGACGCGGGCTGGCTGGCCCTGATGCAGAACGACATGCAGACGGCCTTGCCCGGCCTGCGGGACGCCATGCGCATCATCGACGATTTCCAGGCCAGGACGGGCATGCCTTCGCGCGCGCGCCTGATCGAGGATTACAACACGCCGTTCTACATCGTCGTCAAGGACCATGAAGCGCGCGGCGAACGCCTGGCCGACATCGAGGAGCAGGTGCTGCGGCAGTGGATCGCCGCCGAAGGCGCCGACTACTTCATCCACCGCAACGGCAACAACCTGGCCGTGCTGCCGAAAACATTGAACAAGGCGCGCGCCGTGGCCTACCTGCGCGCGGAACTGGAAGCCGAGCATGGCCCCATCGTCAGCTTCGGCATGGGCGACAGCCGCTCGGACGCCCGCTTCATGGCCGCCTGCGACTACGCCATCATCCCCAACGGCACCCAGCTGGCGGCCCTCACGGTGGCGGCGCTATGAGTGAAACAACACCGCATTTCAGCGGCAGCTACCGCCAGGAAGACGTGGAGTTTCTGCTCACGCCGATGGCGCTCGAACCGATTCTCGATTTGGCAGAAAAGGAGCGCTTGATCCAGTCGGGCCAGCGCCACTACAGCGAAATGCTGTCGCCGGAGTCCCTGCCCTCGCCCGCCTACCTGGCCCTGTTCCAGAGCGCATTTGCCGCCAACCGCCTGCAGATGGCGCGCGACTGCCTGCGCCTGGCCGCCCTGATCGCGGCGCGCCGCACGGGTCCCATCACCCTGGTGTCGCTGGCGCGCGCCGGCACGCCCGTGGGCGTCATCCTCGGGCACTTGCTGCGCCAGGTCTTCCAGCGCGAATGCAGCCATTATTCCGTCTCCATCATCCGCGACCGCGGCATCGACGCGCATGCCCTGCAACACATCCTGGCGCAGGGCCATGCGGCCGAGTCCCTCGTCTTCGTCGACGGCTGGACGGGCAAGGGCGTGATCTCGCGCGAACTGCGCCAGACGGTCCACGATTTCAACGCGGCCTATGGCACGGCGATCGACGGCGGCCTGTTCGTGCTGTCCGACCTGGCCGGCACGGCCGCCTGCGCCGCCTCGGCCAGCGACTACCTGATCCCGTCGAGCATCTTGAATGCCACCGTCTCGGGCCTGGTGAGCCGCTCCGTGCTCAATGAAGCCATCGGTCCAGACGACTTCCACGGCTGCGTGTACTACGCGCAGTTCGAGCAGCACGACCAGTCGCGCGCTTTCGCCGACGGCCTGGTGGCCGACGCCATGGCGATCGCCGCCAGCAGCGGCATCCCGCTGGCAGAGGCGAGCGATGCGCCAGCCATGGCGGCCCGCTCGCAAGCCTACATGGCCGCCGCGCAGCAGGAATACGGCATCAGCGACATCAACCTGATCAAGCCGGGCATCGGCGAAGCGACGCGCGTGCTGCTGCGCCGCGTGCCCGAGCGCCTGATCGTGCGCGACACGAATGCGCCGGACGTGGCACATTTGCTGCTTCTGGCGCAGGAAAAAGCCATACCCGTCACAGTAGAACCGGCGCTGCCTTACCAGGCGGTCGCCCTTATCAGGAGCGCAGTCGATGGATAACAACTCCCTACACCCGCAAAGCGAACACAAGGCGGCGCTGGGCGCCTCCATGTACGTGCCGACCACGCACAAGGACTTGCTGGCGATCGCCAACGGCGACAAATTCAGCCATTTGCGTTCGGTCATCCTTTGCACCGAAGACGCCATCGCGGAACGCGACCTCAGTTATGCGATGTTCAATCTGTCGCTGGCGCTGCAAAACATGTGCGAGGAATCGGACACCTTGCGCTTCGTGCGCGTGCGTAACCTCGAGGTGCTGGCGCGCGTGCTGGCCATGCCGGGCGCCGACAAATTGAGCGGCTTCGTGCTGCCGAAATCCACGCGCCACAATTTCGCCGCGTATTTCGAGCTGGTGCGCCACACGCATCACCTCTTGATGCCGACCCTGGAAACGGCGGAAGTGTTCGACGACGAGGAAATGAAGCAGTTCCGCATCCTGCTGTCGGCACCGGAAGTGCGACGCCGCATCCTGGCCCTGCGCATCGGCGGCAACGATTTATTGGCCCTGCTGGGCTTGCGCCGCCCCACCAGCGGCACGATTTATTCAACGCCGCTGGGCCAGGTCATCGGCCGCCTGGTGACGATCTTCAAGCCGCACGGCTTCCAGCTGACGGCACCCGTCTTCGAACACCTGTCGCAGGGCAGCTGGCTCGACGCCGAAGTGGCGCAGGACATGGCGCACGGCATGATCGCCAAGACGGCCATCCACCCGGACCAGGTGCCGCAGATCGAGCGCCACTACCAGGTGGCGCAGTCGGACATCGAACTGGCGCTGCGCATCATCGACCCGGACAGCCCGGCCGTGTTCCGCATGCAGGAATCGATGTGCGAAGTGGCCACGCACAGCAGCTGGGCCCTGCGCATCATCGAGCAGGCGCGCCTGTTCGGCATCCGCCATGCGGCCGACAACGCCGCCGCGCACCTGCCGACTATCTCATTGACTCAACTCTCAAGCGACGAAGGGATTGCACGACCATGACCAATTTCACACGCGGACAAAAAGGCAAACTGGCGGACCTGGGCTTGAACGGCCCGTTTGCCGTCACGCTCGATATCGTTTCGGGCTCGATGGAGGTGGACGTCAGCTGCTTCGGCGTCGATGCGGCCGGCAAACTGTCGGACGACCGCTACATGGTGTTCTACAACCAGAAAAGCGCGCCGGACAATGCCGTCACGGTGGAACTGAACGGCCCGCGCTCCGTGTTCCAGGTCGACCTTTCCCGCCTGCCCGCCGCCATCGACAAGCTGGTGTTTACGGCGGCGACGGAACAGGGCAGCATGCGCGCGCTGGGCAACTCCAGCCTGGCGCTGGGCCAGGCCGCCACGTTTGCCTTCACGGGCACGGACTTCCAGGACGAGAAAGCCGTCATCATCGGCGAACTGTATCGCCGCGACGGCAGCTGGCGCTTCGGCGCCGTGGGCCAGGGTTTCGCGGGCGGCCTGGCGGCGCTGCTGAAGCACTTCGGCGGCAGCGAAGCAGCGCAATCCTCTCCGGCGCCGGCTCCCGCGCCTGCGCCGGCGGCCCCGCCGCCGGCGAATAAAATCTCGCTCTCAAAAATTCGCCTGGAAAAGCGCGGCGACAAGATCTCGCTCGACAAGCGCGACAGCGGCGGTTACGGCCGCATCCGGGTCAACCTGAACTGGAACCAGAACGCGTCGCAAGGTCAGGCGCCCGCATCGAAGCTGGACACGGGCTTCCTGGGCAAACTGTTCAATAAGCCGGCCGGCCGCGCGGGCGGCATCGACCTCGATATCGGCTGCCTGTTCGAGATGAGCAATGGCGCCAAGAGCGCCGTGCAGGCGCTGGGCAACAGCTGGGGCGCGTATGACCGCCCGCCGTACATCCACCTGGAAGGCGACGACCGCACGGGCAGCATCAGCAGCGGTGAAAACATCTTCATCAACGGCACCCATTTCGACCAGATCAAGCGCGTGCTCGTGTATGCCTTCATCTACGAAGGCGTGCCGAACTGGGCCGCCACGGACGGCGTCGTGACGATCGAGATTCCCGGCCAGCCGACGGTGGAAGTGCGCCTCGACAGCGACAGCCAGCATGCCATGTGCGCCATCGCCATGCTGGAAAACCACGGCGGCAACCTGCAGGTGACAAAATTGGTGGAATACTTCGGCGGCCAAGGTAAAATCACGGCGCACCAGGCCATGGACGAACGATACAACTTTGGCCTGAACTGGAAAGCCGGCCGGAAAGACTAACTCTTTCTCCAACTAAACAATTCACCCCTTAACATGACCCCTACGACCAAAAAAGTCACCTTCGCCTTCGCCATCTTCCTCGTGGCCGGCTTCCTGCTGCTGGCCGCCTACACGTGGATGGCCCTGAGCTTCTCGTACTCGGAAGGCGAACGGGCGGGCTACCTGCAAAAGTTCTCCAAACGGGGCTGGATCTGCAAGACGTGGGAGGGCGAATTGTTGCTGACGGCGCTGCCGGGCACCATCCCGGAAAAATTCCAGTTCAGCGTGCGCGACGAGGAGGTGGCGAAACAGCTGACGGCCGCCGCCGGCAAGCGCATCCTCGTCACCTACAGCCAGCACAAGGGCGTGCCCACGCAATGCTTCGGCGAGACGGAATATTTTGCCGATAAAGTCGTCCTGAGTCAGTAATACAGACAGCAATACCGCCGCAAGTCCAGCAACTTCAGCAGCATCGCGCCGGCCAGCCATACTCGCGCCGGCGCCCTTCCCCGCTCTCCAGCCGCATGGCGCGCCTCACACATTCCCGCTTTCTTATACACTATCGCAATTAGTTCTGACTGGAACTGTTCATTCGTGTAGTAAAAACGCGCGATGCTTGCGCTAACGCAGCACGTCCAGCCAGCCCGCCGTTAGCGTGTATCACCACGACCGGAAATACCATGCGCACATGCCCTACCATCCTGGCCTTGCTGGCCGCCTCGCTTCCCTTGTCCGCCCAGGCACAGGATATCTCCGGCATAGCCGGCGCCCTGAAAGTGAACTCGACCAACGAGCGTACCTTTGTGGCGGCCATCAGCTACACGCAGCCTGTGGGCAACTACAATGCCGTCAGCCTGTCGTACATCAATGAAGGCCACCCGGAAGACCATCACCGCGACGGCATGGCGGGCCAGGTCTGGCTGCGCACGAAAAAAGTGGAGCAGGGCCTGATGCTGGGCGCCGGCGTGGGCCGCTATTTTTTCTTCGACACGGCCAAGACCGATGAAGCACCGCACAATTTCGACAATGACCATGGCTGGGGCTCCATCGTCAGCCTGCAGGCGCGCTGGCAGTTCGACAACCGCTGGTATGCGCAAGCGCAGCTCAACCGCATCCGGCCCAGCGGCAAGGACAACACCACGCACCTGCTGATCGGCGCGGGCTACCGCTATGACGGCGTGCCGGGCGCCAAGCTGCACCTGCAGAACTGGGCGCACGACGACACCTTGACCTTATCGACCGGCCACACCATCGTCAACAGCATGCGCTCCGAGTCCTCGCGCCCGTTCGCCCTCGAATACCGGCGCGCGGCGGGACAATACGTGGACTGGACGGTCACCGCCCTCGACGAAGGCAGCACGGCGCTGGCGCATCGGCGCGGCATGGCCGCCCAGCTATGGCTGATCCGTTCGCTCAATGAAAAGGTGGAATTCGGCATGGGCGGCGGGCCGTACGTGGCGTGGGATGCACGCGACACCCAGGGCCACAGCACGCGCCTGACGGGCTTGCTGTCGGCCGTGGGCCGCTACCACGTCGACCGCCGCTGGGTGGCGCACGTGGCGTGGAACCGGGTCATCACCGATTATCACCGCGATGCGGATGTGATTTTGGTGGGGGTGGGGAGAAAATTCTGATGGAAAAACCTAAAAAATCTTGCTCTTCCACTAAAGTACCGATATCGAACAAAACCGTAGCGAGCGGCAGTGATTTGTGGCTGAGAAGCGCAACCGTACTTTAGTACGGGGGCGCCGAGCCGGTGAGCATCGCCAGCTGCAAAGCGCGCCGCGCAGTAGGTTTGGTTCGGTATCCTGCCTAGCGCGAACGCCAGACTGCGCCGGCCGACTCGTTAGGCTGCGTCAGCCGCTCGATCACTTCGCGCGTCAGACTGGCCGAGCTCACCTGTTCGGCTTTCGCGCGGGCGGCGGTCAGAGAGCTGGAAAACGCGCTTTGCGGCTGCTCCAGGCTGGCGCGCAGGGCCGCCAGTTCGCGCTCCTGCTGCTGTGCGCGGGCCGTATCGCGTTCCAGCAACTGCTGTTTGGCGGCCGCCATCGCACGCGTCGTCTCGGCCGCCTTGCGCTGCAGCGCGGCATGGGCTTGCGCGCTGGCCAGCAAGGCTTGCTGCGCGTCGAGCTTCTCGCTGGCGGCCTGCTGCGCGGCCAGTTCCAGCTGCTCGCGCTGGCGCATGGCTTCCAGCGCCTGCTGTTCCATGGCGGCGCGCGTTTCGGCTGCCGCCGTCGCCTGCTTTTCCGCTTCCAGGCGGCCGGCGATCGCTTGCGAGGCACGCTCTTCGGCGCTGCTGGTCTGGCGCTGCTGCACCAGTTTTTGCGCGATCAGAGCCAGCGACTCGCGCTCGGCCGCGACGAAATCGCGTTCGGACGCCAGCAGCGCATCGGCAGCCTGCGCCTTGTCTTCTTCCACGCGGGCACGCTCGCTATGCACTTGTCCCAGTTCCACGGCCAGGCGCGCCTGCGCCTGCACGGCTTGCGCGGCAGCGGCCTTTTTCTCGCCCTCGACCAGCGCCTGGTCCATCAGGATGCGGATGGCGTCCGCTTCCTTTTGCGCCGCTTCCCGCAAGGCCTGTTCGGCCGCCTGCTGGCCGCGCAGCAGTTCCGCTTGCGCGCCTTCGGCGGCCGTGCGTTCCTGCGCCGCGTTGCACGCCAGCGCTTCCGCTGCCAGTTTTTCTTTCAAGGCGGCGATGGCGGCCTGTTCGGCGGCCAGGCGTTCCTGCTCCGCCTGCAGCAGCTGCTCTGCCTGGCGGGCTTTTTCCTGTGCCAGTTGCGCTGCCTGTTCCTGCGCAGCCAGTGTCGCCTTGCCGGCATCGACCTCGGCCTGCTCGGCGTCGTTCTGGCTGGCGGCCAGTTCTGCCGCCTGGCGCGCCAGTTCGGCGCGTTCCTGCGCCAGGCTGGCGGCGCGCTGCTGCTCTTCCAGTTCGCGGACGGCCGCCACGGCGGCAGCCTGCTCGGCCGCTTCGCGGGCCTTGGTTTCTTCGAGGGCCGCCGTTTCCGCTTCCAGCTTGGCGTGACCGGCGATTTCCGCATCCTGTTCGGCGGCCACGCGGGCCAGCGCCACGGCGCGCAGCTGGCGGTCCACCTCGATGCGCGCCTCGGTGGCGGCCAGGATGCGCACGTCGGCGTCGCGGCGCGCCTGCGCGCTGGCCACGGCGACCATTTCCAGGCGCTCGCGGTGGATGGCCGCGTCGCGCAACTCCTTTTCCGTCTGCAGGCGCAGACGCAGCGACTGCGCCGCATGGCGTTCCGATTCCGCCTGCGCCAAGGCGATGGCTTCGCGTTCCTGTTCCAGGTGCGCCAGCGCACGCGCTTCTTCCAGGGCGCGCACTTCGGCGGCGGCCCGGTTGAAGGCCGATTCCAGCGCGATCTGGTCGGCGCGCTCGCGCTGCACCGTCAAGTCCAGCGCCTCGCCTTCCGCTTCGGCCAGCATCTGCGCCGTCTGGCGCGCACCGTGCGCATGGCGCTCGCGTTCGCGGGCCAGCACGGCGACACGGGCGTCGGCCGAGGCGATGCCTACCATCTCCTCCTTGGCCGCCTGCACGGCGGCCACGCGCTCGACGGCCTGCAGGCGCGCCTGCTCCGTCTGCACCTGCAATTCCTCGGCGGCGCGGGCTGCCTGCTCGGCCAGTTCCGACTGCACCGCCACCTGCTCGCTGGCACGCAAGCGACTTTCCTGCTCGGCGCGGGCGCGCTGTTCCGCGGCCAGGCGGATTTCATTGTCGGACTCCACGCGGGCGCGCAGTTCGGCCGTCTCCTGCTTGACGGCTTCCAGGCGGGCCACGCTGGCTTGCGCGGCAGCGCGCATGGTGTCCAGGCGTTCGCGGTTGGCGGCGATCGCTTCCTCGGCCGCCTGCGCATTTTGCTGCGCGGCGGCGGCGGCGGCCGCATCGATGGCGGCGCGGTCCTCGGCCAGCGAGCGCACGCGCGCCTCGGCCAGGGCACGGCTCTCGGCGGCGCAGGTGGCCTTCGCTTCCGCCTCCACGCGGGCGATCGCCTCGTGGATGGCCTTCAATTCCATTTTCTGGCGTTCGGCGGCCGGCGCCTTGGCATCGGCTTCCGCTGCCGGCTCGGATTGCGGTTCGGCTTGCGGTTCGGGCGGAATGGCGACAGCCGGCGCCTCGGCCTTGCGCTCCAGGTCCTTGAAATCATGCAGCGAAACGATGCTGTCCTGGTCGAACTCGTCGTCGGCGGAATACGCGACGGTGAGGGAGGCGGCCTGGCGCTGATTTTGCTGTGCTTGCATGATTTCTCGCTTATTCGGGTGAATTCCGTTGCTTATGGGAATTTATTACCACCATTATCGAACAGGCATGCACAAATCAGCGCGGCAAGAAGAAGGACGTTTACCGCCCTTTTCCCACGTTTAGGTCAAATGGGCCAGAGCGGCGCTTCGTCCATCAAGGCCACCTGCTCCCTGAGTTCCAGGATGCGGTCCTGCCAGTAGCGCTGCGTGTTAAACCACGGGAAGGCGACGGGGAAGGCGGGGTCGTCCCAGCGGCGCGCCAGCCAGGCGGAATAATGGATCAGGCGCAGGGTGCGCAGCGCTTCGACCAGGTACAGCTGGCGCGGGTCGAAATCGCAAAAATCCTCGTAGCCGGCCAGGATGTCGCTCATCTGGCGCACCTGGTCGCCGCGTTCGCCCGACAGCATCATCCACAGGTCCTGGATGGCCGGGCCCATGCGGCTGTCGTCGAAATCGACGAAATGGGGGCCGGCGTCCGTCCACAGCACGTTGCCGCCATGGCAATCGCCATGCGTGCGCAGCACGGCCACGTCGCCCGCGCGGTCGTAGCAGCGCTTGACGCCGTCGAGCGCCTGCTGCGCCACGCTGGAATACGCGGCCAGCAGTTCGGGCGGCAAAAAGTTACCCTCCAACAAGAACTCGCGCGGTTCGACGCCAAACGTCTGGTGATCGAGCGCCGGGCGTTCCTTGTACGTGGACAGCGCGCCGACGGCGTGGATGCGGCCGATGAAGCGCCCTATCCATTCCAGGGTCGCCGGATCGTCCAGCTCGGGCGCGCGGCCGCCGTGGCGGGGGAAGACGGCAAAACGGAAGCCCTGGTACTGGTGCAGGGTGCTGCCGTTGATCGCCAGCGCCGGCACCACCTGGATTTCACGCTCGACCAGCTCGGACACGAACGCGTGTTCTTCCAGGATGGCCGTATCGCTCCAGCGCGCGGGACGGTAAAACTTGGCCACCAGGGGCGCGCTGTCTTCGATACCCACCTGGTAGACGCGGTTTTCATAGCTGTTCAGCGCCAGCAGGCGGCCATCGCCGCGCAAGCCCACGCTGTCGAGGGCGTCGAGCACGCAATCGGGGCTCAGAGCGGAAAAGGGATGGACGGGCCGGTCGTCCTCGTGCGGCTGGTTTTCATTGTGCATAAGCGACATTGTAAGGCGCGCGCGGGCCGCCGGTGCAAACACTTCGGTGATGAAGCGCCGCAAGGCGTATACTGGCGCCTTACATTTAATCAAAGAGCAAGCCATGCAACTCGAACAGCCATTATCAGAAAAAGAATTCGACGAATTAGACCAATTCCTGTTGTCGGACCGGTGCTCCGAAGACGCCATGACCATGGATATGCTGCACGGCTATCTGACGGCCGTCGCCATCGGTCCGGAACCGATCATGCCGGCCGAGTGGTTGCCGCGCGTGTGGGGCGAAGATGCCGAAGATGCGCCGAAATTCAAGAACAGCAAGGAAGAAGAGCGCATCGTCAACCTGATCATGCGCTTCATGAACGAAGTGCTGGTGACGTTTGAAGTGGCACCCAAGGAATTCGAAGCCCTGTTCGTCGAACACGACTACGAAGGCCAGACCCTGATCGACGCCGAAGCCTGGTGCTGGGGCTTCTGGGACGGCATGGAACTGCGTCCCGGCTCGTGGAACGAAATCTGGGATTCCGAAGTGGCCGAGCTGATGCAGCCGATCTACCTGCTGGGCGCCGACGAAATCAAGGAAGAAGAACTGAAACTGGTGGAAGACCCGGTCAAGGCGCACAAGCTGGCGCAGGAACTGGAAGCGAACCTGCCGGCCATCCACCGTTTCTGGGTGCCGCGCCGCAAGGCTCCCGTGCAGACCCTGAAGCGCGAAGAGCCGAAAGTGGGCCGCAACGACGACTGCCCTTGCGGCAGCGGCAAGAAGTACAAGAAATGCTGCGGCGCCGAGCCGGCAGCCGAGTAATACCTTCGTTTTGCCCTGCGTCGGGCACTGTCCCGGCGCAACTCTCTCCTTCGCAGCCCTTCCCATTCGCTCGACGCCACTGTTGTTGCCACGCGATTGCGCCAGCCTATTCACTTGCCTATAATCAAGAATAATTCGTGCCTTCATGTGTGCGGCAG